>CALCHY010000048.1 GCA_937907415.1 uncultured Trueperaceae bacterium
TCATCAGGTGAGACTGGAGGGCTTTCTTCTCTCCCATCCACCAGAAGCGTTGCGACGCGGTGGGATCGTTCGCTAGGGTGCGCTCAAGTGCGGTGACGGCCGATACGGGGTCGCCGCCGGCGGCGATGCGGTTGGCTACGTCGAGGCTGGCGTGCAGCGCGCACCCGAAGCTAGTGAAGCCAGCCGCTACGGGGTCCACTTCGGCCAAGAGCGCGCTGGCTCGCTCGTGTTGGCCTTGGGCGATCGCGAGAGCCGCGCGTTGAACGGTTTGGTCGATGACCTCGGTGCTGGCGCGCGGTTCTGGCATCTCGAGCAGGAGTTGGGCGGCTTCGTCAATGCGACCACAACGCAGGAGCGCGAGTTGGTACATGGCGGTGCTGCGGCTGCGCACGATGGGGTCGTGCTTGGCGAGCTGGTAGGCGCGCTTGAGTGATTGCGCGCCGTCCTCTATGCGCCCGTCCATCATGAGAGCAACGCCCCGGTACCGGTAGATGAACTGCAGGGTGCGTGGGTGCGGTCTGGGAGCGCGAGAGCGGTACTCTTCCAGGTCAGCCAGGAGCTCGTGCGCGCGTTCTTGGGCGAGCATGGCTTCGCTCACGGCGGCCAGGTAGAGGCGGTCGGCTTCGTTGAAGGGCTCAGCAGCGCTGGTCTTGAGGTGCGATCTCACTCGCTCGATCTCACTGGTGTCAGTGAGGCCCCGGAAGTGATACTCCAGGGCGCGGACCGTCAGGCTGGTGGCGGTGTCGCCGTGCCCGTACCGCATGGCCAGGCGGATCTGGCGAGCGGCGGCGCCTGCGGCCTGGAAGCCGCCTATCAATGATTCGAGCGCAACCAGCATGAACCCGAGGTATAGGTGCCAGACCGGGTCACGCGGCCCTAGCTCCCAGCCTTCGCGGGCAACCTCGCGCGCAGTAAGGACGTCGTCAACGAACATGGCTTTCTTCAGGCGGCTCACGTGCGCTATTTGACTGTCGGGATCGAGTTGCAGCGCGCGCTTCATGAGTTGATGGCCTTTGGCTGCGAGGTACGTGGGATCGGCTTTGCTGCCTGGCTCAACGTCGACTTGGCTGGCGTACCCGGCGGCGTAGAGGGCCTTGAGGTCACGCGAGACGTTGACTAGGGCGATGCCGGCAACGTGCTTGAGGTACGCCTGCTTAGCGGCCGGCAGCCTCTGGAGCGGTAGGGCGTCGGTTACGTCGACGATCTCCTGCCAGCGTTGGTTGCTGGCGAGCGCGCTGGTGTAGTCGCGCAGTACGCGCGCGAGTTGGTGCCACGCTTGCGCTTCGTGCAGGAGGTCGAGCGCGTGGCGGGTGTCGCCGCGAAGTTCGGCGTGGTCGGCGGTGGCCAACAGGGAATGCCGGTGCTGAGTGGGGTTGTTCTTGAGCGCCTTGAGGAGCGTGTCGCGCACGAGGTTGTGAGGGCGGAGTTCGCCCAGGCCGCCGCGGTGCACGGGCAAGCCGGATTCGATGACGGTGGCCTGCCACTCGGCTGGTGGGATGCCGGTGACGCGTTCGGCGAGCGCTTCACTCCAGACGGTTGAAGTGGAGAGGAGCGTGACGAGCTCGCGCACGGGATCGGGGAGTTTGTCGAGCGCGCGCTGTATGAGGCCGGTTAGGCCGCCTTCGTCGTCGCCTTGTTGGTTGAGGGTGGCGACGGCGACGGGCCACCCGCCGTGACTGTCGTAGCGCGTGAGGGCGGGGGTGTCTTCCCCGCCGAGCGCGATGATCTCGTCTCGTGTGAAGGCGAGGTCGTTGCTGGTTAGGACGTTGATGCTGGCTTCTGGGATGCCTGGATACGCGCCGTGGGGGTAGCGCGCGCGGCGCAAGGCGATGAGGAGGGTGATGGGCGCCTGCCCTGAGAGGGCGGCGCGCATGAGGCCGAGGATGGCGTCGGTGTGGATGCGTTCGGCTTCGTCGACGATTAGTAGTAGTCGCGTGTCTGGGTCGAGTTGTGCGGTGAGGTTCTCTAGGGAGCGGGAGTCGCCGTGGTTCGGAGCGAGGCACCCTTGGAGCGTGAGCTGTTGCCAGAGTTCATTGGTGAAGCGCGTGGGGTCGGCGTGGTCCGCGTGGCCCGTGATCCAGAGGCTTTCGCCTGGCCAGTCCTCGAGGGTTTGAGCGGCGGCCCAGGTCTTCCCCCAGCCGCTTGGCGCTACGAGCATTGTGATGGGCTTGCCACTCCCCAGGATGAGGTTGCTGATGCGGGGGCGTGGGTGGGTGCGTCTCGTCACGGTCATGATTGTGCTCGTTCGGCGTGCGGGGGGGTGTAGGCAGCGGAGCGAAACGCTCGTTGGTTACAGTGTACCTTCGGGGTGTAGTGCGAGAAGGTAGTAACACGACTCACAACCACTCTGGCAACGTCGTCTTGGTGTTGGACGACGATGCGCTTCACCTGGAGATGATCAGTGAGCGCATTGGGTCCGAGGGGTACCGGGTAGTGCAGACCCAAACGCCTGAGGAGGCGGTAGCGGCAGCCGGCGAGGTGGACTTCGTGATTCTGGACTTCTACCTGCCGGGTCTTCCCGAGAACGAGTACGTGGCGTTCGTGCGGCGCCTGCGGGCGCAGAACCCGTCGTTGTCTGGCGCGTTGTTGACGAGCGAGCGGGGGAATAACGCGCGCATGACGGCGGCGCACTCTGGCTTGTCTTGGTTCTACAAGCCGGACTTGCAGCGGGACTTCAAGGTGCTGCTGGAGGCCATTGACGAGGCAACCGCCGACATGGAGCCTGTCGATGTGTTCGGCGCTAGGTACCACCGGCGCGCGAAGCAGGTGACGGTGGGTGGGGTGACAGCCACCTTGCGCCCGACCGCTTACCGCCTGCTGGACATGTTGCGTCAGACGCCAAACGAGCCCGTGTCGTACGACGAGCTGTGCGCCTGCTTGGATCAGGGGCCCCTGGCGACGTACTCGGCATTGAAGAACCAAATCAAGAACCTGCGGACTGACTTACGCGACCATGGCGTTGAGGCGCACATAGAGGCAGTTAGGGGCGAAGCGTACGTGCTGAGGGACATCAGCGTGGGTGACTCGGACAAGTGGAGCGTGGTCTGAGCGCCTGCTGAAACGAGGCGCGCCCCCGTGGTCGGGGGCGGCTCGGCTCATCATCAGGCTTGGACGAATCAGATGAACATGGTTGGGGGCGCGGCGCGGTGGCCGACGCTGGCCATACCGACCGGCGGCACGTCCGCGAGCTCTTCGGGAGCGTCCTCGGTGGTTACTTCCATGAGTACCGCAGTGAGGTAGGCGTCGTCGCGCAGGGCGCGAAGAACCTTCTCGTTGCAGACGGGAGTGAGTTCGTGGTCTTCGTTCCACTCGAGGCGGATGCGTTCGCCGCCGTTGGGATAGTACACACGGACGACGCTGCTCTTCTTGCCCCGCAGCTCGAGGTCGACTCGAGCGGCCCCCGCCGCGTCACTGGTGAGGTGGTCCATGATGCTGAGATGGTCGATGCTTAGGCGCATTGCTTATCTCCTCCGAGAATGAAGATATCCATGGGCCCAAAACGGTTGGTAAACCTAACGGTAACGGCGGCAGGGGGCGGGCCGTTACCAATCCCGCTCCGTTCCTAGATCGAACTGTTTGTGCGTCTACTGCGAGATATACAGCATCGTCCAGACGGCCTGGAGCTGGCGCCACAAACCGATCCGGTCGAGCAGCGCTCCTTGTTCTTGGTAGGTGAGTCCGGGCGGACTACTGAGGGCGGAGAGGTATTCGCGAGCACGCACGATGGCGGCATAGCCCGCACCAACGCCCTGGTCGAGCGTGGTGTCGTTGGTCGTGGCGGACGCGACGGATTGGAACTCTTGAGCGAGTGCCGTTGACTCATGGTAAAGGCTGATTGCCTTTGCGATGCTGCTTGGCGACAGGTCTGCCAGGGTGAAGGTGTGGGCGGGGTTGTCAGGGTCGTACAGGACTAGGGCCTCGTTGGAGATTGGGAGGAAGTCGCCGAACCAGGCGTACTGCCTCTGAAGCAAGTCGAGCGCGTCACCCTGCCTCTGAAGCAAGTCGAGCGCGTCTGTTTGGGCTTGGGCCGTCGCTAGGACGGCGAGCGCAAGAGCAAGTGCTGCGGTGTGTCTGAGCATCCGATTCTCCCCGGGCCTTGTTGGTTTGGTCCTAGATTGCTCCTCTGTAATGGGAAGAGCCCCGCAGCTGTCACGCTGCGGGGCTCTTCTGGCCAACTAGGGCTGGAGCTTACGGGAGGTCGGCGACGGTGCCGCCCTGACCGTCGAAGACGGGGCAGTTGTCCACGGCTTCGGCGGTGACTCCCTGGAGTACCTGCACGCCTTCGTTCGGGGTGAGGATGTAGGTGTGGTAATTCTCGGTGTCCTGCGAGTTCCAGCGGGCGACCACGCAGTAGCCGGAGTGCGCGTCGGGAATGTTGCTGCGCACGACCATGCTGATGTTCTCCGGCATGGCGATCTCGAACTCGCCGTCGAACGCACCCTTGGTGCCGTCGTTGCTGCCGTCACCCACCGCAGCGGTAGCGGTGCTGGAGAGGAAGTTCGTCACGAAGGTCGGGGCGCCGAAGAAGACTTCGTCGCCGGCCGCGACGCGCTCATCGACGTCGAGTTCGCCGGGGTAGTAGAAGCCGCCGTCGGCGTAGCCGATTTCCATTTCCTGCGCGAAGTTCTTGAGGAAGGTCTGCACGGCCGAGTTGTTGGCGCGCGCGCGAGCGCCGAGGGCGTTCGGGATGAGGACGGCGGCGAGCAGGCCGATGATCAGGGTGGCCACGACCAGCTCGATGAGGGTGAAGCCCTGGGTGCGCTTCTGCTTGTGCTGCATGGTGTTTCTCCGGATTCCGCCCGCGATTGCGGGTCTTCTAAGGTCTGAGCGCGCTTGGGTCTCTTGCGCTCTAAGAGTCATCATACAACAAATAGTAAACTGAGAAAGCATTAGATTACGTTAACAACGGTCTGCGTGCCGCGAGGTGCCCAGCCGTCACATGCCAAGAAGAAAGCCGTCCATAAGGACGGCCTTCCCAGCGGTAAGAGGGGACTTACTCGACGATCTCTGCGGTCACCACGATGACGAGCTCGCTCTTGTTGTTCTCGGTCACGTCATGCCTGAAGAGGTTGCCGAGGATGGGGATGGCGCTTAGGATCGGGACGCCTTGGACGGTGTTTACGAAGCTGTTCTGTATGAGGCCACCGATTACGACTACTTCCTTGTCTCCCACGACGATGTTGGTGGTGAGGCTCTTGTCGCTGAACCGGAGGCCGGTGAGGTTCTCGAGCTCGCCCTCAAAGCCGCTGACGCTGGTGGTGAGCTGGAGGTCTACCCTGCCGTCGTTGGTGATGCGGGGCGTGACGGTGACTTGGGTGCCGAAGGTGATGCTGTCGCTTTGCTGCCGGGCGGCGTCGCCTTCGCCGATCTGCACGGCGACGTTGATGTTCCCGCCACTGTTGAGGGTGGCGGTGCCGTTGTTGGCCACCATGAGCACGGCGTTGTCGAGCGTGCGGGAGAGGCTCTGGCCTTCTAGGGTGTCGAGTACGGCGTTGATGGTGAGGGCTGTGATGGCCTTGGCGGGGTTGAAGATGAACTGTCCGACGCCGTTCACGAGACTGCCGACTAGGGCTCCGGCGTTGGCGGTGATGCTCAGGCCGAGGTTCTCGGCTTCGCGTTGCGCGATCTCCTGGATACGCACGGTGACGCGCACCTGTTTGCTTGGCTCATCGAGCTCGAGGACGAGCGTCTCGACTTCGGGGATGAGGTTCTCGGGAGCGCGGACGACGAGCTTGTTGGTGCGGTCGTCAGGCACGAAGGTGGCGGCTGCGCCTTCTTCGCTGGTGGCGAGGACGGCTTGGATGGTGGCGGCGAGCTCGGTGGCGCTGGTGTTGCTGACGCGGTAGGTGCGCTCAACGATCTCCGGGGCTTGCTCGCTCTTGATGGCGCCTTCGGCTTCGCGCGCCTCCAGGAAGGCTTCGTATTCGCTGACGTACTGGCGGATGCCGTCGATCTCGGTTTGGGTGGCGGTGACGCTGATGGCGCGGGCGTTCTCAACGACTTGTATGCGGGCGCTGGGGAAGCGGTCAGGGAGTAGTGTGGCTAGGTCCGTTAGGCCGCGCGCTACGGGTACGAAGGCGCTCACCATGGGGTCTGGTTCGGGGGCTTCCTCCTCGGCGGGGCCGTGGGCTCGGTAGTCGCTGATGAGTTCGCGGATGCGGTCGTGTTGTTCGGTTGTCGCGGTGATGAGGAGGCGGGTGCCGCCGTTGACGCTTTGGGCGCTTACGCCTGGGTGGAGGCTGGTTATGACGCTGGTGAGTTCGTCGGCTGGGGCGCCGCCGAGGTCGTGGAAGAGCGCCTCGGGCGTCGCGCGCGGCGCGGCCGGTTCCGTGGCCTGTTGGGGCGCGGTGGCGGCGGGCTGCACGATCAGGGTCGAGCCGGTCTCGCTCACGACTAGGTCTTCGAGCGTAAGGATGACGGTTAAGACTTCGTAGAAGGGGGTGGGGGTCTCGAACCTGTAGGTGACGGTCTTGTCGGGGAGGTCCTTGGTGAGGATGTTGACGCCGGCGCTGGCGCCTAAAAGGGCGAGGGCGTCCGAGAGCTTCACGCCGTCGACGGTGGTGACGAGTTGGACGGGAGCTTGGTACTTGGGGTTGGCCTCGAGAGCGCGCATGGGGCTGTTCGCGGCCGAGTAGGTGACTGCGAGGAGCGCGAGGAGGCTGACTAGCAGGTGTGCGAGGCGTGGCATGGGGGTCTCCTAGTTGGCCTTTACGTGGGCGGTGAGCGTGAAGCGGGTGATTAGCAGGGGGTCGTTCGGGTCGCCGCCGCTCTTGGCGATCTGCAACTCTTGTAGGCTCACGCCGGCGCGGGCTTCGAGGGCATTCAGGGCGGTCATGGCGGCGGAGTACGTGCCGGTGGCGTCGAGGGTGAAGGTGGCCTTGCGGTAGGGCCCTACGATGGCCTCCCACGTCTTGGGCGCCTCAGCTTGTGTGACGTCAAGCCCGGCTTCGGCGAGCGCGGTAGTCAGCGCCTCGCCGTAATCAGCCGCGGCTTCGAGTTCGCCTACGAAGCCGGCGTAAGCGCCGTACTCGGCGTCCAGTTGGTCGGCGTTCTCTTCGAGCTCGCGGATCTCGGCCTCTAGTTCGGTGACGCGCTCGCGGTTCTCGGTTAGGCGGCTTTCGGTGCGGCGCAGGTCGTTCTGGAGTTGCTGGATGTTGTTGCCGTCGGGCAGGGCGGCGAGCGCGTACCAGGCGCCGGTGCCTGCAATAACCATGACGATCCAGGCGCTCATGAGCTGCCTGGGGGTTATGCGCCGCTTGCGGGGCGCTTGGTCTTTGCGGGTGTTCTTCTTCTTGCTCATGGTGTCACCGCCGTCATGTTGGGTTCGAGCGCGAACTCGAGTTGGCCGTCGAAGCTGAAGCGTCCGTCGGCTTCTTGCTTGACGGTCGGGGAGGCTTGGAGGAGTCCGAGGGTGTTGAGTCGTTGGAAGCGGTCTTGGATGGGTTGCCCGCCGAGGGCGCGGCCTTTGATGGTGACGACGAGGCGGCCGGTTTCGCCGCGGTGGGCGGTGATGCGGTCGAGCGTGATGCTGGGGTACTGGTCGTCAGCGAAGGTGATTAGGGCGCGTTGCATGGCTTCTGCGGCCGCGGCGGTCTCCTGGGGGAGCGTGGCGAGGTGGGTGAGGGTGTCGTCGCGGCCCTGTAGGCGGGTATTGAGGTCCTGCACTTGGCGCGTGAGGGTCGGCACGGGTTGGATCTCTGCTTCGGTGATGCTGATGCTGTGCTGCAGGTCGTTCTTGACCTGCTGATTGCTGATTTGGGTGCTGCCGATCCAGAGGCCGCTGGCGAGCGTGAGGCCGATGGCGGTGAGCGCCAGGAGGCGGGATTGGCGCCTTACGGTTTCGGTTTCGGGGAGCAGGTTGAGGTCTTGCACGTCAGACTCCCCTCGCGCCGCGTAGTGCTAGGCCGTAGGCGGTCAGGGCGGTGCTCGTGAGTTGGTCGGGCAGGGGCGGCTCGTGAATGGTGAGGTTGAGGCCCTCGAGGGCGTTGGTGATGCTGTTGTGGAGGACGCCTCCGGTCAGGACGAGTCGCTGCAGGTGGAGCGTGTCCTTCATGCGCGGGACGTACTCGAGGGTGGCGATGATGTCGCGATTGATGCCGTCGACGGCGCTCTGTTTTCCGTTGGCGAGGTCGGCGGCCGCGTAAGGGAGGCTGCGGGCGAGGTGGACGATGTTGTCGATGATCACGGTGAGGTTGGCGTACCGCTCTCCGATGTCGAGGACCATCTCGTCCTTGTGGGTGAGCTTGTGGTGTTGGAGGGCGCGTAGGGTGGCGATGGCGCGGGGTTCGATTACGCCGAGGCGTATGCCGGCCACCTTGGCCACCCGCATGAGCTTGAGCACGTGCGCGTTTGGTGTGGCGGCCACAATGAACGACCTCGGGCCGCCCCCTCGCACGCCCCTCCCCTTTTCCTTGTTGCGTTCTTGGGGCTGCTCTTGGGCTTCTGTCGCCTCGGGCGCAACCCCGTTAGTTCCGGCCTCGTTCTTGTTCGTGCCGCGCCGCGGCTTTCTTGCCTTCTTCGGCTTGGGCTTGCGCTTCTCGGTGGGAGCGAAGCTGATGGCGGCGTCTGCTAGCGAGTACGGCAGGCTCTTTGTGGCCTCGTATCGCACCGCGCTCTTGAGTTCCTTGGCGGGCATGGGTGGGAACGCGAGGAGGCGCAGGGCAGTGTGCTGCGCTGGTGGGTGCGTGACGTAGTAGGCGTTCTTGATGCCGCTGGCGCGCAGGGCGTCGGCGAGCTTGCGGGAGAACTCGCGCTCGTCGATGATCTCGCCGTTCTCTACGATCCCTGGCGGGAGGGGGTGGTCGTGGATGGCGGTGAGGGTGTCCGTGCCGGGTTGGACGTGCGCGAGGCGCAGGAGGCGGTCTTGGATGTCGAGGCCTGCTGCGTATGTGGGGTTGAACAGGAGTCGGTGTAAGAGGGTGTGTTGGGTGCTCATGGAATGGCGGCTTCCGGGTTAGTTGGGCCGGACTTCGGGCCAGGGGGTTTCGGTGCCGTCGATGAAGACGGCGGGCACACCGCGCACGCCGGTGGTCTTGAAGGCGGTGTTGGCGCGTTCTTGCGCGGCGCCGGCGTCGATGCACGTTTGGAGGGCGACCTCGTCGGCGTGCTGAGCGCCGAGCGCGCGAGCGTGCTGGGTCCAGTGGTTGGTGTCGCCGCCGGGGGTCTTGAGGTCGGGGAGGATCCGTAGGGCGGCTTGGGGGCCGGCCAGCTCGGCGACGCAGTTGTAGGCGGCGCCTTTGATGGTGCTCTTCTCGTTGAGGAAGGCGGCGGCGGTGACGTTGAGTTGCGCTTGTCCTGCCTTGGCTTGCTCGAGGATGGTGGCGTAGGCGTCGCCGCTGAGGAACTGGTTGCAGTAGGGGCACTCGAAGTCGACCACGATGTCGTAGCGGGGGCCGCTACTGCCGAGCGTGGGTTGCTGCTGGAGCAACACGAGCTCGGGGGCTACTGCTTGGGCCTGGGTGTCGGCTCCGGTCTGCGTGATGGCGTAAGCGATCACGCCGGCGAGTAGGACGGCGAGGAAGGCGATCAGTTGGGCTGTGCGGGGGCGGCGGGAGCGGGGAGCAGGGTCGGTTCTCGTCATTTCATTCTCTAGCTTATCGCATTAGGCCGCTACCGTCCTTCCGGACCCACACAAGGTGTTAGGACCACTAATGCTGTGCTTTTAGTCCGATTATTCCGGAAACCTCTTCTGCTAGTCCGGAAACCTCCGCGGAAGCAGGATCAATCAGCCGTAGCATTGGGTTGTGAGAGCTTCCTATTTTGAATGGTGCAAGTGCCGCCTACTGGGGTATGAGCCTTAAGAAGCGACGCGGTGCTCCAGGCGCTTGTTGTGATCGCTGATCCCGATTCGTGATTCCGAGATTGGGGGCGTCAGGATGTTTCGGTGTGTGGATATGGTCGGTAGGGCTGAACTCTGAGGCCCGCCGTGGCCGGTTCGGATGATGGGCATGGAAAGCCCCGGGCTTCGCCGCGGTGGTGGACCGGAGAGGAAGGGACCTGAACCTATGGGAGCAGTATAGCTGCCTGACGGGAGCCTAGGGTGGAAAATATAGATGAGGAGATCCGTGAGGGTCTGCGCCAGCTGTCGGGTGGTGAAGAGGCGAGCGTCGACCTGGAGTTCACCCGCTTTGATGGACAGGTTGGGACTTAACATCGGCGGCTTGCGGTTGGGCCAGTTCTCTCCTATCAAACTCTAACGGGGCTAGTTAGTCGAGACTTGAGTGGCGGCGGGTGCGGTTATAGAAGACCTCGATGCAATCAAGATGGCGGCTTTCAGCCTGCGCCAACGCGTCCTACTGACGGCATGAAACAGCACGCAAAGTGCGGGAGAGCCACCTAAGCGGGGGAAGTCCAGACCGTCATCAAGTTGGCTGCTGCCCTGAACGTGCCCTGGTTCATTCGCAGCGACTTCGACTGAGTCCAGATTCCAACTTTACGAAGGGGGCGTCGCATAGGTGCTTGGTTACACTGATGCAGGGGGTGGAAATGGATCCATCACTCGAACTCGGCATCCTGGTTGAGCTCGGGAAGTTGGTTTTTGCGGTCATCAAGGACCGCCAGAAGGTAAGCAAGGCGCAGAGCAGAATCAGATCCCTGGTCGAGATTCACTTCGCGCCGCACCAGGAACTCGTACTCAACGAAGTTCTTGAGCACCCCGACGTCGTACAGGAGCTGCTCAGGATTTCCCCAACCAACCAGGACGTCATTCTCGCCCACTTCAAGGATGCATTCGAGGCTGCCGCGGGGCACACATGGGATGAGGGCGTCAGGCACAGGACCGAGACGTTCCTTCGTGGGTTCATGGAAGTGCTGGTGGACATCGGGTATCGAACGAGTCAGGCGGCTACAGCGCTACTCCAAGGGGACATAACTAGGGTCGAGACGAGGGTCGAAGAGGCCGAAACTCGACGGTCATCGTCAGAGAAGCAATTCGCCGCTCAGCTTTCTAGGATTGAGGAGAACCAACGGCTATCACTCGCCCGCAGCGACTTTGAGGAGTACCTTGAGAGGGCCGTTTCGGCCAGCGGAGACAGATATAAGCCTGAGCAGAACGTGGCAATTGACGACCTCAAGGAAGTATTCGCAGCACTCACGCGAGGGGCTAAGCACCTCGAGCAACTGTATGAGGCCCGGGAGCGCGTCAATAGTCTCCGCCTCGACGCGCAGCGAGCGCTCGGCAACGAAACCGCGTCGGATCGTCATGGCGCTCTCAAGACCCTTACTGAGGCTCTGGACTCCATTGTCAACAAGCTGAACCCGGGTGATCAGGAGCTAGTCCCCGTAGACCTGGTGACTCAGCAGATCGACGCTGCGATTAAGTCCCTACGTGAGCTGCGGGCTATCAAGTCCACGATCTACGAACATGATCCATATCGTCCCGATGCGATACTCCAGCGCCTATCGCTCTTCCTCAAGAAGGAAGCGCTTGCCAACGAGTCGCTCGTGGGCCTAGTGGGTGAAGCGGGTGTGGGCAAGACCCACTATCTCCTCCAGTGGGCGCGTGAGACCCTTGCCGAGGGTGGTCTCGCTATAATCATCCCGGCTTCCAGTCTGAAGCTAGAGTCTACTCTTGGGCAGACACTGCTTACGTTCTTCGGGCTCGGCCATAGGTGGTCCGAAAAGGACATGCTTCAAGCCTTGTCGGACGTCGCAATTAAGTCGGGCCGCCGTCTACTCATCGCCGTCGATGCGATCAATGAGGCTAACGAGGCTGGACGTTGGCGAGCGGCGCTGCCAGTATTTTGCAGCACCTTGAAGAGCTATCCCTGGCTACGCATGGTCGTAAGCTACCGGCCGACAAATAGGCCCGAGCTGTTCCGGAACGCTGAGGATATCCAGGAGATTGCGCATCCTGGGTTCCGGAACAACGAGGAGGCAGCGCTAGAGGTCCTTTGTCGGCACTATGGGATTGAATACGCTTCGCTGCCACCATTTGCCCCGGAGTTCGCCAATCCACTCTTCGTTACCCTCGCGTTGAGGAGCCTCCGTTCGCTTGGCCAGGTTCGATGGCAGAGGGGCCTTAGGGGCTTTTCTCAGGTCTACAACGCCTTTCTCGAGGCTGCAAATCACCGAATTTCCTACGACTTGGACATAGATGAGAGCGCCGCCCCAGTTCGTCGTGCGGTTGAAGCCTTTGCGCAACGCATGGCCGAAGCCCTGCACGGCCATAGCCGTTGGCATTACTTCTTGCCGGAGGCGGAGGCCAAGTCAATCGTTGATGAAGCGTGGCCCTCGCGATCCACGGAGCGGTACTCAGAGAGCCTATATAAGGCCCTTCTCGACGAGCACATTCTCAAGCGCTTTGAAGCCTACGATTACGCCAACGAATCAACAATCGACGTGGTCGGTTTTGCCTTTCAACGGTTTGCCGACCATCAAGTTGCGGCCGAACTTCTCGACGCGTACTTCGATGATTCGGTCACGGCTACTGACCTGAATACAGCCTTCGGACCGACGGGCTTGATTCCGCTTGAGGATGCACCAGAGGGCGTGCTCACAGCCCTAGCCATCCAGGTCCCAGAGCGCTTCGGTGTCGAGATACTGGAGATTGAACAGCCTACCTATGTGTGGCAACGGGATCAGGTCAGGCGAGCCGTAATCGAGAGTTTCAAGTGGAGGAACGTTGCCGCCTTTCCCGAACGCAAGGACCTCATCGAACTGATAAATGGCCGCCTGGGTGGTGTGACCGACGAGCTTCTCGAGGTGTTCCTAGAGGTGAGCGTCGTGCCGGATCACCCTCTGAACGCAAGTTACACGAGCCGTTGGCTCATGAAAATGTCCATGGCCGAACGCGACGTGATGTGGACCCTGAATATCAACAGGCTCGAAGGAGCTGTTGCTCGTATCATCTCCTGGGCGCGACACGGGAATGTCGGTGGGCTCAGGTCTGAAGAGGCCATGTTGGCGGGTATCATCTTGAGCTGGCTCCTGACCGCATCTCATCGGGAAGTTCGTGACCGCGCAACGAAGGCCCTGGTCCACGTCCTTGAGAGCCATCCCTCGCTAGCCGTGCCACTCCTGGAGCACTTTCGGAACTGCAGCGACCCCTATGTCCGCGAGCGCTTGTTTGCAGCAGTGTATGGAGCGTTTCTTCGCCGACCGAGCCCTGACCTTAGGGGTGCGGCCAACTGGTTCCTCGATAGATTCTTTGCTGGCGGCAAACCCTTCCCGCACCTCCGTATGCGCCACTACGCCCAAGCGCTGGTTGACCTAGCTATCCGCAGAGGGATCATCGACGATAAAACGATAAGAATTCACCGCCCCCCGTATGAGCCCCAAGTCGATCTAGCCACCGAAGAAGGTGGTACAGGGAAAGACCTAGAAGCCATCCTTGGGCAAGGAGAGGGGTCTCGCTTGATTGCTTCTTCCTTGCACTGTCCCATGGGCGACTTCGGCCGCTACGTGGTTGGTTACGTGATCAATAGGGCTTGGGGAGGAAGCTACGGGGACTGCGGTGGCATGGTCGAGAACGCCTTGAAGTGGATGGCGACCAGAATCCTGGACTACGGGTACAAGGACGAGTGGTTCGCAGAGTTTGACAAGTCCTACGGGCGATCGTTCCGGAGCGGAGGGCCACTTGAGCGTGTCGGCAAGAAGTACCAGTGGCTCGCTTACCATGAGTACCTAGCTCATAAGACCGATAGCTCGCCAGAGATCCTTCTAGACGGGAGCAAGTGTGCTTATGCCGGCCCTTGGCAGTTCTGGGAGCGCGACATCGACCCATCCGCTCTACTTCCTATCTCCTGCAGCGCGGGGCCGATCTCCTTGCCGGCAGTTGAGCTGACACCCCTGGTGCCCCGCGAAAGCCCTTGGGATTGGCTTTCACATGATGCGGACGTGCCTGAAGCCGCTCGCTACATGACGGTCGCAGATGATGAGGGCTCCTTGTGGTACGCCATTCTTGCCAATGTCAAAGGGGGCGCCGAAGAGAGGGAAGTCTGGCTCCAGACACGAGCCTACCTAACGCATGACGCGGAGCGGGCAGCAAGGTGGATGGAGGGGCGGGACTTGACCGGACGTTGGCTCCCGAACTGGTTCGGGCCAGAAGTCCGCCAGGGCTTCGTCGCTGAGTACCCTTGGCACCCATCGTTTCAGGAAGCAGACGCATTGACTTCCGACTTCCTCTATCCGGACGTAGGGAGATATGACGACCCCATTCCTCCGGGCACACCCAAATTGCTATCTCTCTGGGCCGAGCTCGCTTGGGAATCGGCGCATGCGGACGAGTGCTCTGGTGAGCGCATTGTTCCCCTCTTCCCTTCGCCATGGCTTGTGAGGGAAGGAGGCCTGGTGCTGAACCAGAAAACCTGGGAATGGCACGACTCCGGGGGCCAACTCGTGGTCGTCTGTACCTCCGTAGTTGGCCAGGAGCTTAATCAAAGGCACACCGACGCCCTATTTGTAAGCGCGGCTTGGTTTGACGATTTCATAGCCTCTAGGCAGCTTGAGGTTATTTGGCTTGTCGCTGGGGAGAAAATGGTCCTAAGGCAGGATCATCGGGCGGCCGCTCCTATTGCGCCGTACCGACCCTTCGGCGCTGTCAGGTCCAAGCGCTTCAGCGAAGGGTCCTGGCACCAAAGCGGTTCTCAATGGATAAGACCCGCCGATTGACCGTTAAATGCTACGGCGAACTTCCGACAACCCCGAGGGGAACATCAAGCTTGCTAGCGCCGCGCGCTTCTAGTTCAGCCCGAATCTGCTCGAAGTGACCCATGCTCATCGAGCCTGACAAAATCGCCTTGAAGTCCTTGAACTACATCTCACATATTGACCTAGGAAGAGAGTTGGCTATTGAGAGTGGCGAGCACTCTGGAGGAAGTGGGAATCCTGCGCAGGTTTTGAGAATCTCACGTGCACGGTAATGAGACTACGTCCATCATGGTCGTCCGTGACGGTGTTTTCTCCGAAGTCAGTGCACCAGGTTCAAAGAATCAACACAAGGTGTGAGCTCCCATTTCGCGCAATTGATTCCTATATGGGCCGATTGGGATTTCGCTGACTGCTCTTTGCCCCTAGCCCAAACTCGGTCGACTCATAGCCCGCTGGGCACGTGAGAAATAATGACGGACCCAAGAGTTTTGCCATTGAGGATCGAGAAGTTCAACTTGACTGAGACAGCTGACCTGTACCACTCGGCCTTGATGATGTTGACGTCATCCATGAACATCGGGGGGATTATGGGTGCTACGTTGTCCTCTTGAGTCAAGGGTGGGCCGAAGTGGTCAATGAACGCTTGCAGTAAGCGCCGTACGGCGAATACCTCTTGGTCTTGGCGTCCCTCGGAAAAGGAGACGGCCTCGATATGGCGGAGGCCTCCATCGACAAAGCCGAAGGAAGCAATCAATGGGACACCCGCAACGGTTGTCTTGAACCTGACATGAAACTCTACATTGGGCGGAACGTTCCCTGAGCGTCCGGCTGGCACTTGCTGCTCGCTTCCGGGGACGGTAGCGAGGACTTCAGATATGCTCATGCCTGCGTGTGTACCGAACACGAACTCCTGGCCCAATGCTGCGCTGATAAGTGCAAAAAGAAAGAGGATGGCTCCGAGCTTTCGTGATTGTTTCACTCTATCCCCGCATTCCTAATTCACCCCAGGTTATCAGCAGTAGTCATTACGGTTTCGGAAGAATCGTACGGTATGCGCGCGGTGAGAATCGTACTTAGCCCGGGTAGGTCAATGAGGCCTCTTTGAGCACTTGCCAGCTGATGTCAGCCTACCGCGCCCCTCTTCTGCCAAGCCAGCAAGTGTTCGAATCGCGATCTTTTCCAAAATTTCGAGTTCGCCATGCGTATGACACTTTGACATTAGCGACGCGCTTGCGGTGGGCATCTACACCAGCCCCACCACGCCCTGCAGTGGCAAACACCAACACGAAGCCCGCCACGGATGCAAACAATGCGCCATACTGTTGAACTTGGGCGAGTGCGCTCAGGGCAAAGAATCAATACAAGCCTCTCAGCCGTTTGTGCCAGCCGGGAGATAAGCCGTTGATTGCGTTTGCCCTACTGGAAGGCGCAGCGGACTGTTTGCCACCCCTCGAGCGTCACGTTGGAGGCCATGACGCTGCATTGTGGTGCGGGGGTTGGGTCTTGTTCGCTCCAGGCGACGGCGATGTCGGCCCAGGCGCTGCACCCGCCGGAGCCCACATTGCTTCTTCCCGCGTAATGCCAGCGGCCGTCGCCAGGAGTCTGAACTGACAGCGGGCCGGTGTTGTAGGAGCACCACATTCCTGACCACGTGAACTCGTAAGTGATCGTGCGGATCTCTTGGGCTCTCAGGGAAGCGGTCTGCGCGTAGTCGCTCTCTCCGGTGGCGTTCGCGGCGGCGACTCGGTACTGGTAGTAGAGCGAGCTGACTAGGTTGGTGTGCGTGAAGCTGCGGTTGCCGCCCTCGTACACCGAACGCCAGGCGCCCCAGGTGCCGTCGTCATCGCTAGTGCGGACTTGCAGCTTGTAGCTGGTTATGGAGGCATGGCCGTCGGCGCTGGGGGCGTTCCACTCGACCGTGAGTGTGTGGTCGCCGCTGCGAGCGAGGGCGGGTGAGCGGGGCACGGTGGGCGGTTCGGCGGCGGTCACGACCACGCTCGGGGTGCTGGTGGCGCCGACGACGGCGGCTTGGTTGATGGCGGCTACGCGGTACTGGTAGGCGACACCGACGCTTAAGCCGCGGTCGTCGTGACTTAGTACGCCGGGGCCGGTGCTGGCGATTAGCGTCTGCCACTCGCCGTTGCCGACGCGGCGCTCGAGGCGGTACCCCTGCACGTCGTTGGGGTCGGCGTCCGGGGGCGCAGCCCAGCTGATGTGAAGGCGCGCGGTGCCGGCGTGCGTGACGTGGGGTTGCGTGGGCGCGCCGAGGGCGGGGTGCGCCTCGTAGGTGTTGCTGGGGCCACTGGCGCTGCTGTCACCAGCTGCGTTGGTGACTATGACGCGGTAGCGGTAAGAGCGCCCGGGTTGTGCCTCCTGGTCGACGTACTGCGTCTCGTGCCCCGCGAGGGTGGCGTGCTTGCTCCAGACGCTGTTGAGCTCGCGTTCGAGGGTGTAGGCGGTGATGGGTGTGCCGCCGTCGTTGGGAGCGAGCCAGGTGATGAGGGGGTGCGTGAAGCTGCCGGGGGCGGTGGCCACGAGGGGCGCGTCGGGCTGCCCGGGTATGCGGATCAGGAGTTGGGGTGGGGTGGCGGGCGTGTAGGGGCTGATGTGGTTCGCGCCCAGGGTCGTGACGGCCGCTACGCGGTAGGAGTGCTCTGCCCCGAGTTGCGCGTCGGGGTCCGTGAAGCTGGTGGTGGGGTTCTGGTGATCGTGGATGGTGGCCCACTCGTGATCGTTGGTCTTGCGTTGGATGCGGTACCCGATGACTTGCGCGCCGCCTGCGTCGTTGGGGGCGCCCCACGCGAGCTGGAAGGCGCCTTCTGTTGTGTCGGGGGTGGCTGTTAGGGCGTTGGGGGCGGCGCTGCGCGCGAGCGCTACGACGTCGTCGCTGGCGGGGCTGGGTTCGCTGGTGGCGTCGGCGGTCTTGGCGCGCACTCGGTAGGCGTAGGTGACGCCGGCGGTTATGCGCGTGTCGGCGTAGGTTTGGATGGCTGCGGCTTGGGCGGGGATGGTGGTGAGCGTGGTGAAGAGTGAGCCGTGTTCGGCGCGCTCGAGGAGGTAGGCGGTCACGCTGGGGGTGCTGCTGGCGTCCCACTCGAGGCTGATGCTGAGGTGTTCGCGGCCGGTGAGGCGGGGCGCGTTGGGGGCGGTGAGGGCTGCGGATGCGGCGATCAGGGTCTCTTCGCTTGTTGGGCTGTCGTGCTGTTGGTTGCGGGCGGTGACGCGGTAGGCGTACGTGCCGCCGGGCTGGACGGTTGTGTCGGTGAAGGTGGTGTTGTCGTGGTCTTGCGTGAGTACCACCCAGGTTCCGTGGTCGGCTTGGCGGCGTTCGAGGCGGTAGGTGAGGCTGGTGGCGCCGCCGGCGCTCGCGGGGGCGTCCCAGGCGATGGTGAGGCTGTCTTGGTTGCGGTACCGCAGCTTGGGGGCGCCGGGTTGGCTGGGGGCAGTGAGGGAGGTCACGAGCTCCATGGGGGGCGTGTACGCTCCGGTGCCGGAGGCGTTTACGGCGGCGATGCGGTAGGCGTAGTGCCGGCCGGGTTCGAGTCCCTGGTCGAGGAACGTTTCACTTTCTAGTGCGCTCAGGTGCCGCCAGGAGCCGCCTTCTTCGCGGCGCTCTAGGCGGTAGTTGGTGATGGGCGCGCCGCTGACTGGTGGGTTCCAGGCGAGGAGAGCCTCGGTGTCGCTGCGGGGCGCGGCGCTGAGGTCGCGTGGACTGCTGGGCGTGTTGCGGGTGGTGACGCTTAGGCGCCGGGACGGTTGACTGTCGCCGTGCTGGTTGGCGGCCACGAGGTAGACGCTGTAGTTGGCGTCTGCCTGCAGGCCGGTGATGGTGAGGCTGGTGGCGTCACTGGGGCCGGTGGTGGTCGTCCAGGTGCCCCCGTCGCGGGTGTGGTGCGCGCGGTAGCTGGTGGCGCCGGGGGCGGGTTGCCACGTGAGGGTGATGGCGGCGTGGCCGTTGAGGGAGTGCCCGTCGGCGCGCTCGAGTTCGGGGGGTGCTGGCGGGCCTTGGGGGGTGCCGATGGGGAGCGTTAGGGGTGTGCTGCGGCCGGCGCTGTTGATGGCGGTGACGCGGTGGTGGTAGGGGCGGCCGTTCTCTAGGTTGGTGAGGCGCGCGTGCGGTTGGGTGGGCTCGTACGGGAGCGTCTGCCATACAGTGCCGTTGCTGCTTTGTTCGAGGCGGTAGGCCGTGATGGGGTTGCCGTTGTTGGGTGGGGCGTCCCACGCGAGCTCGAGGGCTTCGTGGAGTGGGGTGATGCGGCCGTTGGTGGGGGTTCCGGGCGGTCCGGCGGGGGTGTGGGGGCCGCCGGTGTGTTCGTAGCGGGGTTCGCCGTAGGGATTTAGGGCGGTGAGGCGCAGGAAGTACGGTTGGCCGTTGGTGAGGTTGTCGAGGTGGTAGGTGGGGCTGGTGGTTTGTCCGGCTTGCTGCCAGTCGCGGGCGTCGTGACTGTGGTGGATCTGGTAGGTGAGGTCTTCTTCGGGGGCGTCCCAGGCGAGGGTGAGGCTCTGGTCGCCGATCGTGACGCGCAGGTTGTCGAGGTTCTCGTGCTGACCGGGTCCGAGGTTGCCGGGGGTGAGTTGGTGCGTGGCGGTGGGTGTTCCGGGCGTGTTGGCGGGCCAGGTGATGAGGTCGGCGCCGATGATGGCGGCGTGGTGTTCTTGACCGGCTCGGATGAGGTCGGCGCGGGTGATGGTGGTGCTGCCGCCGGTCGTTTCGTTGGTGATGAGGCGGATCTCGAGTGGTTGGGTGGTGTTGTTGGTGAAGCGGACGAGTTTTGCGTCTTGCGTGATGGCGAGGCCTTCGCTGGCGCTGAGGCTGTAGTGGGTGATGCGGGCGGGTGCGCCGTCGGGGTGAGTGAGGAGGCGCGGGGTGCGGCCGGCTCCCCACACGAAGAGGCGGCCGGCTTGGTCTAGGGCGGCGCCGCGGTCACCGCCGGCGTTGACGCTGACTATGGGTAAGTCGGTTTCCAACTGGATGGTGTCTGCGGAGCAGACGCTGCCGCAGGAGCGCCCTAGTTGTTGGCTGTGGTTGGCGCCCCACGACCAGGCGCGTCCGCGGCTGTCGAGCGCGATGACGTGGTTGTCGCCGGAAGCGACGGTGATCAGGGCGGGTCTGGCGCCGTCAACGATGGGCATGTCGAGGCGCGTTATGTCCTGCAAGCTTTCGCTCATGCTCATGCTGGTGGGCCGAAGTGGCCCGCGTGTGTTGTTCCCCCAACCGTACAGGTCGCCATGCTGGGTGAGCGCGAGCGCGTACCGGTCGCCGCTGGTGATGCTAGTAATGCCCGCGAGCTCGTTGAGGAGGCTGGGGGTGGCGCTTTGGTCTAGTGGCCACTCCCACACGCGGCCGGTGGCGTCGAGGAGGACCCCGAGTTCGGCGCGGGTGCCGCTGGTGCTGCCGCGAGCGGCGAGTTGCGCTGGTGGGGCGTTGAGCTCCGGGAACGGTATGGGGATGTGGCTGGTGTCGGCGAGTTCGCGTCGGTAGACGCCGTCTTGGTAGATGCCGAGGGTGATGGGGTCGGCGCCGGGCGCTTGGTGTATGAGCGCGTCGCGCCATTCGCCTTGGAGCGTGAGGGCTTCGAGGTTCACGTTGCTGGTGAGGTGCCGGAGTGGCTCGCCGGTGTGCGGGTTCATGCGGACGGCGGACCATTGGTTGGTGCCGACGAGGTCGGCGTGGATGCTGCCTAGCGCGGCGAGGCTTAGGTCCAGGCGGTACTCGAGGCCGTTGAGTCGGTGGTTGGTGACGTTGAGGTCGGCGAGTTGCTCGAGCTCGACGGCTTGCGCGCCGAGGGCTTGTTGCACGAGGGCCTTGCCGTGTTCGATGGCGGCGTCGGTGGTGGCGCGCTCGAGGGCTCGGTTGCTGATCTCGCTGGTGTTGCGGGTGCTGCGGGTTTGCGTGGCGAGGATGGCGAGGGCGGTGAGGCCGAGGAGGCTGGCGAAGACGAGCGCGTAGACGATGGCACTGCCGCGCGTGCGGGGGTGTGCTCTCACGGGTCCCTGAACCTCACTGCTGTCTCGTGGCGTCGCTCGCGCTCGCCGTGCTGGAGTGAGATGGTGATGGTGGTTAGGTCGCCTTGGACGGTTGCTTCGATGCTCTTGGTGTTGAGCGCGAGTGGCGTGATGGTGGTGCGGTGCGCGCGGTAGAGGGTTCCGTCCTCGAGGTAGTAGGTGATGGCTGTGCGGGGCCTGGGGGTGGGTTCGAGGTGGATGGTGAGGCTGCCGGGGCGGTCGGGGTCGGTGTGTAGGGTGGTGGTTTCGGCTTCGGGGTCAATGACGCTGCCTTGGCGGCTGGCTGCGCGTAGGTCGTCTTTGATGATGTTGAGGGCGGTGCGGGCATCGTGAGTGAGGCTGCGTTCGGCCTGCGCGCCACTGGCGGTGCGGGTGGCGGTGTCAGTGACGACGAGCCCGCCGAGCACGAGGCCAGCGAGGATGGCGGCGCTGATGAGCACCTCGTTTAGGCTGACGCCTTGTGTTCTGGCTGGGCTCCGCACTAGGTCTCCTCTTCCCTCTTATGTGGGAGGGAACCGTGCGCGCCGTCCTGGAGGTCGCCCAGTCGGTCCTGGCGCGCACAGTCTACGATTCTCAGTTTACTGTGTTTCGGCTGTCTCAGAGGCCTCAAGGCGGTTCTGCGGAGATGTATTCAGCGGGCGATTCGAGTCTTCCGGATATGGGACTGGCGCTAGTGCCATATGGGCGTATCGGTTAGAGGCGAGTTCAAGGATGCGGGGGACGATGGCGCCGCGCCAACTGCCTTCAACTCGGATGGCGTAGTAGCCTGCCTGCTCGTTGCAGGTTGGCACCCAATCGTTACGCAGTGGGTCGAAGTGAGCGAAGAGGATTTCGGCGCGCAGCTCGTACGCGGTTCTCCCCTGCTTGATGGTGTCCACCCAGGTGGTCGGGCAGGCCATGGGCGCTTCGGAATGGAGCTCGAGTTCCTGCAGGCGCTGGTCGATGGCTGCTAGGTGCTCGTGCATCATTTCGCCGACCACGTAATGGTGTTGGGTGTCGAGGCTACCTGGTGGGAGCAGGAAGAGTGTCAGGGCTGCGGTAATGAACATGACGGTGACCGCGGCGATGGCTAGCGTCCGGGGGCGCTGGGTGAAGCTCATTGGTGCGCCTCAAGTCTTGATCCGGCTGCGACTGTGTAGGGGACCGGTTCGTTCCGCAGGTAGGGGAGCATGAGGAGTTCGGGGTTCTCGCGTGCCTTGAGCATGTCCTGCACCATTAGGACGCGTACCGCTTGGGGGTTTGTGTCCCATCCGGATGTGATCTCTAGAAGGTAGTAAGGGGTGTCGTCACAGGTCGGTTCTGGTTGTGCCATGCCGGGTTGGGGCGCTTGCGTTCGCGTGATGGTGGCGGCGAGGGTGTAGGTGGCGTGGCGTCCGTCGTGTATGCGTTGGGTGATGGCTGGACAGGGCAGGGTTGGGGTGGCGCCGGTTGCGTCCTGGAAGGAGAGTTCGACCATCGCTGCCGACCAGTGGTTGATGAGGCTGGATGCTTCAGTCATGCGGCGGTATGCGCGGAGGCTGGTGGTGTAGTGGGTCATTAGCGCGGCCGTCGCGAGAAGGGCGAGTACGGTGATGATGCGCGGGAGGAATCGAGTGTAGTTGGTCATGGAGCGTGTCCTTGGGGGGTTGTTGGGCTTACCACCAGCGGCACCAGCCGAGTGCCCATGCGCCTGATTGGTTGGAGTTGAGGACGGTGCATTCGGGGGTGGGGTTGGCGAGTTGGGCGTTCCAGCGCGTGCCGGTTGTGGCGGTCATTGCGCAGCCGCCGCCGCTGGTGAAGTACTCCTGGTGCCAGACGTTGTTGCCGTAGACGACTGGTCGGTTTTCGAGGGTGTAGGTGCACCAGAAGCCGCTCCAACGGTGCCTGTACTCCACGTTCCGGTAGTAGTAGGGGCGGATGCTGGTGGATGCAGCACTGACACCCCCAGGGCCGAGGGCGTTTCGTGCTAAGACGCGGTACTGGTAGGTGGACCCTGCGGCCACTCCTGTGTCAATGATGCTGGCGGTGCTTGGCGTTCCGATCTGGACCCACGCTCCGCCGTTGGTGCTGCGTTGAACGGTGTAACCAGTGATTGGTGAGTAACCGTTACTTGGTGCACTCCATGTCACGTTGATGATTCGGTCACCTGTGGCGGCGGCTCGTGGAGCGCTTGGGGTGCTCGGCACGGTTGCTGCTCGTAGTGCACTGGAGGTGGCGCTGATGGGTCCTGTGCCAGCAGCGTTGATCGCGGCGACGCGGTACTGGTAGTAGGTTCCTGCTGTTAGGCCGCCGTGCGTGTAGGAGGTGTTGTGGTTGCCGGTGTTGGCGTTGAGAGTGGTCCAAGCGCCCCAGTTTTTATCGTTGATGCCTGTGCGGTATTGGATGTTGTAGCCGGTGATGATGTCGTAACCGCTGGTCGGGGCTGTGAGGTTGATGCGGAGGCGGCGGTCGCTGTCGAGCGATACCACGGGGGCGACGGGGGTGCCCGGGTTGGTCGCGGCGCGGTTGACGTTCGTGGGTTCGCTGTTCACCCAGCCTGCGGAGTTTCTGACCTGAGTCCTGTAGCGGATGTAGTCGCCGGCGTGGGCGGCTGGGAGTTCTACGGTTGCATCTTCTGTGCCGAGGTGCCCGCCCAAGTTGCGGGTGGAGTACCAGGTGCCGGCGCCGAGGACTTCCAGCTCGAGGATGTGGTTGCCCGAGTTGGCGGTGCTGCCGTTGGCGTAGAGGCGGACGTAGCGGGCGGTGATGGTTTCGCTGGGCGCTTCTGCGATGGTCGGGAGGTAGTCGCCGGTGGTGACTTCGCGCGAATCGGGGGATTGCGCCCAGCCGGTAGTGTTGGCGTTGCCGGCTAGGTACGTCCAGTTGTTCCCGTCTTCGGAGACCTTGACCTTGTACCAGTAGTGGCGCGTGTCGGAGCCGTAGAAGTAGGCGACGACGGCGGCAATCTCCTGTGAGGTGCCGAGGTCGATTTGGATGTAGCTGTTCTCGGCGCCAGAGTTGGTGCCGGTGCCGCTGCCGAAGGACGCGTAGATGCCGGAACTTGAGTGGATCGAGGCGTGGCCGTCGTTGACGCGTTCGGGAGTGCTACTGCTGCCGCTGATGGTGGCGTTGCGCGCCAGGTTGGGAAGCGACTGGAAGTGTATGTGGAGGTTGTCGATCGGGGCTGTGGGGTCGTCGCTGGGGTTATCCCAGGTGATGCGGTGCGTAACGTCGCTGTGGACGTGTGCGCGGAGGTTGGTCACGCCTTCGGGGCCGTTGATGGCCATGGTTTCGTCTGAGGGCGGGCTGTACTCTCCGACCCCGGCTTGGTTCAAGCCAGCTACGCGGTAACGGTAGTAGGTGCCTGCCGTTAGTCCTTCGTCGAATATGGTTCGAGCAATATTGCCGGTGTCCGGGACGATGGTTTCCCATGAGTTCCAACTGGTGCCGTTGCTGCTGGTCTGGCGCTGGAGTTGGTAACTGTCTAAGGGCGCCACGGCCGTGATCACGGGTGCTTGCCACACGATTTGGAGGCCGCTTTCGCCGAACACCGTGGCAATGATGCTTTCTGGGACGCCTGGTACGGTGAGGACGGATTCTTGGCTCGACTCGGCACTCAGGGCGCCTTCGCCGATGGTGTTCATGGCTGCTACGCGGTAAGTGACCTTCGCGCCGGTGAGTAGGTTCGAGTCGACATACTCTTGCGGGCCGGAGGGTGAGCCGTTGATCTCAATGGTGGTAGTTACGGGCGGCAGCCCATCGGAGGTGGTGGTGCGGTAGAGCCGGTACCCGGTGATGCTCGAGTACCCGTCGTTGGCCGGGGTGTTCCAGGTGACGGTTAGTTGCTTGTCTCCGGAGGGTGTGATGCTGGGGGTGTTGGGGGCGGACGGAGTGGTTAGTGCGCGTGCGCTGACGCTGGGGCTGCTGCTGGGGCTGGCGCCGGCTTGGTTGGTGGCGGCGACTCGGTAGCGGTAGTAGGTGCCGGCGGTTAGGCCGGTGTCCGTGAACGTCGTGCCGTTGTTGCCTGACTGCGCGGTGCTCCATGCGTCCCAGGCGCTTCCGTCGCTGCTGGCTTGGCGTTCGACGCGGTAACTAGTGATGAGTGCACCACCGTCGAAGGTGGGTGGGGCCCACGCGATGGTGAGGCTGCGGTCGCTGGCGTTGGTGATGGTGGGTGTGCCGGGGATGCCGGGGGCGCCGATGACGGTGACTTCGTTGCTGTAGGGCGAGTACGGGCCCCACAGGTTGGCGGCGTTGCCGGCCCACACGAAGTACTTGTAGGTGTTGCCCGGCAGGACGCCCTCATCAACGTAGGAGTTGACGTTGGTGAGGTAGACGGTTGCCGGGTTGGTGCCGTTCGTGAGGCGGTAGACGCCGTAACTGGTGATGGGGGCGTTGCCGCTGGACGCGGGGGCGTTCCAAGTGAGGGTGACTTCCTGCTCGGCGGTGATGGTGGCGACGGGCGCGGGGATGGCGCTGGGTGCGATGGCGGGATGCGCGATGAGGCTGACTGGTTCGGTCGCGCAGGGGCCCAACTCGAGTTCGAGGGTGTGCGTGATGGGGTCTGGGCTGTTGGGCGCGGCTCGGGTGGCGCTGGTGGTGCCGGCCGCTAGGGGTACGCCGTCGAGGATGGGTACGGCGTTGGGGTCGCTCATGCTCCAGCTGAGGGTGTAGGTCTTCCCTGCCGTGACGTAGTTGTTGTTGGCGCTGGGGCCTTGGGTGGTGAAGCTCGTGATCTCGGGGGCGGTGATGTAGGCGACGTTGACGGTGCGGGTGACGGTCGTGCCGGCGGCGTTGCCGGCGGTGAGGGTGTAGCTGGCGGCGCCGGTGAGGTTGATGGTGCGGCTGCCGGTGGCTGCCACGCTGCCGGCGCCCGTGAGGGTGCGGCTGGTGGCGTTGGCGGCCGCCCAGGCGAGGGTGCTGGTCGGGTTGGTGCTGCACACCTGCTGCGGGGTGGCGGTGAAGCTGTCGATCCTGGGCGGGTGGACGCCGGTGACGCGCCGGACGGCGCTGGCGGCGAGCTGCTCGCCGGTGTGCCGCGAGTAGATGGTGAGGCGGTAGTCGTGCGCTGCGGCCTTGGTGATGGTGCGCGCGTGGCTGGTGGCGGTGCCGAGGTCGTAGGCGACGTCGCTGATGCCGGGCTGGTCCTGGCCGGGGGCGGCGAGCTCGAGGCGGTGGTGGGTGGGGTCGTAGTGGGCGTTGGTGCTCCAGGTGAACTGGGCGGTGTCGCCTACGGTGACGGTGGTCGTGTTGGTGTTGAAGGTGGGGATGGTGGGGAGCGCTGGGGTGACCGGGAGGGTCTTCTCGTACGCGCCGCAGGGGTCGCCTTCGATGGTGAGCGTGTGGGCGCGGGTGGTCTTGCCGATCGTGTAGGTGGTGCTGCCGGTGGCGGGGACGCTCTGGCCGTCGAGGCGGATGGTGGTGGCGGCTGGGGCGTTGGCGATGCTCCAGGTGACTGTGACGGGCGCGCCGGCGACGGCGGGCGTGCTGGTGAGGGTCAGTTCGGGCGGGTAGGCACCTTGAATGGTGACGCTCTGGGCGGCGGTGGATCCGAGCGGGTTGGTGGCCGTGTAGGTGAGCGTCACGGGCTGGTCGTCGGCGAGGTTGACGGTGCGGCGCACGAGCTCGGTTATGACGTTGGGGCTGCGGTCTACGTTCGCTACCAGTTGGCCGTTCTGGTGGACGGTGTACTTCTGCGCGTCGTGCACGGTCCATGCGACCTCGAGGGGGGCGGGGAGGCAGACGTTGGTGGCTGGCCACGTGCCGGTGATGAGCGGCTGGACGAACGTTTCGATTTCGGTGCGGTCGACGATGTTGCGCGCCAGGTCGTAGATGGTTAGGACGTAGGTGAAGGTGCGGCCGCTGGTGTCCGACCAGGTGCCGGCGCCGGGCAGGTCGGTCACGACGCCTGTGGGGGCGGTGAGTTCAAGAGCGTGCAGGCTGGGGTTGAGGTTGGTCGTCTGCCAGTGGAAGTCCGGGGCGTCGCGGCTGATGCTGCCGTGCTCGTCGAACTGGGTGCTGTCGTCGAGGCGGAAGTCGGTGATGGTGACAGGGTCGACTTCGACAGTCACGGTGCGGGTGATGGTGCCGCAGTGCTCGCTGGTGGCGACGACGGTGTAAGTGGTCGTTTGGGTGGGCGTGACCTGCCGCGTGCCGGTCGCGTTGACGGTCTGGCCATCGAGTGTGATGTTCTTGGCGCCCGAGACGCTCCAGGTGAGGGTGGCGGTGTCGCCCCGGACCATGCGGCTCTTGTTGCTAGTGAGGCTGGCTTCGAGGGGAGCGACGTACGTGACGGTGTGGGCTTCCGTGACACTCCCGCCGGCGGCGTTGAGGGCCGCTAGGGTGAAGGTGGTGTTGCCGGTCACGCGCCTGGTGGTGCTGCCGTTGCTGATCGGGGTGAGCGCCTGCCCGTTGAGTCGTAGGGCGGTGGCGTTGATGGTGGACCAGGTGAGGGTGACGTCTTTGGGTCCGCACACGAGTTGTGGTTGGACCGTGAAGCTCTCTATGGCGGGGGCGGCGTTGGCGGTCACGGTGAGTTGCGGGCCTTGCGCGAGCGCGCGGCCGTGGTTGTCGTCGATGCGGAGTCGGTAGTTGGTGGTGACGGTGGGGTGGACGGTGGTGTTGGTGCCGGTGACGGTGGTGCCGAGGGGCTGCAGCACGAGCTTGTGCAGGCTGGTCGAGTAGCGGGTGAGGCTCCAGGTGAGTTGGACGGGGTCACCGCTGGTGACGTTGGTCTTATCAGCGCTGAAGGTGTCCACGCTGACGGGGTCGACCGTGATGGTGATGGTCTTGGTGATGGGGGCGCAGTCGCCGGTTTGGGCGGTGAGCGTGTAGGTGGTCGTGCTGGTGGGGCGCACCTGGAGGCTTCCGCTGGCGCTGACGGCCTGACCGTCGAGCCCGACCGTGGTGGCGCCAATGGCGTTCCAGGTGAGCGTGACGGTGTCTCCCGCCGTGATGCGCGCCTTGCTCGCGCTGAAGGTCGGGTCGATGACCTGCGTGAAGGGGACGGTGATCTCCGCGGTTGTTATGCCTCTGGAGCTGTCTCCCCAGTAGGCGGGGAAGTTTCGGCCTTCCAGCACGAAGGTGGTCGTCTCACTGACTGGATGCGTGACTGGGGAGTACCAGATCATGCCGTAGGGCCTCTCTTCCCCGTTGAGGAAAGACCGGCTGATGTTGCCGCTCCAAGTCCAGTGGAGGGTTACGTCGGCGTGCGTTTGGTCAGGTGCGGCGCAGATCGCGGCGGGCGTCGCGGTTAGGTCGTGGATGCGAGGTTCGGCGTAGATTCCGAAGTCAGCGTTGTAGCGGTCGAGCGTTCGGCCGGCCAGGTCGTAGACCGTGAGGTCGTAGGCCATGGAGCCGGTTCCTAGGTCGCTAGGGTCTGGGGTGAACGTGAAGCGGTCACCAGTGAGGGTGTCGGCGAGGATGCGGTTCTCTGGGTGTGTTTCCGTGAGCTCGAGCCTGTGCAGGGTCGGGGAGTATGTGGGGCTGAGGTCCCAATACGCGGTGGTTGGGTCGCCAACGGTAATTGCGCTTGGGTCGAACCAGAGCATCTGGATGCTCACGTCGTTGACGTTGACGGTGACCTGACGGCTTGTGGTGCCACAGAGAGCCTGGTCGACGCTGAGTGTGTAGGTGGTGGTCTCGAGCGGGTCGACTTCCATGCTGCCCGTGAGGGGCACGTTCTGGCCGTTGATGCGGGCGCTGGTGGCGTTCTGGATGCTCCAGGTGAGGGTGGCCGTGTCGCCGGCGGTCATGGTGGCCTTGGTGGTGGTGAAGGTGATGACGGGCCGCGGGTTGACGGTGAGAGTCGCTTGGCGCTGCACGCTGGTGCCGGCTGGGTTGGTGGCGATCAGCTCGTAGTTGGCGCTCGCGCCGGGGGTGAGGGTGCGGGTGCCGCTGGCGGCGACCGTCTGGCCGTTGAGCGTGACGGTGTTGGCGTGGCGGGTGACCCACTCGAGGGTGCTTTGTCCGCCTTCGCAGATGGCGGCGGGCGCGAGGCTGAGAGTGTCGATGGTGGGCGCGGCGTGGACGGTTACGCCGCTAGTCTTGGTGGCGATGACGCTGTTGTCGTGGCGCCGCTTGAGCGTGAGCGTGTGCGTGCGGCTCTCGTCGGCCGCGCGAGTGAGGCTCGTGGCGGTGCCGAGGTCGCTGCCGCCGTCAACTTGCACTATGTGCAGCTGCTGGTCGAATCTGCTGTTGAGCCCCCACGCGAGCTGGTAGTCGTGGCCGACCGTCACGTCCTTGGGGGTGACGGTGAAGCTCTGGATGCCGACTGGCTGCACCGTGACGTTGACGGTGGCGGTGGTCTCGCAGGGGATGCCGGCGGTCGGGTTGTTCGCCGCGAGCGCGTAGGTGGTCGTCTGGCGCGGGTAGACGGTGAGCTTGCCCGCCGTAGCCGCGCTCTGCCCGTCCAGCGTGACGCTGGTGGCGTCCTTGGCTTCCCAGGTGAGCTCGACCGGCTCGCCGTCGACGATCGTGGTCTTGTCGGCCGTGAAGGTGATGGTGGGCTGGTTGGCTTGCTGGATGACCAGGGGTTCGCTGGTGACGCGCACGCCGAGGGGGTTGATGGCTTCGAGCACGTACTCGCCGGACTGGGTGATGCGGCGGGTGGTGCTGCCACTGCCGACGGGTGAGACGTCGGCGCCGTTGAGGAGCACGCGGCTGGCGTTGAGGGTCGTCCAGGTGAAGGTCGCGTCTTGGACGCCGCAGACCTGCATGGGGGTGGCGTCGAAGCTCGTGATGACGGGGTAACCCTCGACCGTGATGGTCACGTTGGGGCTGGCGCCGAGCGTGGCGCCCGCCTTGTCGGTCACGCGCAGGCTGTAGGTGGTCGTCTGGCCCGGGGTGACGTCGAGTGCGCGCAGGTTGGTGACGTCCTGGTCGGTGGGATCGAGGACGAGCTTGTGGGTGTTGGGGTCGAGGTTGTCGCTGAGGCTCCAGCGGAGGGTGGTGGTGTCGCCGTCGGTGATGCGGGTGCGGTCGGCGGTGAGGGCGTAGGCGTGAACGCTCGCGGTGTGGATGACGCGCTCGAGGACGATGGGGTCGCACCCGTCGGCTTCGACTTCGAGCTTGTAGGCGACGGTCTGGTGGCTGGCGTCCGTGAGGGTGCCGCTGGCGTTGACGCGCTGGCCGTTGAGCTTGACGCTGGTGACGCCGTGCACGTCCCAGGTGATGGTGGCTTCTTGGCCGGCGGTGCGGTGGGCGGGGGTCACGTTGAAGCTGATGCTGGGGCGTTGGCCGCCGCCGATGGTGATGGTGCGGGTGTCGTCGCCGTAGTTGGTCCAGGCGGTCAGGGTGAGCTCGTCACCGGGGTTCGCGCGCACGGCGGTCGTGCCGTAGGCGGTGGTCACGTCGTGCTGGGCGCCGGAGTGTTCGAGGAACGTCTTGCTGGCGTTCCTGGTGGTCCAGGTGAGGAGCACGTCGCCGGCGCCGCACACGCCGATCGGGGTGGCGTCGAACGTCACGATCTCGGGTTGGTGTTGGACGGCGATCGTGAGCGTGTTGCTGCGCGCGAGGACGCGGCCGTGGGGGTCGAGGATTGCGACCGCGTAGGTGGTCGTGGCGGTCGGGTTGACGGCCTGGCTGATTGGGTAGGTGTTGCCGTTGCGGGTGAGGGGCCCGTGGCCCTCGAGGATGACTTGGTGCTCGGCGGCGGGCGCGACGGGGTACGTCCAGGTGAGGGTGACGCTCTCCCCGGGGCGGATCGTGGCCTTGTCGGCCTGGAGGTCTTCGACGCTGACGTGCCGCGCTTCGATGGTGAGGCGCTCGGTGACGGCGCAGCCGTCGGCGCTGATGGCGTGGAGCGTGTAGGTGGTCGTCTCGTGGACGGCGAGAGTGGCTTCGCCTTGGGCGGGCACCTCTACCCCGTCGATGGTGACGCGGTGGGCGCCGGTGACGTTCCACTCGATGGTGGCGGTCTGGCCGGCGAGCGCGGCGCTGCGGTTGGCGCGGAACTGCGCGACGGTGGGGGCACTGGGGGTGGCGAGGGTGATCTCGCGCGTGTCGATGATGTTGCCGGTGGCGTTGAGGGCTTCGAGAGTGACCTGGGTGGGAGCCGGGGTGAGGGCCTGGGCGCCGCGTCGGGTGAGGTTGGCGTCGAGTGTCTGGCCGTTGAGGCGGACGCTGCTCGCGCCGCGCGTGACCCAGGCGACGCTGGTTTCGTTGGCGGCGCAGGTGGGGGCGGTGGCGGTGAGGCTGGCGATCGCCCCGGCGCCTTCGAGCGTGACGAGGGGGCCGGGTTGGGTGCGGTGCAGTTCGCGGCCGCTCTTGTCCGTGAGGACGAGTTGGTAGGTGGTGGTCTCGTTGGCCTCCAGCACGATGCTGGTGCGGCCGGTCACGTCCTGGCTGTCGGGCTGGAGCGTGAGCGTGTGCAGTTCAGGGTCGAACGTGTTGGTGGTCTGCCACGTGAGCGTGACCTCGTCGCCCTCTTGGATGCGGGTGGGGTCGGCGGTGAGGCTCTCGACGCGCACGGGGTCAACCGTGATCGTGACGGTGCTGGTGGCCTTCTGGCCGGCCTGGTCGCGCGCCTCGAGCGTGTAGTAGGTGGTGGTGCGCGTGGGCGCGACCGTCATGCTGCCGGTGGCGGGCACGCTGGCGCCGTTGAGGAGCACCTGCTGGCCGCTGGCCACCCATGTGAGGGTCGCCTGGTCGCCCGCGGTGATGCGGCTCTGGCTCGCCTGTAGGCTCGCGGTCGGTAGGGCCGTTTGCTTGATGGTGACGGTGGCCGTGACGGCCTTCCCGGCGGCGTTGGTGGCGGCGAGCGTGAAGGTGCGCTCGGTGGTTACGCGCCTTGTGGTGGCGCCTTCTGCGCGCGGGCTCACTTCGGCGCCCTCGAGCGTGACTTTGCTGGCATGCCGGGTGCCCCAGCGGAGGGTCACGTCGGCTTCGCCGTGCACGAGGAGTTGGTCGGCGGTGAAGCCTGTGATGATGGGCGCCTCGTGAACGCGGATTGGGTTGGGGAGCCGCCGCTCGGCGAGCACCCGGCCGGCCTGGTCGGTGATGCGCAGGACGTACTGCGTGCTGCTCGTCGGGCTGAGCGTGATGGCTTCCGCGTCGTGCTCGAGCTGGTCGCCGGTGGGGTGGAGCGTGAGGGTGTGCTGCGCCTCGTTGAAGCCGGTGAGGCTCCAGGTGAGGGTGACGTCCTCGCCGCTGGTGACGTTCTCCTTGTCGGCGGTGAAGGCGTCGATGTGGACGCCTTGCACCTTGACGGTGGCGGCTTGGGCGGTTATGCAGTCGCCGGTGGCGGCTTCGAGACGGTAAGTAGTGGTCGTGTCGGGGCGGAAGGTGCGACTGCCTTGGGCGGGGACGTGGACGCCGTTGAGGGTGACGCTTTCGGCCGTGCCGGCGTCCCACGCGAGGGTGATGGTTTCGCCTCGCGGAATGCTGGTCTTGTCGGCGGTGAGGCTGAGGGTCGGCTGGGGGGTGACGCGCGCGAGGAGCGTTTCGGTGTTGCCCTTGTTGCCGAGGGCGTCAATGGGCGTAAGGGTGAACTGGCGGGCTGTGGTGATGGTCTGGTTGAGGCTGCCGGCGGCGGGGCGCTGCTGGCCGTCGATGAGGACGTGTGTGGCGTTGCCGCTCTCCCAGGTGAGCGTGACGTTGCCCGGCTGGCACTGTTGGGCTGGGGTGACGGTGGCTCGCGTGAGGGCGGGTTTGCCGTCAATGGCGAGGGTTAGGCGTTCGCTGCGGCTGAGGAGCCGGTTGTTGGTGTCGCGCAGCTCGAGCCAGTAGGAGGTCGGGTCCGTGGCGGTGACTTGCTGCTCGGTGAGGGTGGTTACGTCCGCACCGAGGGGCTCAAGGGTGAGGGTGTGCTTGTCAGGGTCGAGTTCGCTGGTGGCGCTCCAGGCGAGGGTGCTGCTGCCGCCGGCGGGGATGGTGGCCGGGGTGGCGGTCAGGCTTTCGATCTGGAGTTCTTCGACTTCTACCGTGACCAGGTGCGTGGTGCGGCAATCGCTGGCGCCGTTGGGCGTGTTGGTCTCGAGGCGGTAGACGGTCGTCTGGGTGGGGGTCACGACGAGCGTGCCGGTGAGGGGCACGGGCTGCCCGTCGAGGGTGGCGGCGTGCGCGCCGGTGACCACCCATTGGAGGGTGACGTTTTCGCCGCGGAGGATCTGTTCTTGGTCGGCGGTGAAGGTGATGGTGCGCTCGGGTGCGATGAGGGGCGCGGCGGTCTGCTGCGTTTCCCACCCGAGGGCGTTACTGGCTTTGAGGGTGAAGGTGGTGCCGGTGACTTGGCGGGTGCCGTTGGCGGGCACCGTCTGGCCGTCTAGCGTGGCGCTGGTGGCGTTGCGTGTGGCCCAAGTGAGGGTGAGGGCCTGGGTGGGGGTGCAGATGTAGGCGGGGTCGACGCGGAGCGCGTCGATGATCGGCTCGCTCGCGACCGTGAGGGTGGTTGGGTTGCTGGTGGCCAGCACCGTTTCGGGGCTGGCGCGGAGGCGCACGCTGACGCGGTACGCGGTGGTTTCGCTGGGGGCCACGACTTGGGTGCCGCCGGCGACCTCGAGACCGAGCGGCTCGAGGATGGTCTGGTGCAGGTCGGGGTGGTACCCGTCGAGTTCCCAGGTGAGGGTGCTGCTGGCGCCGGCGTTGATGGCGTTCGGGCTGGCTTGCAGGTCGTTAGCAGTGACTGGCTGCGGGGTGATGGTGAGTTCGCGGGTGCTGGTGATGCACCCGTCGGCGCGCGCCTCTAGGGTGAAGGTTTGGGCGCTCGTGGGGGTGATGGTGAGGCTGCCGGCGGGCTCGACGCGCCTACCGTTGAGGAGGACCTCATCGGCATGCTGGGCGCTCCAGGTGATCTTGGCTTCGCCGCCCAGGGGAACGCTGGTTCGGTCAGCTTCCAGGCTGGTTGTGGGGGCGGGGCGGGTCGTGACCGCCTGGTAGGCGTAGGTGCTGGCGCCGAGGCTGTTGCGAACCTCGAGCTCGAACGCCTCAGTGGCGCTGATGGTGCGGGTGGTGGTGCCGCCGCCGGGGGTGCTTAGGGCTTCGCCGTTGAGGAAGGCGGCCGCGGCGCCGGTGGCTGTCCACGCGAGCGTGACGGTGCCCGCTTGGCACACCTGCTGCGGGGTGGCGGTGAAGAGCGTGACGACGGGCGGGTCGAGCACGAGGGCGTTGACGCTGCTCTGGTGCAGGAGTTGCCCGACGGCGCCACGCAGGGTGAGTCGGTAACTGGTGTCTACCTGGGGGCGCACCGCGAGCTGCGTGAGGCTGGTGACGTCAGCGCTGTGGTTCTCGCCGCCGCTGGGGATGGTGTCGAGCGTGAGGGTGTGGATGCCGGGCGTGAACGGCCCGTCGAGCTCCCAGGGGAGCGTGAGGGTGTCGCCGCGCGTGACCTCGGCGGTGGTGGTGAGGCCGAAGCGCTTGATGCTGACTGGGTCGACTTGGACGCTGACTTCAGCGGGGGTGATGCAGGTGAACGCGCTGCCGGCGGCGTTGTCCGTGGCGGCGATGAGTTGGTAGGTGGTGGCTTCGCGGGGCGTGAGGGTGCGGCTGCCTTGGGCTGGCACGCTCTCGCCATCGAGAGTCACGCGGTCGGCATCCACCGCGTCCCAAGTGAGGGTGATGGTGTCGCCTTCGGGGATGCGCGCCTTGTCGATCACGAAGGTCACGACCGGCTGCGGCGCCTGGTGCACGGTCACTTGGGCGGTATCGGGGTACGCGAGGCGGTTCTCGGCACGAAGCGTGAACGTGCGGGTGCCGTCGATCTCGAAGCTGGTGCCGAAGGGATTGTTGGCGGGCACATCGACGTTATCTAGCAGGACGCGCGTAGCGTGGGCGGTGCCCCAGGTGAGGTTGGTGCTGCCGACACCGCAGATGCCGATGGGGTCGGCTTGGAAGCTCGTGACGGTGGGCGCTTCGTCAACCACTACGGTCACGGTGTCGCTGGTGGCGAGCTCGCGTTTGGGTTCGGCGCGTTCGGTGATGGTGAGGGTGTAGCGCTCGCGGGGCGGGAGGGGTGTTACGGCTTGGCTGGTGAGGCTGGTGACGTCGAGGCCGAGGGGGTGGAGTTCGACGTGGTGCAGGGTCGGGTCGAGGTGGGCGACGTTCCAGCGCAGGGTGGTGCTTTGGCCGCGGGTGATGTCGCTGTGGTCGGCCGTGAAACTGGTGACGTTGACTTCGTGGACTTCGATGGTGCGTTCGATGCGGATGGGGGCGCAGTCGGGTCCGTTGGTGAGTTCGAGGACGTAGGTGGTGGTCGTGAGGGGGTTGATGGGCAGTGTGCCGGCGGGGTCAACGACCTGTCCGTCGAGCGTGACGCTGGCGGCGTGTTGCGTGTCCCAACGCAGCGTGGTGGTCTGGCCGGCGGTGATGGCGTCGTGGTCGGCCGTCATGGCGCCGGCGGGGATCTCGTAGTAGGTGACGGGGACGGGGCTTGAGGTGATGGCGTACCCGAGGCGGTTTTGGGCTTCGAGCACGAGGGCGGGCGTGGCCGATGTGATGTTGACTTGGGCGGTGCCGGCCGCGGCCGGCGCTAGGGCCTGTCCGTTGATCAGGACGCTGCTGGCGTGGCGGGTCTCCCAGCTGATGGTGACGGGCGTGGGCCCGCACACGAACAGCGGCTCGACGGCGAAGGCGTCGATGACGGGCTTCTCGACGACCGTGAGGGTACTGGGGTTGCTTCGGGTGAGTTCGCGGTCGTTGCTGGCGTAATCGGGTGCGGCTGGGGTGAGGGCGTGGCCGCTGATGCGGTCGTAGGCGACGACCGTGTAGGCGAACTGCCCGGCTTCGGTGGTGGTGATGGTGAGGCTGGTGTCGCTGCCGACGTCGATGCTGCCGGGTTCGACTACGAAACGGTGCAGGTTGGGGTCGAAGGCGTCGTTGAGTTCCCACGTGAGTACGGCTTCTTCGCCGCTGGTGACTTCGGCGGGAGCGATGGTCACGCTAGTGATGTCGAGGGGCTGGACGGCGATGGTGATCTGGCGCTCGACGCTCTCGCAGCCTTCGTTGCTGGCGGTGAGCGTGTAGGTGGTGGTGTTGAGTGGGGCGACGGTCCAGGTGCCGGTAGCGTCTACGACCTGGTTGTTGATGGTGACGGTTTGGGCGTGGGTGACTTCCCAGCTGAGGGTGAGGGTGTCGCCTTGCGTGATGTTGGTCTTGTCGCTGGTGAAGGTCGGGTTGGGGCTGGGGATGTGCGTGATGGTGATGTGGTCGCTTTCGACCTGGTGCCCGGCTTCGTTCTCGGCGATGAGGTAGACGGCTTGCGTGGCGCCTATGGGGAGGATGTGGTTGGTGGCGCCTGTGACGTCGACGCCCATGGGCATGAGCGTGAGCTTGCTGGCGTTCACGGCGCTCCAGGTGACGTTGATGGGTTGGGCGCCGCACACCTTGGCGGGGCTGGCGTCGAAAGCGTCTATGCGGGCGGGCGGGACCGTCTCAACGGTGGCCGTTCGGGTGGCGAGCACGCTACCGGCCCTATCAGTGACCGTGAGGGTGTAGGTGGTGGGCCCGGAGACCGTTACGGGCTGGTAGGTGGTCGTGGTGACGTCGCGGCTGGTGCTGTCGCGGCTGTTGGTGATGGTGGCGGTGTGGTGTGCGGGGCTGAGGGCGTGGTTGTAAGTCCAGCCAAGGGTGACGCTCTCCCCTTCCGTAACGGTGTCACGGTCGGACTTGAAGTCGAGGATCTCGAGCGGCTCGACAGTGAGCGGCGCGTCGATGACTTGGGTGATCTCGCAGGCGCCGTTGACGAGTCGGAGGGTGGCGAGCGCGCCGTTCACTGGTTGGATGCTGCGGGTGCCGCTGGCGACGACTGGTTCGTCGTCGAGGAAGACGGCTTGCGCGTCAGTGGTGCTCCACGAGAGGGTGCTGGGGACGCCTTCTAGGGTGGGGTTGGGGTTGTACGCGAAGGCGTTGAGGAGCGGCACGGCGTCGACGATGGCGGTGCGTTCTTCCTTGACCGTGATGCCGGCGATGTTGGTGGCTGTGAGAGTGAAGGTGGTGGTTTCATTGATGTCCAGCGCGCGCGTGCCGGTGAAGTCGACCTCGAACGGTTCGGCGTCACCGATCTGCAGGGTGATGGTGGCGGCGCCGTAGATGGCCCAATCGAGTTGCACGCGGCCGGGCAGTTCGGCGGCGCACATGCCGATGGTCTGGCTGGTGGGGTCGTTTTCGTCAGCGTCGCTGATGATGAAGTGGTCGAAGACGGGGTGCGCTTCGTAGGTGGGGTCGCTGCTGGTGAGGGTGCTGAGGTGGACGTTCTCCCCGCCCTCCCAAGCGACCGTCACATCAACCTGGAACAGGTCGGTGCCGCTGCAGTCAGCGACTTCGCTGTACTGGCCGGTGTGCAGGTTGAGGACCAGGGGGGTGAGCTTGAGGATCGTGTGGTACTCGGTGCCGCTGTCGCCTTCCTCGGTGCCGGTGGTGGTGCCGGGGCAAGTCAGGGCTTCGGGGTCGTCGCGGAGGACGGCGACCGTCTCTTCGATGATGCGCTCGGCGATCTGGGTGGCTTCTATGGTGCGTTGGTTGTGGAGGTTCCCGCGGATGGTCTGGGTGACGATCATGGTGATGCCGAGCACCGCCATGGCGATGACGAGGGTGGCCACCGCGACCTCTACGAGGGTGAAGCCTTGCTTACCGAGTCTGGTTCTCATGCTGATTGCGCGCCTCCGCGTGAATGCAAGTAAGTGGGGCGGGGCACATTCGCCCCGGATTCTCTGTTTTTCATTCTACCTGCTATTAACAGTGGGTGGTGAGCGACGAGCCATGTGGCTGCCACGGCATATACCGTACTGTCTCGTCCTCTTACAGCCTGGTGTTGTGGCTGGTTGGATTTTAGACGGCCGTGGTGGACGCCATGGGGTGCGCTGGCTTCGGTCCGGGCGAACGAGCGTCTGTGGCGGACCTGCCCTAGTTGGTTTCGGCACCGGCGTCTTCGGTGAATAGGATGCGGCCGCTGGGGCGCTCGAGGATATTGTTGATGCGCACGTTGCGGGTGGTGCCGGTGTGCTGCGCGCCGTGCTTGAGGACGACCAGGGTGCCGTCGTCAAGGTTGCCTACGGCTTGGTCGGGTTCGTTGCCTTGGCTCTCTAGGTGCACGCTGATGATGTCGCCCGGCACGTAGTGGGGGCGGAGGGCGTGCGCGAGCTCGTTGAGGTTGAGGACGTTGGCTCCCCTGAGCCTGGCGGCGCGCGTGAGGTTGTAGTCGACGGTGATGAGGGTGGCGCCGTGCTGGGTCGCGAGTTCGGCGAGGGCCGAGTCGGCGGCTAGGCTGGCTGGCAGGTCGTCGCGGAGCGTGACGAGGTCTACCCCGTGCTGTTTGAGGTTCTCGAGGTTGGCGAGGCCTCGGGCGCCGCGTTGGCGGCGGTTTGGGCTGGGGCTGTCGGCGAGCACCTGGAGTTCGTCGATGACGCGCGTGCTGAGGGCGGGTTGGCGGTTGGGTAGTACGGCTGGCAGGAGGTTTTGGATGCGGCCGTCGATGATGGCGCTGGTGTCCAGCAGGATCTCGGGCTTGGTTGCGGGCGCCTTGTTGCTGGAGAGCGCCGCGCGGTGCGTGACGGTAAGGCTCACGCAGGTGACTAGGCTGATCAGTCCAATCAGTAGGCCGTGCCCCCAGGTGAAACCGGGGATTTGCCCGAGGAACGTGTTGAGCATGACGGCGATGGTGAGGCCGATGCTGGCGCCGAGCACGGCGCTGATGACGGCTTCACTGGGGACGCGCTCGAGGCTCGCGCGGAGGCGCTGGTAGGCGGCTTGGGTGCGGTTGCGGAGCGCGTACCCGACGAGGAAGCCGCTGCAGAGGCCCGCGAGGGTCAGGAAGACGGTGTTGACCGTGTCGCTGGTGTTGGTGAGGACCGTGCCGCTCCAGGCGGCTATGACGTAACCGAGGACAGCGCCGACGAGCGCGACGGCAGTGGTCACGACATGGTGTGCGCGCGCGGCGGTGATCATGGGTTCCTCTACTGTGAGGCGAGTTGAAGTTGTTGGCCTTGGCCGGCCAGCGCGACGGTCACGCCGAGGGTGTCGATGCTCTGGATGGTGGCGTCCGTGCCGGGGATGAGATCGCCGACGCGCAGCAGGTGAGTCGCGCCGTCACACCGGATTAGGGCCGTGGGGGCCCGCCCGCCGCTTGTGGCCAGCACCGCCGCGTCAACGCACCACACGCCTTGCTCCTCCCCTGTCGCCTCGGGCTCCTCGGTCGATTGTGCTGCCCCTTGGGGGGTGGGGAGTGGTTCGACGAGCGGCGTGGCGCTCTGGAGCGCGAGGTCGTGCAGAGGGTTCCTAAGTGCGATGTGGGGGGCAGTGGGTTGCCCGATGCCGGAGAGTGTCGGCAGATCGAACACGACGAGTTGGTCTGGCACGTTGATGACTGGCGCCGCCGCGGCGGCTGGGGCGCTGCCGCCGTTGGCGTTACCTAATGCGCCGGTGGCCGGCAGGGCCGGGAACCCGTCCACGTTCAGGGGCGGGGACGGGAGTTGGCTGGCTGGGATGTCGATGGTGATGGGAGCGCTTTGTGCTGGCGCCTCCTGGGGCTCGGGGGTGGGCGCTAGGTCACGAAAGGGGTTCTGCGCGAGCGCCACCCCGGCTGTGAGGGTGAGTGCGAGTAGGGTGGCGCGTCGCATTTAGAAGCCTCCTCCGTTGGTGTTGGCCTTGACGAGTACGGCTTCGTCACGGAGCTTCACCCAGCCGAGGAACGGCTCGTACCAGAGTTGCTGCACGACGCGGCTTCCGCTGCCGTCGATGCTCTGGAAGTCGATCACGAGCACGGTGTGTTCGCCGGTGGGGAGCGTGACGCGGCGTTGTTCGTGGATGGTGCTCTGGTACTCGAGCGTGTGCGTCTCGCGGGTGCCTTGGTCGAAGCTGATGTTGGCGGTGGTGGTGCCGCCCCAGGTGGCGCCGGTCTTGGTGTTGAGGCCGGCGGGGAGTTCGTTGAGGGGCGGGTCGTAGGTGATGGTGACGCCGGGGCGTTGCTCGCGGTGGAGGTGGACGCCTTCGGGGGTGTAGGAGCGGTAGTAGTGGTGGTCGTAGCCTCGGCCGTAGGTGTGTTCGACGGTGAGGACGGAGCCGCGTTCGCTCATGGGGCCGATGACACGGTGGGTGATGGTTTGGGCGTCGAGTGCGTCGTTGGCGTAGAGGTACTGCCATTGGAGGCCGGTTTGGTTGGGGTGGAAGGTGGTGAGTTCGGGTACGGTGCCGACTTCGAGTGTCGGCGCTGTGCCGGGGGCGCAGGCGGCGAGTAGGCCGGTTAGGAGGATGGCGAGTAGTGGGGCGGTGCGGTTTCTCATCAGGGGTCCTTCTCGGTTCTCAGTTTAGCATTTGTTCGCGGGTCACTTGGGTTTAGTGGGCGGGGGCGGTGTTGGGGAGGGTGTTGCTGCCCGTGAGGATGAGGTCGCCGCGGTAGCGGGCGTACCCAACGTGGGGTGAGAACCAGGCGTGTTGGCGGGTTTCGAGGTTGGTGGCTTCGTCGCGCGCCATGATCTCGATGGTGTAGGTGTCGAGTTCGCCGGCGGGGAGCGTGGCGGGGCGTTGCTCGAGGACGGTGTAGCGGTAGTTGATTTCTTGCTTCTTGGTTGGTTCGTTGGGGTCGTCGTAGGTGATGGTGGCGGTGGTTCTGCCGCCCCAGGTGACGCCGGGCGCGAGGCTGTTCTCGCGGGGTAGTTCTTGCATGGGTGGGTCGTAGGTGATGCGGTAGCCGGTGCGGTCTTCTCTGAGTAGGTGGACGCCGGTGTTGTCGTGCTGGTGGTAGTAGGTGATGTCGATGGCGCGGCCGCGTAGGCGGGTGAGGGTGACGCGTTGGCCTTCGGTGACGCTAGGTCCGATGACGCTTAGGGTGTAGGGGGGCGCGAGGATGCTTTCGCCTTCGGTCAGGTACGTCCAGGTGAGGCCGGTCTGGTGTGGGTAGTAGCTGGGCGCGTCGGGGGTGATGGCAGCGGTGGCCCTGGGGGTGGGGGCAGAATTGGTGGCGGGCGCGCAGGCCGTCAGGAGCCCGGTCGCGATCAACAGTAGGAAAACGAGTCGTTGGGGGTGATGCAGGTTCATATCACCATTCTACCTTTCGGCTGATTACTTTGATGGCGAGTCCTCGTGTCGGCGCGGAAGTGAGCGTGCGGTAATTGCGTGGGCGTCATGATGGGGGCTAGGCTCGCGTTGTTTGCGGGGAATCATTCCGGGGGTGTGCCTTGAAGCGTCGCACTGGTCTTTTCGTCATGTTGCTCTTGGGGTTTGCAGCTAGCCAGGTTTCGGCGCAGGCCCGGGTGAGTCCCGTAGCTCTCCCGACGTCTGAGGTTGAGTTCGTCGACTCGTTCTCCTCCCACGGAGATGGATTTATCTGGCACGCTGTTTGGACGCGCGACATCACTAGACCGAACTCTCCCTACGGGTGGTGGTTCCTGAGCATCGCTCAGGTGGAGGGTCTTCCCTACTACCCTGAGACGACCATCCTGGGGGAGGTCACCGTATACGAACGGCCGGAGAATGTCGGGTGGATCGACGCGAACGGCGATGGGGTACGGGATTACGTGTGGACTCACGTCGTCTATTGGAAGAATATGGAGACCCTGGTCGTGAACATCCTCGACGTGCAGAACGGTATGCGCTTCCGCATGACCTGGGGGCACGAGTGGGGGACCCCGCCTATGCCAGTGAGGGTGGACTTCAAGCCCTTTCCGCCGTACCGCAACCAGGCTGCGGACCAGTACCTGTACGGGTGGATAGCTGGCCTGACCAAGAGCGAGCAGGCACAACAGTTGGTCGTGCTTGATCCGCAAGCTGAAGGGGCTCGAGGACCTATAGAGGCTGCAGGGGCCAGCGTCAAGGTGGAGCCGGCGAACTTGTGCGGCGGTTACGCCGTGAGCTTTGAGTACCTCATCCCCGAGGATGCCTTCCTGCAGGAGGTTTGCGACCTCGATGAAGCCGTAACTTCGCTGCTACTCGGCTTACATGATCTCCGGCAGTTTGTCGGGATGCTGGAAGGGGATCCGGGGTCACTCAACGTGGTCTTCGTTGCGGCGTGGGCGCAGGCGCTCGCAAACGATATCGGCGCACTTATTGAGATCGGCGAGCGTTTTACCGACCTACCACCGTGGCAACGTGAAGTGCTGCGTGACTGGGTTCTGACCGAAGCGCTGATCGTGGAGCGGGAGGCTCGCGGAACGCTGGAGTCGGTTTTTGTGCGGGATTTTGGTGAGCGGTGGGAGGTCGACAAGCTCGAGGCGCGGCGTGAGTGTCGGGTGCCTGATGCCGAGGCATGGTGTGCGTGGGCGCGAGACTTTGGCTATTTGGACTGAGTTGTGCTGCTGGCTGCAGCACTAAGGGGCCAGGTTGTCGCCGGCGTCTTCCTGATGAGTTTGGATTCTCTTTTGCTCCTGCTTTTTGGGCCCCACTCGTGCTGGTGGACGGAGCGGGGCCTGGCGGTGGTTAGGCGGGGGCTAGGGCTGCCTCGGGCTCGAGGGTGATTACTTGATTGTGCCGCAGGTAGACGAGCCTGAGCTTGGGGGGGTCGTCGGTCCAGGCGCGGGCGGCGGCGGCGTAGAGGCGCATTTGGGGCTCGTGCTGTTCGGGGTCGATCTTGGCGTCGGTCTTGTAGTCGTCGAGGTACCACTGCCCGTCGTGCTGGTAGAGGTGGTCGATGACGCCGCTCCAGATGCGGCCGTCTTCGCTCGTGTGCAGGAACGGCAGCTCGCGGTGTCCTTCGGTGACGTCGGTGGGGAGTTGGTTGCCGAGCATGGCTTGGTGCGCGGCGAGTAGCTGGATGACCTGTTGGCGGACGTGAGCGCGGGTTTTGTCGTCGAGGGCGGCGAGAATGACTTGTCCGTCCAGTGCCTTGAGGTTGCCTTGGTCATCGGGTTTCCAGCCTTGGGCGATGCCGTAGTGGGTGAGGGTGCCGATGATGCTGGGGATGGCGTCGTCGAGGCTGTCGCTCGCGCCGGCGCCGAGGGTCTCTTCTTCGCTCTTGACGTGCTCGTGGGGTTGAGCGTGGCTTGGGCGGAGGATGAGGGGGGCGCTGGCGTGCGGGTAGTTGGTGGTGCTCCACTCCTCGATGGGGAGGGCTTCGGGCGTGATGGGATCACCGATGCCGCTGGTGTCGATCGGCTGGTACTCGGCGGTGTGGACCAGGATGCGGCCTTCGTCGGCGCGGAAGCTCTTGCCGGGGCCCAGCTTGAGGGCTGCGAGCTCGCGGATGGCGGGCGTGAGGGAGTCGCCCTTGATGCTGCCAGTCAGGATCATGTGGTCGCGAGCGCGGGAGAGGGCGACGTAGAGGAGGCGGAAGCTCTCCTGCTCTTCCCTGGTCGTGTGCTGGGCCTGGAGGTCCTGGTGCTCGGGGTTGTCGGGTGTGGCGATGCGGCCTGAGTGCGGCTCGACGATGACCTCTTGCGTGCGGGCGGCGGCGCCGCGGCCGAGGTCGAACACTGCCACGGCCGGCCACTCGAGGCCCTTGCTGGCGTGAATCGTCGTGAGCTTCACGCCGTCGCCGGCTTGGGGTACGTCCCCGACTTCTTCTTGCTTGGCGAGCTCGTCGAGGGTGTGGATGAGGGCGTCGAGGCTGCTGCTGGCGGCGGGGGCGGCGAGTACGAGCATGGTGTCCACGTTGTCGGCGGCGCCCGCATCGAGCAGTTCGGTGTAGGCCTTGCCGCCGACGAGCGGGTCGCGCGCGAGGCGGGTGAGGATCTCGCTCGGGTGGAGGTTCTTCATGCCTTGGATGGTATGGAGGCGCTCGAGCACGTGGGGGTGGTGCTGCTTGAGGTGTTCGAGGGGCTCTTGGGCGCTGAGGGTCGCGTGGAGTTGGTTGGTGTCGAGTTGGGCGTAGGGGCTGTGGAGCCAGGCGGCGAGGCTGAGGTTGGTGGGGGCGTGGATGAGCTTGAGGGCGTGGACGAGGTCGCGGATCTCGCTTTGGCGGTAGTAGTTGCGGCCCTGAACGATGACGGTGGGGACGCCGTTGCGCTCGAGGGCGGCCTGCACGTGGGGTTGGCTGGCGCGGCTGCGCATGAGCACCGCCATGTCGTCGTAGGGTACGCCTTCGTTCTCGTGCAGGTGCTTGAGGCTGTGGGCCATCAGTTCGGCTTCGTGCGCGCGGAGTTTGTCGATGCCGGTGCGGTCTTGGGTTTGGACCCAGTGGATGCGGAGGCTGCCGAGTTCTTGCCGGGCGGGTGTGACTTCGGGCGCTTCGCTGCTGGTGAAGCTGCGGTCTTCGGCGCCCATGTTGCGGGTGAGGCCGTTGAGGAAGCGGGTGATGACGCGCGAGTGCCGGTAGGTGGTGTTGAGTGGGGTGCCTTGCTGGCTGTTGGTGATGATTCGGCGGAACGTGTCGAGGTCGGCGTGCCGGAAGGCGTAGATGGACTGCTTGGGGTCGCCGACGGCTTCGATTTGGATGCCGCTGGCCTCTAGTCGTTCGAGGAAGGCGCCTTGGACGGGGTTGAGGTCCTGGCTCTCGTCGATCAGCGCAACGCTCACGCGTTCGCGCCAGCGCTCGAGCACGATGTCGTACCCGGCGGCTTCGACGGCCTTGAGTTCGAGGTCGGCGGGCGCGAGCGCGCGGTTATCGAGTCGGACCCAGTAGCGCTGCGTGAGGGTGTTGTAGAGCGCGAGCAGCTCCTGGTCGCCTTCGAAGTTCGCGTGGAAGGTGGTGGCGAGGGAGCGTTGCCGGAAGAGTTGCTCGAGGCGGCTCATGGTGCGGTCGGGGATGGGGGTGTTGGTGAGGAAGGCGTGGGTGGCGGCTTCTTCGCGGAAGATGGCGATGGCGTCGTGCTCGCCGATCACGCTGAAGTCGGGGTCGAGGGTGATGGTGGGCGCGACGAGCCTGAGGAGGTTGGCGAGGAAGCCGTGGATGGTGCCGATGTTGCTGCCGTCGAGCTCGCGTAGGGCGCCCTCTATGGTGGGGCGGTGCTGGGGCTCGAGCGTCTGGTTGAGCCAGTGGCCGTCGTCGTGCAGTTGTTCGAGGGCCATGCGGAGCTTGAGTTTGAGGTCGTTGGCGGCGCGGCGGGTGTAGGTGATGGCGGCGACGCGGCGTAGGGGGGTGCCTTTGCGGGTGAGTTCTAGGAGCCGGCTGATTAGGTAGGTGGTCTTGCCGGTGCCGGCAGACGCGATTCGGGTTCGCAAGGTTCTCTCCTCTCCTGGGCGCCGGGGGTCGGTGCCGGGGTGGGGTGGCTGGACACCCGAGGGTGGGGTGGCCAGCCTGGCGTTTGGGGTTAGGCGACGCGGCTGACGTCGCGGAGGCGGCACTCGCGGCAGTGCCACCCGGCCTTGGGGGTGGTGTCGCCTTGTGCGTACCGCTTGAGGGTGGCGGCGACCTCGGGCTTCTTGAGCTTGCTGGTGTGGGTGATGCCGAGGTCGTTGGCGAGCTCTTTGTCGTGGGTGGCTTCGAGCGCGAGGATGGGGTCGAAGCCGATGGGCCAGACGCTGACGGTGACGCGCTTGATGGGGAGCGTGTCGAGGGTCTGGTGGATGGCGCTCTTGCGTTCCCACGACTCCTTGGTGCGCTTTGCTAGCGCTTCTTTGTCTGTCGTCTCGGGGTTGCCGAACCAGACGAGGTGGAGGTGCTCGGCGTCTTGGGGGTCGGTGAACATGCCGTGGACGCGGGCGTAGACGTTGTCGCCGAGGTCGAGCCGGTGCTGCAGCGTGAGCTTCTTGAGGTGCTCCTTGTGCCGCTGCACCCAGGGGGCGTAGGCGGGGTGACGCCTGGTGATCTGGTCGAGGCGCGCGTCGTCCAGGCTGGCGCCGCCGAGCAGGTCGGTGAGGAGTTGGACCCAGGGGGCGGGTTCTTCTTCGTCTACGAGGTGCTCGAAGCGCGCGCGGAAGGGGCACTTGAGGAACCTCTCGAGCGAGCGGACGCGCACGGCCTTGTCGTCCTGGATGGGCTCGTACGTGGGGAGGTAGGCGGTGGTGCCGCCGCGCGTCTCGCGCACGCTGGCGGCGGGTAGGGCGGGTGCGGGGGTGGCGTTCTCCCCCACTAGTGCCTTCTCGGCGACGAGGGGGCCGTCTTGGTCGGCGAGGGGATGGGTGATGGTCACTTCGTGGCCGCGGTGCTTGAGGTGCGCGAGGAGGCTGCGGGTGCGGCCGGTGATGCGCCTTGGGAGGGCGCCGCGCAGGAGCTCGTTGGGGTCGGCGCGTTGGTCTTCGGGCACGAAGTAGTCCTCGGCCTGGTTTGTGGCGTGCTCGCCGGCGTTGGCGCGCGTGACGTACGCCTTCTGGCTGGTGAGGCCGGTGGTCTCAAGCGGGGTGGCGAGGGGGATGCCGCGCGGGCGGTCGCTGGGGTCCGGGTAGAGGTCGAGAAGGTGCGCCCACCAGACCGTGACGGCGGGCCCCGCCGTGATGACGCTGGCTTCACTGCCCCTGAGGAGCATGCTCTCCCGTGTGCGTTTCCACGTTTCGCCATCCGCCTTGATGCTGGGGTCGAGCTGGGTGAGGAGGTCGAGCATGACGCGCGCCCAGTCGGGGAGGTCGCTGGCGTCCATGGGGGGCGTGAGTCGTGCCGCCCACGCTTCGAGGGTGCTTGTGAGGCCGAGGTCGGCGGCTATGGCGTCGGTGGCTTCGCGGCCGTGCAGGTTGCGTCTGGTCAGTTCCGCGGCTATGGGCTTGAGGTCGGGGATGACGTGGAGCGTGTGCCTGTCGGGGCTGATGGCGAAGGTGAGCAGGCGCTTGAGGAGGCGCCCGGCGGTTGTCTCTGCCAAGGTGGTTGGGGTGGCGGGCGTGAGGGGCACGCCGTACTCGGGCGCGAGCGCGAGGAAGGCGCTCTTGTGCCGTTCGGGCGTGATGACGAGCAGTTCGTGCATGGGGATGCCGCTGGCGAGGTCGCGTTTGAGGCTCCTCAGCACCCACCTGGTCTCCTGCACGGGGTTGGCTAGCGCGTAAGCCTGGGCGGTGTTCTCCAGGGGGGCGCTTAGGCGCCGGAGGTCGTCGGCTTCGAGCGTGCCGGGGGCGGTCTCGAGGGCGAGGTAGACGTGCGTGTGGCGCGCGAGTTCGCGGATGACCTGCACGTCGGTGGGGTGGATTTCGATGAAGCCGTCAATGACGATGGCGGGCAGGGCGGCCTTGCCGCTTGCGAGGCGTTCTAGGGCGCGCGCGCGGTAATCCTCGTAGTCCCAGGTGCCGCGGTTGTCGTTGATGTATGCCGCGTAGATCTCGACGAGGTCGCGTTCGGCTTGCGTGCCCTTCGGGAGTTGGGCTGGGGTGAGGCCGGCGCGTTTGGCTTCCTTGATGGCGCGGTGGTAGAGGGTGGCTTCGCCGGGGCTGGGGGTGCGGTCCTTGGCGGCGTGGATGGCTTGGGCGACGTGCGCGAGCTGCAGGCCGGGGCCGGCGAGGGGCTTGACGTCGGGGTGGTCTTCGAGGAGGCGGTAGTAGAGCTGCTGGAAGGTGAAGAACTGGATGCCGAGGAGGGTGCCGACTTTGGCTAGGCGCGAGAGGGTGCGGGTGCGCTGGTGCGGCAGGCCGATCCAGTAGACCTGCGCTTTGCCCTGGGTGATCTGGTGCGCGAGTCCCATTAGTTGTCGGGTTTTTCCGCTCCCGGCGGGTCCGGTGATGAGATGAAGTGACATGATGCTCCCCCTCTTGCGGTCACGCTTTCTTTGTTTTTGGCTTGGGATTACGGGAGGGCGCTGGTGGCCCAGATGGAGAGGGCTACGGCGTTGACGGCGTGCCCGGCGTTGGCGGTCTTGAGGCCAACGAGGGCGGTTGGCCAGGTCCTGAGGTCGTGCTGTAGGCGGCGCGCGAGGTGCTCGTCGGCTTTGGGGATCTTCTGTGGTGGTGCGGGGAGGTACTCGGCGCCGGTGCCGTACTGGGGTTTCCATTCGCTCGAGTAGGCGATGTGGAGTGGGGTGCCGGTTAGGGCGGTGAGTGCGGCGAGCATGCCGATGATCAGATTCGGGGTTGTGGAATGGATATTTACGCGTTTCCCTTGGTTCTCCCAGCCTTCGATGACGACCCGGTCGGGCTTGGTGGCGTGGAGTAGCTCGTGGAGGGCCAGGGCGGTCTGGTGGGGGTCGCGGGTGGTCTCGATTGTGCCGGCCCGTTCAACGTCGCCGGTGCCGCGTCTGGCGTGCTCTAGGAGGGCGTAGCCGGTGAGTTTGCCGGGGTCGAGCGCGAGGGTGCGCGTGACTCCCCTATTGGGCACAGCCCGACCCTGAGTGGGGGTCGGGCTGGAGTTGAGGAGGTTGCGCCCCGTCACGTTATCTCTTTGTCATGTTGCGGCTGGTCACCCGCAGGCGCTATGACCACATGCGGGGTCGGTGCAGTTGGAGCATCCCTCGACGCGGATGGTGGGTCCGCCGCACTGGGGGCAGGCGGCGCCGGCGCGCTGGATGGGCGCCGTGGTGGCGGCGGGGACGGGGTTTGCTGCTGCTCTTTCGAGGGCGGTCTCAAGGGCGACGGCGACGAGGTCGCCGCGGCTGGCGACCAGGCGGCCGTTGTAGGTGCCATACATGCCGCCGTTGATGCCGCGGAGTGTCTTGATGAGCGCTTCGGGCGGTACGCCCCACTGGAGGGCGATGCTGACGACGCGACCAAGGGCTTCGCTGTCGGCGTTGGCTTCTTCGCCGCCCTTGCCGCTGTTGATGAATACCTCGCGCGGGTCGTTATTGCCGTTGCTATTGACGGTGATGAAGAAGCCTTGCTTCTCGCCGTTCGACTTCATGAGCTTGGCGCGGTCGGTGAAGCCACTCATGCGTGCGGGGCGCTCGTACGCTTCGCGGGCGGTCGGCACGGGAGCAGTCTGCTCCTGCGTTTCAGGCGCCGGCGGGGACTTGGCTTCGGCTTGTGCCTCGGCCTTCTCCTGGGGCTTCACTTCGGTCTTGCCGGTGGTGAGCACCTGGAAGTCACGGCTGCCGTCGCGGTAGACCGTGATGCCCTTGCAGCCCTGCTCCCACGCGAGCCGGTACGCCTCGTGAACGTCCTGCACGAGCGCTTCGTTCGCCATGTTGATGGTCTTGCTGAGGCTGTTCCCAGCGAGCGTCATGCCAGCCTGGTCGCCTTGGCGCCATGCTTCGTCGTTCACCCAGTCGTAGGAGCGCTGGATGGCGCCTTGCATGAGCACGTGGTCCTTGGCGGCGATGTCGTGCGCGGTGACGAACGCCTGGAGGCGCGCGTCGCCCGGCAGGTCGCCGAGGAGGGGGAGGATGCTGCCCTTGTGCTCATTGAGCGCGGCGCTGAGCTTCTCGCGGTTCCACTCGCCGTCCGCCACGAAGCGGTCACTACCGCCGGTTTTCGCGAACTGCTCGGCGTCGAGGGCGGTGAGGATCTCGTCGAGGAGCGGCTGGACGACGGTGACGTAGTCGGTGCCGATCTTGCGGACGAAGGTGGCGGCGTACATAGGTTCGACGCCGCCGCTGACGCCCGCGAGCATGCTGGTGGTGCCGGTGGGCGCGACGGTGAAGACGGCGATGTTGCGGCGCTCGAGGCCGGCGCGCTTGACGCCTTCGGGGACGCCACGCTCGCGGCCGAGTTTGTGGCTCTCGTCGAGGGCGGCGTCGCGGAGGTCGCTGACGACCTGCTGCACCATGGCGCGCCCTTCGTCGCTGTCGTAGCGCAGGCCGAGCTTGATGAGCATATCGGCGAGCCCCATGAGGCCTAGGCCGATGCGGCGCTTGTCGGCGATGGCGTCGTGGATCTCTTGCAGCGGGGCGACTTCGGCGTCGAGTACGTCGTCGAGGAACCGCACGGCGAGCCTGGCGGTTTCCTGCAGGCCGAGCGCGTCGTAGTACGCCTTGCCGTCGTCGTCCTGGCGCACGAACGCGCCGAGGTTGATGGCGCCCAAGTCGCACGGTTCGGCTGGGTAGAGGGGAATCTCGCCGCAGTTGGCGCTCACGATGCCACCGGCGTACTTGCCGTCCTCGAGCTGGTCGGGGATTAGGTAGGTGTGGAGTTCGTCGACGGTGCCGTTGTAGACGTCCTCCGCACCGGCGGGCTCCACGCTGACGACCTTGTGGTTCACGGCCGCCTGGGGGTAGGCGCCGTCTCCCATGGGGACGGGGACGTAGCGGCTGCTGGGTTCGCCGCCGTACGCGAGGACGCTGTCGCCGGGCTTGAGGTCCTGCGCCTGCACCTTCTCCCCCGCGAGGGTGAAGAGGTTGTGGTCGGGGGTGGCGCGCAGCTCGAGGCCGCTGTCGAAGGTGATCTTGACGATGCGGGTGTTCTCGCGGGTCTTGCGGGGGTTGCGCATGACGCGCACGTTCATGTCGCGCGTCCTGGGGTCGACGGCCCAGACGAGGACGTCGCGGCCGGCTTCGGCGAGCTCGCGGAAGGCCCTGGGGCCCTCGGTGGTGAGGATCTTCGTGTCGCCGGTGACGCAGGGGTTCGTGGCCATGATGGGGCCGTCGATCTCCGCGAGCGGGTTGTGCAGGTTGATGGCGTCGTTGAAGATGATGCCGGGCTCGCCGGTCTGCCAGGCGTGCTGGGCGATGGCGTCGAGGGCCTGGGCTTCGCTCGTGCCGGCCTTGGTGGCGGCGCGCATGAACTCGTCGCTGGCGAGCACGCTGATGTTGAAGGTGCCGATGTCGCCTTCGGCCTGCTCGCGCCCTAAGTCCTTGGCGGTGATGAAGTCGAGGAGGTCGGGGTGGGTGGCGCTGAGGGTGGCCATGCCTGCGCCGCGCCTGACGCCGGCGTGACGGATTGCGCGGAGGGTGGGGGCGTAGACGTAGCGGAGGGTGGCTACGGGCCCGGCGTGCTCGGCGCCGCCGAGGCTGGCCCACTTGGCGAAGTTGTCGTAGATCTCGACCGCGAACGACGCGGGGCCACTGCTAGTGCCGCCGCTGCCTTTGACCTCGCTGCCTTCGGGGCGGAGGGCGGTCAGGTCGAGGACGACCTCGCGGCCTTCGAGGAGGGCGCCGACCATCTCGGTGGCGGCGTCCCAGATGCCCGCGACGCTGTCGTCCACGCGCAGCATGAGGGCGCCGTCCTGGTCGCTGATGCTCTGAGCGAGGTCGGTGTTGACGTACTGGAGTTCGCGGTAGCCGCGGGTGACTTGCTTGCCGACCTGGAGGTCGACGTAGGTGCCGGTCTGTACGCCTTGGTGGTCGGCGTGGGCGTCGCCGATGGTGACGTAGGCGGCGCCGATCTTGCCCGTGTAGGGGCGCTTGGCGGGGAGGCGGTCGAGGTTGAGGCCGTTGCCGCCGCCGACCTTGGTGACGAGGGCGAGCTTCTTGGCGAGGTGAAGTACGCCTTGGGTGGTGCCGTCGTCGTGGGGGTTGCCGTCCTGAACGAAGCAGTTGAGGAGGTTCCCGTGGCTGCTGCCGGCGCCGGCGAGGATGCGGCCGCCGGGGACGAAGGTCTTGTCGAGGATCATGCGCGTGTAGGCTTTGGCGTCCTCGGGGGTCTTGGCTACGCCGTTCCCGACTCGTTCGGCGCCCTGGGGGAAGGTCTCCCCCTCGGCTTGAGCGTACTGGCGGCCCCAGATGCGCTCCTCGAGCTTCGGTTCCGGCTGGCGTGCTTGAGTTGGGGTGGTCATGGGATAGGTCTCCGTGTCACGTCTGTGGATTCTCAGTTTAGCATTACCTGGCTGATACAGACTAGTTACATAAGTGCGCCCGCCCCGAGGTGCTGGGGCGGGCGCTTTTCTTGTTTCTTGGATAGGGCTTACTGGGCCTGGGCTTGGCCGTTCTGGGGGATGGCCCAGCGCTCGTCCTTGCGGGCCCGTTCGCCGCGGAAGGTGATGAGGGTGACGTACTGGATGTCGTCGCCTTCCTTGAGGTGCTCGGGGTCGGTGGGGCGCGCGCCGCGCGAGTACTTGATGGCGCGCTCCCTGATGCGCTTGTTCGGCTCGAGAACGCGGCGCTTGTAGGAGTTGCCGCGGTAGAAGACGACGGGGACCTCTTCGCCGTCTTCCTTGATGGTGTACTTGCGGGCGCCGATGAGGCGCCAGTCGAAGTCCTCCTCGTTGGCGAGGGGGAGGCGGAGGCCGCCGGCGGGGAGTTCGCCTGACGTGCAGCCCTTGGCGCCGTAGTAGCGCATGGCGTCGTAGAGCTTCTCCTCGGGCACGGTGGTGGTGAACTCGATGCCGAGCGGGTCGGTGAGTTTCAGGGTGACTTGTCTCATGTGGGGTGTCCTTTCACTTGGCTGGCGCTTTCGCGCTTGCTTCACTTGGTTGCCGGTAGGCTTCTCTCCTCTGGCCTCGGGGCTCGCGGCGGGGTCGTGGGGGCTCGAGAGGAAGGAACCCTAGATGCTTTCGCTCTAGGGTTCCAGGCTAGGCGGTCGCCTAGTGTCGTTTGCCTTCAGGCCCGGTGACTAGCCGCTGGCCGGACGCTGGTTGAGGCGTTCGGCGATGACCTGCGCGAGCACGTCTGCGTGGCAGGCGTGGGGGGCGCAGTAGCACTCGAGTTCGACCTGCTTGCCGCTTTTGGCGGAGAGGGCGATCTGGTTGAGTGCCTTGCGGATGCGCTCGTCCTTCTGGTCGAGCTTCTCCTTTAGGTAGGTGGCGAAGGCCTTGACGGCTTCTTCGCGGGTGCCTACCTGGTGGGGTGCCGTGGTGCCGTCGCGGTGCGTGAAGGGGTTGCCGAGTGGCGAGCCCCTGCCGACGTACACGCGGATGGCGCCGGGCGCTGGCAGCGTTCCCTTGCGGACGACGGTGATGGTCCCGTTGCCTGCGCGGGTGGGCTGCTTGCGGGTCGGGTCGTTGGGCCGGTAGGGGGCCTTCTTGGTGGCCTTCTTCTCGGCTGGCTTCCCGGTCCGCTGGATCTCTTCGTGGGCGTTGAGTCCGCGGGCTTTGCACTCGGCTTCGTACATCTTGAACCACCGCTTGTAGTAGTTCTTGATGCGGACGCCTTTCGCCTTTGCGTACTTGACGCAGTTGGCGGTGCCGCCTTTGGTGCCGTCGAAGAGCGCAACGACGAGATGGCTGTTGTCAACCATCCATTCATTGCGGACCTGCATGAGCCGCGGGTGGTAGGACTGGCCGTTGCTGGCGTCCACCACTTCCTCGGCCTTGGCCAGGAGCTCGTGGTACTTCTCCTGGCTCTGTTTGGGCCAGCGGCTTTCCTGGCCGACGAAGGGGATGGCCGCGATGAACGGGATCCCCAAGCGTACGGCCGCTTCGGCGAGCGCCTGGTCCCAACCGATCGCCATGCCGCTGATGACCTTCTTGGGCTTGAGGGCCGAGAGGATCATGATCGCGAGCTGGACGAGTAGGTTGTAGGCCCAAGAGGCGTACCCTCCGAGCTTGTCGAGCCGATGTCCGGTCCCCGACACGATTAGGCCTTCTTCGATGTTGTTCATCAGATTGTCGCTCCGTGGAAACCCCGTCGTTCACGGCGGGGGAGGAACTGAGTGCAGCCCGGCAGGGCTGCGCTCCTGGCTTGGGGTTGCGGTGGTGGTATAGCCGTACCCGTCAGCCCGTTGGACGAGCTGGCAGTGCCGGTGGTGGATGCCCTGGACGGTCCCGCTGGGTGACTGAATGTTGAAGCTGCCTGTCGCACGCTCGGCCACGCGTCCTTCGTGCACACCAGCCTTCTTGCCGGACGGGACAATGGCGCGGACGTGATTACCGGTTCCGAGCGGCCGCCGTTTCGGCCGCTATGGTGGCCATCCAACTCAGCACTGCTTTGACCAGCAGGCCTTGCAGGATTTGGCCGATAGCGCCACTAATCTGCCACGGCGCGAGCGGGTTGGGCTCTGAGATTGCGGTAACGATGAGGGTTGCAGATGCGATCAGGCTGAAGGCCACATAGGCGGTTCCTATCGCCTTCAGGCCAGGCTTGTCTTCGTTACTTGGTGCCCCCAGAGTCATATCGTGGCGTATGCGCGAGGGCAAGATTACCGCCCCGGGCGCGCGGCTGGATCGGTCATGCGGCTAGCGGGCCTCGCGGATTGCCGCGCGGTCTCAAGCACTGTCGTGACCGTCTCAATAGCTGCGTCTCAATGTGCAGCTAGCAGTCTCGGGTATTGGCGGCAGCCTGGCCGCGGCCGCTTGAGTGTAGCTAGAGGGTGTTCACGTCCACGAGCTTTACGTCGGTGCTTCTGGCTAGGGCTTTGGCTTGCTTGGTGAAGCCGCTGCGGGAGACGACCCAGGCCTCGTCGGCGCGGTGGTGCGCCTTGCCAGCGTTGACCTCTTGAACTGCCCTTACCCCTACGGGTTTGGCGTAGTTCTTGGCCTGGATGGCGATCGTTCGTCCGGCGCGCGCAGCGATCAAATCAACGCCGTAGTCGCTGCTCGCGCCGGTGTTGCGGACGAAGTATCCGGCTCTTGAGAGGCGTTGCTGCACGTGCCGCTCGAAAGCAGGGCCGTCACCGGGCGCGTAATCGTCATAGGCTGAGGCGCCCCCGGTCGGGTCCATTACATGAGCAAGTACCGCTAAGATGAAGAGTACCAGTACGCCCCCGACCACTAGGTAGATGATCCACTCGTTGCCCATACTGATGGCGACTAAGGCTCCCCCGATCAGCAGTAATATGCCGCAACCGCTCCCCACTGTCCACCTCTCTTGTCTCTGTCGTGGCTCTCATTATCCATGCCGGTGCTGGCGCGAGCGCCCCTTAGTCGGGGCGCTCTAGTACGGGGATGCCGTGGGTGGTCTGGGCGATGCGCGAGAGGGTGGCCTTGTGGCTGCCGTCGCTGGTGGCGATGACGCTGATGTTGGTGATGGGTACGCGGGCGATGATGCCGGGGCGGTACTGGGGGTCTGGCGCGCCGTAAGGTAGGGGTTCGACGATGTAGCCGGTGGCGTCGCCGACCTTGCGTTCGGGTAGGAGCGTGTCGTTCTCGGTGATGCGCGTGCCGGTGGCTTCGGCGAGGGCGTACCAGAAGCGGGTGCAGCCGACGTTGGGGTCGTGCAGGTGCGCGTCGTCGCCGGAGCGCGCGAAGTGCGCGCAGCGGGCGCGCAGCTTGTGGTCGGGGAGGTATGGGGCGATCTCGGCGGCGTTGGTGACGATGGCCTTGGCGTGGATGAAGATGAGCTGGGAGTCCTTGGTGAGTTTGTGGAACTCGTTGGTGCGGCTGACTTTGCGGCTGAAGCCGTGCAGGCGGCCTTCTTCGAGGAAGTCGCTGGGCATGGGGTAGTGTTCGGCGCCAACCCAGTCGATGACGTGGAAGGTGCCCTTGCCGTCCGCGACGATGTCGACGCCGATCTTCTGGTCGGTGTCGTACGGCTGGGGTGGGTCGACGAGGAACTGCTCGAGGGGTAGACCGCCGGCGCCGACGCCGCTCTCGAGGTAGACGGCGCCTTGGGTGCGGGCGGCGCCGCAGCCGCGGGCGATGCCGGTGCGGGCGATGGGGGCGGTGATGGTGCTAGGCATTGGCTTGCTCCTGGGCGATGGCGTCGACGGCGTTGTAGAGGTCGTCGAGGGTGAGGCCTTCGGTGAGGGCGTTGCGGACGGCCATCTGGAAGACGTGCTTGGGGGTGGGCGGCGGCGGTGGCTCGAAGATGGCCTGGACGCTCTCGAGGAGCGCCTGCTTGTCCGCGAGGCGGATGCTGGTGATGTCGTCGCGGGTGAGGTTGTTCTTCTGCTTGAGGGTCTTGATCGCTACCTGCTGCTGCTTGGGGGTGAGGTTGGCGGCGGCGGCGGCGACGCTGGGGCTGATGCGCTTCTGGTCGACGGCGGCGCGCAACTCGGTGGGGAGGCTGATGAGCTTGATGCGGGACTTGATGGTGCCGAGCGGGAGGCCGAGCTCCTTGGAGATCATCTCGGGCGTGAAGCCCCCGCGGTTCATGAGGGTCTCTATGTGGGCTGCCTCATCGAGTGGGGCGTAGGCTCGCGCGAGGTTGGCGCCGGCGGCGAGGGCGTCGTAGGTGATGCCTCCGCCGTTGGGGAGGACGATGGCGGGGATCTGGGTTAGGCCGTTCTTGCGGGCGGCGTCGAGGCGCCTGCGGCCGTCGATGACGCGGTAGCGGTGGTTGCTTCCGGCCTTCAGTTCTTCGACTTGGATGGCGGTGACCATGCCGAGGGCCTGCACGCTCTTCATGACGGCGTTGCGGCCGGTGGTGGTCCACGGTTCGATTTCCGTGATGTTGATGGTTTCGAGGCGCGCCTGTGGCTGCTCGAAGAGGGCGGTCTGCTTCTCGTTCGGTGCGGACTGCATGTTGTTCTCTCCTTCTGGGGTCTGTTGCCCCTATCCTTTGCTTCGCTCTTGCCTTGGCTTCTGTCTTGCCTGCTCGGGCTCTGCCGTTGGGCTTCTTTCGGCTTGTGGCACGCGAAAACCCCCGGCTCCAGCGTTGGAACCGGGGGTCATCTGGTTGTGGGTTGTTAGGGGCTGGTGCCCCTTATCTTGCTTAGGCTGCGGCTGCCGCCCTGGCGGCTTCTTTCTTAGCCTTCTCCTTAGCTTGATCCTTGCGTTCCTGCTCGCGCTCTTCGGGTGTCATGGTGGCGCGGCCGCGGCGCGCGCTGGCGGGCTTGCGGTCGGCGAGCCAACGGTAGACGGTGGCCACGCCGACGCCGTGCTTTTTCGCGAGCTCGAGTTGCGAGAACTCGCCGGTCTCGAAGTCCTCGTAGAGGGCCTTACGTTTCGCGTCATAGTCCTTCTGGACGCTGATGCCGAACTTGCGGTTGGCGTATGAGGCGATGGTGGTGGCGCTGGGGTAGTTGTGCGCGCGAGCCAGTTCGGCGTAACTGCCGTACCGGGCGAGTTCGCGCCTGAGCCACTCTTGGTTCCAGTACAGGGGGAGGTTGCGTTCGGTGAGTTGGTCGATCGTCAGGTCCTCGGGGCGCTTGATGCGGTTGAAGCGTCCGCGGAGGCCCTTGCTGCGCTCTTGGGCCTTCTCGAGGCTGCCTTCCACCATGCGTATGTCAGCGACACTGATGGCCAGTTCGTAACCGTCGATGTCGAACCTGAGGAACATAGTTTCGTCCTCGAGCGCGCGCGCTGCGACCACTTCGGGCTTGGCGGCGTTCACGAGTACGTCCGCGATCTCGCGCAGGTAGGCTTCCTTCGCGCTCTTCGGGGGGCTGTCGTACTTGATCTTCTGCTTGCGCTTTCTCTTCGCGGCGGGCTCTTTGGTGGCCTTGGTGGCGGCTTTGCTGGTGGCCTTAGCGGCGGTCTTGCTGGTGGCCTTAGTGGTCGTGCTTGCCGCCTTCATGGTGGCCGTGCGCGCGGTTTTCGGTTTGGCGGCGCTGGCCTTGGGCGGGTTGGACTTGCCAGTCCCTTTCTTCACGTTTGCTTCCTTTCCTGGTCACTTCACGCCTTTCAGCGTGAACGGGTTGGGGCGAGGCGCGGTGTTCGCGCTCCGGCGCTCCCCGGATGTCTCCAGGATAAACATAAGAAGCTGAGAAGTCTATATCTGTGCCTAAAGCGCCTCTCGCGTGAGGTTTTGACACACCGGGTTTCCCTATCTCATCGGGTTCTTGCTTGGGCGAGGTTGTGTTCTTCTCTGTTTGTGACGTCTCCGTAGTAGGGCGCGTACCACCGTTCGTGAGAAGATTGCACCGTGGCCTCCCCCACCATCCGGTACTCCTCGGCGCTGATCAGGAAGACGGTCACTCGCTCGTTCCCTATTCGCATGTTTTGGATGTCTGTCACTTCGGCGAGGTAGCTGAGGGGCGTGGTGGTGTCCGGCTCGTTGGCGGTGGGGCTGGCGTAGGTGCGTTCGAGGGTGTCTCCCCCCCACCGCAGGCCGACCTCTAGGCGTCCAGCTGCGGGCAACTCGAGCACGGGCGGGTCGTAGGTGGTGATTCGCTCTTGGTCGTCGGTGCGGATCAGCAGGAGGCCTTGGGGAGAGTCGATTCGGTAGGTGCTGCGGGTGATGCCGGGCCCCTCATACCGTTGGTGTTGGGTGGCGCGCCCGGAGAGCAGTCGCGGCGCGAGGGTGGTGAGTTGGTACTCGTTGCCTTGCGCGTCGAGGTAAGTGAGGCTGGTGCCGGGCTCGAACGGGTGGTAGTGCTCGGCGGCCGTGAGGGGCGGCTGGATGGCGGGACGGATGGTGGTGGTGCTGGTGGTCGGCGCGCAGGCGGCGAGCAGCGCAGCGAGCGCTGCCGTGAGGAGGATTGCGGGGCGGCGGGTCATGCGGCGTTCGCCCTCGGGTGGGGGCCCGGCTGGCCCTTGAGGTTCACCGTGACGCCCATGGCACGTAGGCCGTAGATGTAGGCGATTTGGTCCTCGTCGTCGTTGTCGTAAGCCGAGTCCGCGTGCTTCTTGATGGCCTCTTGGGTGGTGTCGTTGGTCTCCCAGCGGGCGACGATCGGGTGGAGGTCAGCTTCGGCGCGCGAGCGGGGGATCTCGAGCTTGCGCGCCATGCCGAAGGCCACGAGGAGTACGACGTGCTTACTGCCGGCCTTGGGTTCCCACTGGCGGAGGCCTTCTAGGATCCGCTCCCAGCGGAACTCCATCTGTGCGGGGGTGAGGGTGAACCGTTCACGTTTTGTCATCAGCTACTCCAGTTAGTGGATTTGGGTCCGCCTTTTAGGTCGACCTTGACCCCGAGGGTGCGGAGCCCGTTGATGTGGGCGTCTTTAGCGTCGGAGGAGTAGGCCCAGGAGGCGTTCTTGAAGATGGATTGCTCGGTGGAGTCTTTGGTGTTCCAGGTGGCGACGATCGGGTAGAGGTCGCTCTCCGCTTGGGATTGGCTGACCTGTAGTTTTCGGGCGATGCCGAAGGCGACGAGGAGCACCGTGTGCTTCTTGCCGTCAACGGGCGCCCAGGCGGCGAGCCCTTCGAGCGTGCGGCGCCAGCGGAACTCCTCCTGGTCTTCCGTGAGGGGCTCATCTTGGCCGCGCTTCCTCTTCCGGAGGTCGATTGACACTGGCGTGTGTGGCGCCTTGGCAGTTAGCGGGAAGGCCTTCTGGATCTGTTCGGCGGTGTAACGCCGGCCGGGTTCGTCGATCACGCGCTTGACGAGGAACGGGTTGTCGGTTTCCTTGCGGTGCATGAACCCTGGCACGCGCAGGACGCGCGCGAGGTCTTTGGATTGGGTGCAGCCTCCGAAGCGCTTGATGAGGTGTTGGTTGACGTTCGCGTACTCGCGTTGGTCGATGCTCTGATTGTCGGCGGCGTACCAGTAGGCGTGGAGCCCGTTGCGGCTTTCTATGACGGCGCTTGGGGGCAGTTTGCAGCGGATGAGCTCGAGTAGCTTGTTGAGCTTGTCCTTGGGGTCGGGGGTGTCGTCGATGTCGCAGATGTAGGCGCGGACGCGTTTGATGTTTTCGGCTTTGCGGCCTTTCAGGTCGGTTTGGTTGACGGCGTAGAAGATGCCCATGCCGCGCTGGTTGAATTGCTCGAGTTTGGCTTGGTGCTCTTCTAGGGTGCCGTGGATGATTTGGGCGTGGCCTGGGACTTTGCTGTTGTCGGGGATCACCTGGAAGGTTTGGGGTCCTTCTAGGAGGGTGAGGAGTGTGGTGGGGGTCGCGGGAGCGGTTGTCATCTGGATTCCTTCACGTGTCGGTCGCGCCTCTTGGGTTCGACGCGTTATACGCACGTTTCGCTCTTGCGATCTGCGCTTCTATTTTGTTGGCTTGGTGTTGCCTGAAGATAGTGAGCTCGTACCCGTCGCTGCCGGCGGTGCTGACGAGGACGGCGCCGGTGCCGAAGAGGCTGGCGAGGATGGGGGTGCGTACTCGGATGTCCGTGATGCGGTCGAGTCTGATGACTTGGGTGTGTCGTACGAGGATGCCGGTGTGCGCGATGATCTGTTCACTGGTGACTTCCCAGTCGTGTTGGCGGTTGTGCAGGAAGCTCGCGAGAGCGATTACGGACACGCCGACTGGGATGAGGGCGCTCCAGTTGGCGTGGATGAGGGTGTGTAGGCCGAGGGCGAGGGCGAGCAGCAGGCTGTAGAGGAGCGCAGGGAGCACGAAGCTGGCCCGATGGCGGCTGATGGTGTAGCCCCGGGTCATGGTTGGTTGATCCGTTCCAGGATCTGCTTGGCGGGCTCGTAGTCGGTTTGGGCTGCGCGCCTCCAGGTTTGGTGCGCGGCGCGCGTGTCGCCTTCGAGGGCGTACGTCCAGGCAATGAGGTGCAGGGTTTCCCCTGCTTCTTGCTTGAGGTTGCTGGCGGCTTCGCGGGCTTGTGGGTACTGCTCGAGTTGCAGGTGGGCGTGGTAGGTGCTGCGCGCGATGTGAGGGTCTTCTTGATTGGCTTGGGCGTAGTGGGTGAGGGCGGCGCTGGGGTTGTTTTGGGTCATGGCGAGGTCGCCAGCGTAGGCGTGCGCGGCGCTAGTGGCGAGGGGGTTGCGGGTGGCGGCGTCGGCGTACGCGAGTGCCTCTGGAGTTTCGCTAAGCGCGTGGTGCGCTTTGGCGAGGAGCAGGAGGAGCGCGTATTGGGTTTCGTCGTTCATGCTCGTTTCGTTGGCGCTGGTGAGGGGGTGGGCGCCAGCTGCTTTGAGGGCTGTTTCGGCGGCGGCGATGGTTGCGTGGGGGTCGCCGGCTGCGTCGAGTGCGAGAGCGAGGCGCGCGTTGGTGCTGGCGGGGTCACTGCCGTGCTTGAGGGCTTGGCGGTGCTCGTTGGCTGCTTCGGTGGGTTTGCCTTGGTTCTCTAGTTCGAGCGCGACGATGGTGCGCGCCGTGTGGTTGGTGGGGTCGTACTTGAGTGCTTCGGTGGCGATGCTGGCGGCTTGGCTCCACTGGTTTTGGGTGGTGTGGTACACGGCGATTTCAGTGAGGGCGTTGGCGTCTTGGGTGCTCATCGCTTGTTGGGCAGCGGCACGGTAATGCTGTTGCGCGTAGTCGTTCATGCCTGCTTTGGTGTAGGTGCGGCCGAGGAGCAGGTCGCGTTTGTCCCCGCTTGCGAGCGCTTGGGCGTGGTGGATGGCTGCGTCACTGGGGAACAGTTCGATGATGGCTGTCATCCGCAGGTGCTTGAGTTCGGGCGTTATGGGGGTGACTTTGAGGAGCTGTTGGAGGGTGGTTATGGCGTCAGTGGGTGTTTCGTTCATGTAATGGAGGGTGGCGGAGGCGGTGAGGATGAGGCTTATGGCTTCTAGTGCTGTGGGGGTAAGGTCTTCCCCTTCGGGGAGTTCGTTGAGGCTCGCGATGCCTTGGCGGGCTTCTAGTGTGTCGGTGAGGAGGCCTGCGAGGGCTCGCTGTGCGGTGGCGTGGTCGCCGGCTTGCGCCCTGGCGAGCGCTTCGTTGTAGCGGCTGGCGAACGTGGCGGGCCGGACGCTGACGAAGGCGTTCGCGGCAGCGCGGTGGGCGCCGAGGCGCGCTTCGGTGAGGCCTAGCAGGAAGTACAGGTCGGCGTGCCGCTCCGGGGCTGTGGTGGTGAGTGCCAGCATGAGCTGCGAGCGCGCTTCTTCCGGTTGGTTTTGCTCCAGTAGGTGTGCGGCGGTACCGATCGGGTCGCGGGGGGCCTCGTAGGAGGCGGCTAGGGCGTCGATCGGCTGCATGGTGATTCTGCAGTCGCGCGTGGCGCCGGGTCCAGCGCAGGTGAGTGGCTCGATCTGCGCGACCGCGCCGCCGGCTAGGGCTAGGGCCGCGATGGCGAGTGTGGTGAGTCGTGGCTTCATGCTGCGGGCCTTCCTAGTCGAGGGTGGTCGCGAGGACCTCTTCGAGGGTTGTGTGGCCCACAAGGGCCTTGTCGATGCCGTCCTGGCGCAGGGTGGTCATGCCGCTGGCTAACGCGAGCTCGCGGATGTCTTGGGTGGTGGCGTTCGCGCCGATTGCGTCTTCGATGTCGGGCGTGATGCTCATGAGTTCGTGGATGGCGAGGCGCCCGAGGTAGCCGGTGTGGTTGCACTTGTCGCAGCCGCGGCCGGTCTTGACTCGTACGTTGTCGTCGAGCTCGAGGCTGAGGCGCTTGAGGGTTTGGGGGTCGGGGCGTTGTTCGTTGATGCAGTGGGGGCAGATTCGCCTGACGAGGCGTTGGGCGAGTACGCCGAGGAGGCTGGTGGCGAGGTTGTAGCTTTCGACGCCCATCTTGATGAGGCGCCCGGGGGCGCTGGGGGCGTCGTTGGTGTGTACGGTGGCGAGGAGCATGTGCCCGGTGAGGGCGGCTTCCGTGGCGGTGCGGGCGGTGTCGGTGTCGCGGATCTCGCCGACCATGATGATGTCGGGGTCTTGCCGCAGGTAGGCGCGTAGGGCGCGGGCGAAGGTGAAGCCGGAGCGCTCGTTGAGTTGCGCCTGGTTGATGCCGGGCAGCTCGTACTCGACGGGGTCTTCGATGGTCATGATGTTGACGTCGGGTTGCGATAGGCGCTTGAGGACGCTGAAGAGCGTGTAGCTCTTGCCGCTGCCGGTGGGGCCCGTGATGAGGAACATGCCGTATGGTTTGTGGATCTGGTTCTTGAAGGCGTTGAGGTTCTGGTCCGTGAACCCGAGGTTCTCGATCTCGACGAGCGCGCGGGCTTTCTGCAGCACCCGCATGACGACGCGTTCGCCGTGGATGGTGGGGCTGGTGCTGACGCGTAGGTCGGCGTTCTTGCCGTCCCACCTGAAGGCGATGCGGCCGTCTTGGGGGTTGCGGCGTTCGGCGATGTCCATGCCGGCGAGCACCTTGGCGCGCGCGACGAGGCTCCTGGCCATGCGGGCGGGCAGGGTGGCGTGGGGGATGAGGCGCCCGTCGATGCGGTAACGCACGCTCACTTCGCCTTCGCCGGTTTCGATGTGAATGTCACTGGCGCGTTGCTCGAGCGCCTTGGCGATGAGGGTGTTGAGGTTGTGAACAGCTACGCTGTCCACCTCGTCGCCTGCTTCTGCCTCTTCGGGTGCGTCGGAGTGTGCGTCGTCCTCCAGGCGCAGGCCTTGGTCATTCTCGGGGTAGTGCTCGCTGAGTAGGGCGGTGATCTGTTGGGGGCTGGCGTAGGTTGGGGTGATGCGTAGGCCCGTGATGATTTCGAGGGCTGAGAGTTTGCGGAGGTTGCGGGGTTCGCTGGTTAGGACTGCGAGGGTCTCCCCTTTGACCAGTAGGGGTATGACCTGGTGTTGGATGGCGATGTCGCGCGCGAGCGCTTGGATGGCGTCGCGGTCGATGTGGGGTGGGTGTTCGGCGCCGGGCGCGAAGGTTGTGGGGTGGGGCGCGGCGAGGCTCATAGTCCTGATTCTACCTTTTTCATGTCTTGCCTGGTCTAAACTGAGTGTGAGATGCCTACCTTTACTTATCGTGCTTATGACCAGTCTGGTCGAGTCGTAAACGGCTCGATTGATGCGCCGAACGAGGCGGTGGCGCACGACCGCCTGGCCGCTCGCGGCGTCAGCTCCTTCCAAGTCACCCAGAAGGGCGTGGCCGCGAACGCCTTGGCTGGCGGCGTCCCGAAGGAGCTCCTGCCGCTGGTGACTCGCCAGCTCGCTACCGTCATCTCTTCGGGTACCCATTTGGCTGTCGCGTTGGACGTGTTGGCTAGCCAGCCGTTACCGGTTGGCGCTAAGCGCGTCTTGCGCGTTCTGGGGGCTGATGTTCGTTCGGGTGTGGCGTTCTCGGCGGCGTTGTCGCGCCACCCGGGCACCTTCTCGGACTTCTTCGTCCAGATGATCAAGGTGGGTGAAGCCACGGGTGATCTTGAGGGTGCCCTGGAGCGTGTGGCTGACCACCTGGAGAAGGTGGCGTCCACCCGCCAGAAGGTCGTGGGGTCACTCATCTACCCGGTGAGCGTGCTGGTGATCGGGTTGCTGGTGACTTTCGCGCTCTTGCGTTGGGTGGTGCCGCAGTTCGCCAGCGTGCTGGAGGGGTTCGGGAGTGATTTGCCGGCCGCCACGCAGTTCCTGGTGAGCGCGTCCGAGTTCGTGCAGGAGAACACCTTGTTGCTGCTCGCGCCGTTCGCCGTGTTGGGGCTGGTGTGGTGGTTGGTGATGCGTTCTCGGCGGGGGCGAGAGTTGGTCGGGGAGTGGTCGCTTGGCTTGCCGGTGTTGGGCGGCTTGATGCACCGGGGTGAGATGGCGACTTTGGCTTCGACGTTGGCCGCGGCGGTGAACTCGGGCGCTTCGCTGGTGATGGGTCTTGAGCTCGCGACCGGATCTAGCCAGAACTGGTTCTTGAAGCGCCGCCTGGCTGAGGTGCGGTCGGATGTGGAGCAGGGTAAGGGCTTGAAGGATGCGTTCGGGGCGTCTGGTGCTTTCTCGAGCTTGTTTGTGTCGATGGTGGGGGTGGGCGAGGAGTCGGGTGATCTGCCGCGGATGCTTGAGAAGGTGACGGTGTTCTATGACCGTGAGGTGGAGGCGGGCGCGTCCAGGTTGGTGAGTTTGCTGCAGCCGGTCATGATCCTTGTTCTCGGTTTTCTCATTGGTGGCTTAGCTTACTCGCTCTTCGCGCCGATTTTCTCCCTGGTGACAGCCGGCCCAAATGCAATCTAGGTTACACTTGAGAGTTGGGTGGTTCGGCCTGTTAGTAGACCAACAAGTGCGTTAGGATTCACGCTCCTGACGCGCTTCGCGTTACTGTCCCGAGTAGGATACTCACGGCTCAACTTCCCCAACTCACTGCCACCGCGCCCTTGTACTCACCTGGCTTCCAGCGTGGGGTGATCGCCAACTTTGGGCACCGTCGGCATTCTCTCTTTTCTATGTTCCGCCCGGCTATAATCGTTGTGGAGGATCTTTTTTATGAAGCAGAATCGTTCAGCTGGTTTCACCCTTATGGAGATCATGATCGTGGTCGCCGTGATCGCGGTCTTGGCTCTCGCTCTACTTCCGAACCTGTTGTCTTCGCGGCAAGCGGTGCAGGACTCGGCCATCGAAGCGTCCCTGCAGCGCGCCATGACGGCTCAGGAGCTGTTCCACGCGCGTTGCGGCGGGTACTGGCCCGGCAGCGGCAACGTAGGACGCTGCGGCACTAACGCGAGCAGCGAGTGGGGCCGCATCTACCAGAACACGGACCCGAACGTGACCGTCACCCCGCGCACTGGCAGCGGCACCGCCTACTGCATCCAAGCGAGCCACACGGCCGACGCGAGCCGCGTGTGGAACGTCACCGGCTCGACCACCACGCAGGGCGCTCCCGCCGTAGGCACCTGCTCCTAAGTGGAATAGAGAGGTTACGAACATGAGGCTCGATCACCAGCACAAGGTGGCGAGCGTCAGGAACGCGCGAGCAGGATTCACCATCATGGAGGTCCTGCTCGCGTTGTCATTGACGGTCGTCATCATAGGCGTGATGTTCGCTGGCGTGCTGGCTTACAGCAGGGCGAACACCGCCAACATGACCCTCGAGGGCTTGAACGTAACAGCGAAGGTCATCGAGGACCACCTGACGCGTGACCTGGCGCTCATCAGCCGCAACCGCACGTTCCCAGGGGCCGCCCAATGCCCGCTTGGCGCCGGCCCGAACGGCTCGCGCCTTTACCTGATGAGTCCTGAGACGGGTGGTTCCTACCGGGTTGATTACTCCTGGAGCCGCAACAGTGGCAGGCTCGAGCGCATGGCGGGTGTCGGCGCACCGGCGGGGAACGATGGGAAACGCTTCGAGGGCGTCACCGATTTCTTCATCAGCTGCCTGGAGGGGGGGCAAGTTACTGCTACCGCGACGGTCAGAGAGCGCCTGGATGGTGTTGTGGGTGAGGCTGGCCAGCAGGTTGAGGTGCGCGTGACGGCACCTGTGAGGATGCGGTGACGCGCACTCGCGGCATGGCGCTCTTGTGGGTGTTGATGCTAATCGGCTTGAGCTTGGGCCTGGTGGCGGCTTCCCTGGCTGTGTCCCGCATGGCGGTGACGACTAGCGTGGCCACGCTCGAGCGGGCGGATGGGTTGTTCTATGCGGAGGCCGCGGCGGAGCTGGCGGTATCGCACATCCGGCAGAACGCGGACATGCACGGGAATCTCCGCCCGGAAGCGGCACTGTCTCTCTCTGGCCTTCTGCTGGCTACGGACGTCAGCATGCGGTACGAGGCGGACCTGAGCGCCTTCAATAGCGTCGGTGATCATGCGCGCTCGGTTGTGGTCAAGGTGTGGCCATCTGATGTGGGTGGGGAGGCGCTGCGGCCGTTCGTGGCGCGCGCAACCTTACGTCGTGACTTGACGGTGTCGGAGTGGTACGTGCTGGATCACGAGCTTAGCGTGTGGCGGGCTGGGCAGAACGAGCTCCCGCGCTTCGCCTCCTGTGCGGCCGCCATGCCTCGGGTAACGAGCGTTGGTGGCTCTAGGGTCAGCAACACTCTGCAGTGGTCGCTGGAGTCGTCGTCCGCGCTGCCAGAGCAGGTGCGAATCTCTTGGATTGACTTCCGTTCCGGCCCTCAGCAGACTCTGGCGCCTACTCTCACGGCGTTGCAGGCGCAGGTCACGACGCCGGTGGTTGCGTCGGAGTCCGCTCGTCCTGTGCGGGTGGTGTACCTGCTGGAGGCGGTGTTCGATGGGCGGGTGGTGGACGCTTGCACGGTCGAGGTCGTGACGGGCCGGGTGTTCTTCGAGTCTTCCCCTGCTCAGTTGTGCGCGCCGGGCGACACCGTGCAGGTGGTTTGGGACGCGAACGCCTCTGCGGGCGTTCAGCTGCGCTTACGTGACGGGGGAGTAACCACTCTGGTGTCTGGTGAGTCTGTGGGTTCTCGTTCCGTGCCCGTCACGCGTGAGCCCGGGAAGGCTCGGCTGGAGTTGGTGCTGCCTTCGGGTCTGGGTGGTACTCAAACGATCAGGCTTCGGGATGGTGGTTGTTAAGGGCCTGCCTATATTGCCTCTGGGGAACTTTGGGTTGTGGACCTTGATGTGGAGAGGTTCTTTGGATTAGCTGCTGGGGTGCTACGGAACAGCTTGGCGGAGGTGTGGGTGGAGGGCGGGGGGTAACCCCGCTTCCTCCCCGGTTCCAGTTGCTTTGCCGTGCGTATGTGGGATGTGGGTGCCGAACTCAGTTGCGGTCTAGGCACACAACTTCAGGGGGCCCCGTGTGGTTGGGGTCCCAGCCTTTGTCGTAGCATGCGCAGTAGACGTGGTCCCAGTCGAGGTCGGCGCAGGTTTCTGGCTCGTCCGGCGGCCATTTGGGTTCGCCATCATCCAGGTCGGGGTCAGGGTCGGGGTCGGGGTTGGGCTCAGGCTCAGGCTTAGGGATGTACACCTCGTCTGCCTGAGCGTAGATCGTGACCTGTTCTGGCGCCGCAGTTGCTCTTCCGCACTCGCTCTCCGCGGTGATGCTCGCCGCGTAAGAGTAAGTGGATCCTTCTGGCACGAGGATGCGTAGGGGCAACTCGCCGGTCGTTAGTTCTAGGCCCGCTAAGGACCTGTCGATTCTTGTTCCATCGGTGCCTTGAACAGTCAGGGTGGCTGACGCGGCATTCGTGAGTGACCAGCTGAGCACGATAGTCGTGTTGATGGAGCCTTCGCGGTTGATCCTGTCTGGTGAGGCGCTGAGTCTGGCGGTCGGCCTGGGGCACTCTTGGATGGTGATGCTCTTGCGGGTTTCGCCGCCGGCGCTGGTTGCTGTGAACGGGAAGGTCAGTTGGCCCGTTTGGCTCGCGGGAACTGTGACGGTGCTTCGGCCCGTGGCCCTACGGTCGCCGTTTGTGGGGAGGTTCTGGGCCGCCACCTGGTTGGCTGCGAGGCGCCTGGCGTTAGTGAGCGCGAGGGGTGCTGGGTCGATCTCCCAGTGGAAGGTGAGTGGTTCGCCGGGTATGTATCGCTCGGGCGTGGTTCGGAGCACCCTGAAGATGGGGGCGTTGCCTGCGTCGACTGTCACGGTTCGCGAGTCCTGTCCGAAGGGGCTGTCCGCTACGAGCTCGAAGGTGGCGGTTTCGGTGATGGTGACGGTGGTTGTGCCGGTGAGGGTGGTGGTGTCGGTGTGAACGCGTTCGCCGTCGAGGTAGGTGATGGTGCCGGCGGGTGGGTTGTCGGCTAGGCGCCAGCTGAGGGTCACGTTGTCGCCGGGTCGAACTTCGGTGAGGGTGCTGGTGAAGCTGATTAGGCTGGGGGTGGTTCCGCGGGTGAGGCTTACCAGGGTTTCTCTTGTGAACTGGGCGTTGCCGTCTGTGGTTTGGCCCCGCACGAGGAGGGTGCTTTGCTGACTGGCGTTGCCGCACGTTGCCTGTTGGGTGGGGTTGCCACTGGCGTCTAGGGTGACGCGGTAGGTTCGCCAGTCGACGTTGTAACCGTTGATCACTCGGCTGCCGAGTTGGCCGCAGCGAAAGGCGCCGTCTCCGTTGTTGGTGCGGAGGTCGCTGGCGATGTGTTCGAGGACTTCGTGGATGGCTCGTTCGGGGGCGCCGAGGTTGGCGGCTTCCCGGTTGGTTCTGGCGGCGCTAATGCTGGCGGCGGCCAGGCCGGCTATGACGATCACCGCGAGGGCCGCAGCGATCATCACTTCAAGCAACGTAACCCCCAGCTGTCGAGGAGTTCTCGGCCGCTGGGGTGTTCGCTGGCCATGCTCGCGGTTGCGTGCGTTCATACCGGTATGTTAGCACGCTCAGTTTTTCATGTTCCGCCTGTCTACTCAGACAGGCCGTACTGCGTGATCTCCACGTCAGCGGTGTGGAACGTCCACGTTTCGACGCCGTCGCTGGTGGTGATGCTCACCGCGTACGTTGTCAGCGGCTCGAGGGGATGCAGTGGCAGCAGGACGGTCGCGCCGTAGGCCTGATTGGCGCGGTTGACGGTGTCCGCCATGTCTTGGGGCGCGCCATATTGCGTGGTGCCCGTGACGACGCAGTGCTCGATGGGGGCTCCGTTGGCGCTGATGCTGCTGCTCCGGACGGCGGGGTTGTTGCCGTAACCGCGCATAACGAAGATCGGAAGGCCGTTGAGGTTGGGGTGGTACTCGGGCGGGCACATGCGGGGCGGCGAGGGGTTCTCCGAGTAGTGCGCGAGGATCTCCACTGTCTGGCCATCGCCGGGGAAGTGGACTTTCTGGTTGGCTGGCCACGCGCGCGTGCGGATCGGCTCGAGGGTGGTGGCGGAGATGCCGTACTTGCAGGTTGTGTCGTCGCACTCCATGGGGCGGTAGTAGTAGCCGTGCCGGATGCCGGTGGTGCGTGGGTCGAGGAGGCTCATGAGGTGAAATGGCGCTTGGGCGAAGCCGTGCATGACGGAGATGGGTTCGCGGGGACCGCGGGTGCTGACGTTGCTGACGCGGCCAGCTTCGGCGCCTTCTGGGGACGCGTAGGGCAGGCTTGGGTCCTGCTCGTGGCCACTCCGGTTGTTCTCGCCGAGGTAGCGCGCGTGCAGCCAGTTGGGGAGGCTCCCTTCGGCGTCGAGCACGCCTGGGGGCAGGCCGGCGGCGGTGCGGTACTCGTTGAAGTGTTCGAGGACGGCTTGGGAGTAGGCGCGGTGGGGGGCGTACTTGACCTGCGCGGCCTGGGTGCCGCCCGCCGCGAGGGTGAGGTCATGCCGCGTCTGGTCTGGGTCGAAGGGGTTGCCGTGGAAGGCGACGCTCTGGGCGGTGACGACGTACTGGCCCGCCGCGAGCTCCTCGAGCCTGGTGGTTTCGGTGATGGCTTGTTGGTAGTCGTTGGGGCCGGTGATGGTGATGTCGGGTTGGAGGTCGGTGGGGAGGCCGGTGACGCTGATGGTGATGCTGTCCGGCGTGAGGCCGGCGTTCTTTGGGTCGCAGGCGGTGAGCGCGAGTAGCGCCAGCAGGGTCGCCAGAAGGGGGCGTCTCATATTTCTATGTTACCGCTCGCTATTTGGTGGCCTTGACTGATTTCCTACCTAGCGGTGGAAGCAGGCGGTTCGCACTGAGTCAGCACCTGGCAGTTAATCGCTTGGAGTGTCAGCGTTTCGTAAGAGCCGCGTAAGTACTCTCTGGCATGAGTATTCGTGCTTGGAAATTGACCTCGCTTATCCTCGCTGCCCTTATCGTCGGTTACGTCATCGCCGTGCTCACGGGCGCGGGTACGGCCTTCGCTCAAATCGGCAGTGGCCAGGTGATCAAGGTCCAGTTGGACACAAGCAACTGTAGCTATGGGGTGTCCAGCTACCCGCCTTCGGGTTCGATCGTGATGCAGGCTGAGCCAACTAAGTACGCCGGCAACACGTACGTATACAACGTCTGCAAGTGACTTCGGTCCCACCAACCGCGACGAGGAGCCCGCTAGGGCTCCTCGTCTTTGTTCCCATGTTGTAGCCGCTCAGTCGATAAGGTCGGCTTGGATGATGACGACGTAGTCGGCGCGTTCTTCGCCTTGCTCGGTGGTGCGGAAGAGTCCGCCGATGATGGGAAGGTCTTTGAGGAACGGCACTCCCGCGGTGGTGAGGGTGACGCTGTTGCGGAGGATGCCACCGAGCACGACGGTCTCCCCTTCCTTGAACGTGACCGTGGTTTCCAGATCGCGTTGGGTTAGCTGCAACCCTCTGAGACGGTCGAGGTCCCCAATGAAGTCACTGAACGTGCTGGCTACCTTAAGGGTGATGGTGCCGTCGGGGCTGATGAGCGGCTTGACCTTCAGTAGGCTGCCGAAGTCGAGGATGGTGACTTCGTCCTCGACCAGGGCGACTTGCACTTGGCCGCCGCTGTTGAAGAACGCCTCCTGGTTGTGATTGACGCGGACGCTGAGTTCGTCGACGGTGCGCGCGAGGTTCTGTTCTTCGAGCGCTTCGAGGGCGGCGGTGAAGCCGATGTTGCTGATGCCTTGGAAGGGGTTAAGGACGAGGTCTAGGCCGGTGTTGATGACGTTGACGGCGAGGGCGCCGATGCTGCCGGCGAGGTTGATGCCGAGGCGTTGGGCTTCGCTCTCGACTATTTCGGTTACGCGCATGGTGAGCATGACTTGGCCAACGCGTTGGTCGATGCTCTCGAGGATGCGCGCGGCGGCCGTCACGCCTTCTGCGTCGCCTCTGACGAGGATGGTGTTGGTGCGTGGGTTGGGCGTGATGGTGAGGGCTTCGGCCATGGCGCCGAGGCTGGCGGCGAGTTGTTCGGCGGCTTCTTCGGCGTCGTGGTTGACGAGGCTGAAGGCGCGTTCAGTCTCTGGGCGCTTGGCGTTGTCGCGGGCTCGCGTGAGGGCGCGCTTGTACTCGTACTGGTAGGCGCTGATCTCGTCGTGCAACGCGGCGGTGGTGGTGATGGAGATGAGGCCTTCGTCGTTGAGTTGCCGCACGGCTAGGGTGGGATGCTGCTGCTCAAGGAGCGCCAGGAACCCGGCGTAGTCGCCGCCCAGGTCGTAGAACTCGACGGTGGTGGGCTCGTCCTGGTCGACGGACGCGGGGTTGGTGGCTTCTTCCTCTGCCGTCTTGGGCTGCTCGGCTTGGGTGGTTTCGCTGGGGAGCAGGTTGTCCTCGAGTCGAGTGATGAAAGCGGTGATCTTGTCTTGCTCGTCCTGGGTGGCGGTAACTAGGAGGACGTTGCGGTTGGGGAACGCGGTGGCGGTGGCGTCGAAGCGTTGCGTGATGAGGGCTGCGGTGGCTGCGGCGTCTTCACGCAGGTTGTAGAAGGCGTCGACGGCGGCGGGCGCGCGCTGTTCGGGTTGGAATCGCGCGAGGACGGCGGGGGGCGCGACGAGGATGGTGGTGTCGTCGTGCATGTGGTACTCGAGGCCGTGGAGGCCGGTTAGGAGCTCCCAGACTTCGCGGACGCTGCGGTTGCCGGGAATGGCGTACTTGACGGTCGCGTCGGGTACGTCCTGCATGAGGAGGGTTGCGTTGGCGGTGTGCGCGAGCGCTTCGAGGATGGTGGTGAGCGGGGCGCCCTTGGGGCCGGTGTCCAGGCTGACGGGCAGGTCGAAGTTGACGGTGGGGGGTAGCGCGAGGGCGACTCCGATCAGGAGTGCGCTGGCGAGGGTGATGGCGCGGCGGGCGAGCTTGTGCATGCGGGTCTCCGGTGCTGGCGTTAGTTTCCCTCGCCCAATGCGTAGTGGTCGAGAGGGATCGGGTTGTAGGCGTGCAGTAGGAGCGTGAGGCGGGCGGTGAGGTTGGGGTTCCCGCCGTACTCGTGGGTCTCGAAGTTGATGGTGTCGATGGTGAGTGGCCACGGGTGCGTCTCTAGGTCGGTGATGAAGTCGAGAAGGTGCCCGTAGGTGCCGTGGAGCGTCAGGGCGATGGGGATGCTCTTGAGGTCGCCGTCCTGCTGGGGGTCTTCGATGCTGGTGGCGTCCACCCTGATGGTGTTGCGTGTGGCGTTCTCTCGAACGAGCGCGAGCGTGTCGCTGGGGTTGAGTTCGCGTGGGAGGGCGGCTTCGATGCTGGCGCGCCTTGGTTCGAGTTCGTTGAGTTGCGCTTGGAGGTCGTTTATGAGTTGGAGGGTGGCTTGTTGGTCGACGCGCGCTTGTTCTTGCAGGGTGGTGTGTTGACGCGTGAGGTCGGCTCGTTCGGTTTGGAGGGGACGGTGGATGCTGATGTACCCGACGCCGATCACGAGGAGCGCAAGGAGTGGGAGGGTGCGGGGGTTCATCAGGTTGTGGCTCCGTGGAGACCCCGTCGTTCACGGTGGGGAGGAACGGAGCCCGGCGCGATAGCGCCGAGCTCCTGGCCTGGGGTGGACGCGAAGCTGTAGGCATACCCATCAGCCCGCTGCAAGAGCCGGCAGTACCGGTAACTGACGCCCTGCACTACGCCTTCGGACGTCTGGATGTTGAAACTGCCAGTCGCGCGTACCGCCACCCGACCAACATGCACACCGGCCTTCTTGCCGGTAGCCACAACTGCCTTCACATGGTCCCCGGTCTGGAAGCCATGCACGCGCTTCTTCTGCATGAGATAGCCGCGCGGGAACCCATGCTTGGTGAGAGTGGTTCGCTTGTAAGCGCCGCGCCCAGTGGCGCGGATTGTGAGCGTGGGGACGCCCCAACCGTGCAGGGTAGTGAGCCCACCGACGTTAGCGGCGTCAAGCGCATGACTCTTCGGAATACCCTGCCGGGAACGGTTGAACTTAGTGCGCCCACCCGTGCTGACCTCCAGGGACAGGCCGGTAGCTTGAAGGCGCCGGAAGAGCGCCCAGCGGGTCGCGTTAACTGCTGCAGCGTCACGAAGAGGCAACGTTGCCTGCTTCAGGATGCGCAACAGGCGCGCCTCGTCCCTCACGAACTCGTTGACGTCGCTGTTGCCCTTCGCCAGGTTGCACTCGCGGCAGGCGAGCGTTAGGTTACTGACGCGATCCGAGCCGCCTTTACTGCTGGGGTGGATGTGATCCACTTCAAGCGGCACGTCCTTAGCACCGCAATAGACGCAGGCTCTACCCCACTTCTCCAGCAGGTACTCGCGCACCTCGTACCCCTGGAGTTCACCCTGTTGGTACTCCACCCCATTAATCTCGGGATTCACGAGCTTCTGCGTGTCGAAACGCACCAGCTCCATGCTCAGGGCAGTAACGGGAGCGAGACGCTGCAGGCGACCCACCCAGGACGTCGTGGTGTCCACCCGGTGCTGCAAGCTAGGCGGTAACCAACCTTCGGGCCGAGTGCGGTTGTCGAACCGCGGGGCGCGATGCCGCAACTTGCCACGGCGACGACGCCGGAACGCGCGCCGCTGATCAATCGCCTTGCTGATGGCAAGCCCACGGTGCTGAATCTCACCCAGCCACAGGACGTGCTGACCATCAGGAGACTCACGCACCACAGCCACACCAGTAGCCCTGCTGCCGGGATCGAGCTTCACGCGAACCGGCTGCGCAGCACCACCAACACGGTCCTTCAACCGGATGGTGAACGGGTGCATCCGCACCACAACAGCTCTCCCGCGCTCCAACAGGAGCCGAGCGCGCTTCTCACTACACGGCATGAGTGGGTTCTTGTTCTTGTCCAGCACGAATACTGCCATGCGGACTCCTTTCTGTATCGCCCTTACGGGCCTGTGTGACGGGCGCCCTTGGGCGCCGCTCCCCTCGGGAATGTTCACGACCGGCTCCAACCCCGTGGGGTTGCGGTGGGGATCTTCGGCGCTTTACCTTTCGCCAACATGATCCCCGCCTTCCAGGGTCCGGGACTGAGGAAGCATCCCGGAGTGGGTCTAAGCGACCTATCGTGAACGTAGTAGCTCGGGGCTACTCTCCCTGGTCAACCGAGCTCTACTCCTTCCAAGCTCCGCCCATCAGGGCAGGGTAGTTGACGGTTGGGCCTCCAGGGGGAGGATGGTGGCGTGTTCTTCCGCCTCGGGTGCGGCTGGGGCGGTGGGCTGGTGGAGGGTGAGGATCTCGATTTGGGTGCTGATGCTGGTATCGGTGGGGTCTTCGGGGTTGGTCCTGTTGGCGCGCCGGACGTGCGCGCGGAGGCTGGTGTCTTGTTCGAGCTCGCGGAGGTCTTGTTCGAGGGTGAGGTTGTTGGGCGCGAGGCCGGTGATGGTGATGATGGTGGCTGGTTGGTCGCTGTCGTTTAGGGGTTGGTGGGCGGCGGGGACTTCGGTGGCGGCGCGCAGCGCGAGGGTCTGGAAGCGTAGGCCGTCGCCTTGGCTGCTGCGGCTGGTGCTGGGTAGGCCGTTGACGACGCGCGCGATGTGCCTAGTGGGGCGTAGGCGCTTGGTGGTGAGTTGTTGCGCGAGCGCCTCGTGACGCAGGAGTTCGTCGATGCTGGTCTGGAGTTCGTCGACGGTCATGCGCTCGGGGCTGGTGTTCGTCATGAGTTGCGAGTTGAGGGTGTTGACTTTGGCGCGCAGGTCGTTCACCTGGAGTGTGGTCATCAGGTGGTAGCCGCCGCCTGCTAGGACGAGCGCGAAGCTGGCGACCTGCAGCATGTTGGCGCGCGGCGCGCTGGTTGCGGGTTTGCTGGTGCGCGAGTGGCGTTGAGGGAGGCGCAGGTTGATGTCGGGCGCGGCGGCGTCGAGTGCGCCTAACGCGAGCCCTATGGCGGTGATGGCGCCATCGAGTGTTTCGGGGGTGGTGTCGAGTTCCTCGCCGAGTGTGAGGGCGTCCCAGGGGGCGACGTTCATGACGTCTACCTCTAGGGTCTCTGCGAGGTGCTGACCGTGTTCCTGGTAGGCGGCTAGGTGCAGGGTGGGGGGGTCGCGTTCCTCGCTGCGGAGGTAGTCGAGGGTGCGCGCGAGTTCGGGCTTGATGTCGCGTTCGAGGTTGGGCCCAAGGAGTCTGATGACTTCGATGACGCCGTCGAGGATGAGGGTGAGGTCGGCGCCGTCGTCTGCTCCGCTGAGGATCAGGTGGTCGCCGGGGGTGGTGATGTTGGGGTAGGCGGCGTGGAGGGCGGCGATGGCTTTGGGGGTGAGGCGTGTGAAGACGCGGCCAGTGTGTTCTTGGATCTCCGCGATCACCTTGAGGTGCTCGTTAGGTACCGCGGCCGCCAGCCAGTTGGTGGCCTTGGCCTTGCGGCCCTTGGTGGTTAGGTGCGCGGTGTCGACCGCGAGCGTGAGCTCGTTGGGGTTGGGGAAGTGCCGGTTGGCTTGCGCGGTGATGACTCGGGTGGCTTTCTGACGCGTGAGGCCCTTGAGCGGCACGGTTGTCATTAGGGTGCGGCTGCGGGCGGCGCTGAGGCTGATCAGGGGGTTGGTGGTGATGTGGCTTTCGAGCGCTTGGGTGATGGCTTCGATGATGTGGTGCGTGTCGCGGTACCCGCCGCGCTCGAGGAGTTGGGGGGTGTTGATGGTCTGGATGTCGGCGAGGGTGGTCTTGCGTCCTTCGCGCGTGAGGGTGGCGAGGACGACGCTCTTGGCGCGGACGTCTATGCCGATGCTGGTTTTGCCGCGGCTCACTGTGCTTCTCCGAGGGGTAGTTCGATACTGACGCCGTCGAGGGTTAGGACTACTCCGGCCTCGTGGATGGCGGTGATGCGCGTGTTCCCGTCGGGGAGGGTGTTTCCGTAGGGGATGACGTGCGCGAGGGTGTCGAACTGGATGATGGCGCGGGGCGTGCCGCTGAGTAGGACGGCGAGTACCTGAACGCCGTGCTCACTGAGGGCTTGCTTGAGCTTGTGGGTGGGGTCGGGCACTAGGGCCGTTGCGTGAGTGGTGAGGCTAGTGAGGAGCGTGGGTGCCGGCATGGTGGGCCGGTACGTGGGCGCTACGTGCTCGAGCGTGATGCTGGGCGCGGTTGGGGTGATGGTGATGGTGGGGGGCGCGAGCTGGGGTAGTAGCTCGGCGAGGCGCTCCTCGGGTGTTGGTTCTGGTTGGAGGGTTGGCGCGTTGAGGCTGGGTGCGGGGAGCGGGGGGAGTTGGTCGATGATCTCCGGCGGGAGTGGGATCTCGGGTGCCGGGGGTGGTGTGGGTTGGGGGCTGGCGAAGGGGTTGGCGTGCGAGAAGGCGAACAGCGCCAGGCCGGCCGCGAGTAGGCAGGCTCTGGTGTGCTTCTTTATCGCGGCACGACGAGGTACGCGCTCCATGCCCTCATGTTATCGCTTTTTCATGTTCCGCTTGGCGTCTCTTGGAGATAGGCGCATGTGGTGTCGGCGTTATCGCGTCCACCAGTGCTTCCTAGGTCAGCGCCGCGGCTCGGTTACGGGTCCGTAATTGCTGTCCAGCCGTAATATGAGGTGCAGATAATCGTAGTTGGGCCGCCTGACGAATCCAGGCGGCCCGGTTGGTGGTTAGTCGGTGGCGTCGAAGAGCGTGCCTTGCGGGAATAGTTGCTCATACGGCTGCTGAAGCTTGAGGAGGTGGAAGGGGAGGACCTGGCCTTCTTCTCCCTTGGCGCGCTGGAACCGGGTCTCCCCTTCGCGGCGCCGGTGGTACTCGATGATGCGGACCTGTTGGTTGGGTTGGGCTTCGAAAAGGAGCTTGATGGTGCTGCCGGTGCCCTCGATGAAGCGTTCGGCGGTGGCGGTGTCGCCCTTCGGTTCGATTTCCTTGAGGGTCCCGGTGGCCTTAGGTGGATTCGAGGCCTTTCTGGACATGGTGTACCTCCTAGGGGTCGGCCCACAAGCCGCGCTTGGCGTCACGGGCGGTTTGCACGGCGGCTGCGTAGGTGTTCGCGTAGCGGCTGTTGGGCTGGATTGTGAGGGGTTGCGCCAGGCCGGCTTGGGCGATGGCGTGGTTGGCTTGTGTGTAACGGCCGCCGTCCGGCGCAGCCCAGTATCCGGTGGGGTCAGGCACATAGACGTAGGCGAGGAGTCGGTCGTACCGGTCGTAGGCTTCAATGTCGAGCTCGAGGTAGATGGGCCGGCCGGTGATGAGGTTGGTGATGTATTCGGTTGCTTCGGGGCCGTACGGTTCGACGCCAATGGTGGGGTGGCGGGTTTCGGGGGTGTCGATGCCGATAAGGCGGACGGGGACGCTGCCGTCGGAGGTAGTGACGCGGATGGTGTCGCCGTCGGTGATGCGGTCGAGGTCGTAGGGGCCATGGAGTTGTGTTTGGATCTCGAACGTGGCGGTTTGGGCGTCGCAGGCGGCGAGCGCGAGGGCGGTGAGGATGGCGGTGAGGATGCGTAGGGGGTGTCGCAAGGTGGTCCTTTCAGGCTTCAGCGGCGGTGGCGGCGCCGCGTTCGAGCAGAAGCATGTTGGCTGTCTGCTCGAACGCGGCGGCGCTACCGTAGCGGTACGCCTGAACGAGGGTGTGAATGACGTAGCGGGCGGTGAGCTCGCGCGTGAGGGTGCTGCTGTCGTACGGGTTGCGTTGCTCGCGCTTGAGGAGCCCGTGCTCGTTTAGGAGGTCCAGTTCCTTGAGCACCTGTTGGCAGCGGTCGCTGGCTGGGTGGTTGGGCGCCTGGCCGGTGCGCGCGAGCGCCGTCATGTGCTTGCGGAGCGTGTCGCGCGTGAGGAGCTGCTGCGCGCCCCGCTCAAGCTTTTCGAGGGCGTGCTGGTCGAGGGCGTACTGGACGTGCCGGCTGTTGGCGTGAACGCGGCGCAGGAGCCTGATGGCGTCGAGGGTGTCTTCGGGGAGCCACATGATGACGGTGGTCTCCCCCGTCTTCAGGCTGCTGGGCTCGTCTTGGATGAAGTGGCCTTCGACGGTGATGCCGTCGCTGGCGCGGGTGACGCGCGGGCCAGTCGCTTGGGCTTGCGTGGCTTCGAGTGGTTGGTGGGGCTGTAGGTGTTGGGCGGTGAACTCGATGTTGCGTTGCCCGTTCCATTCGTTGATGTTGAGGCTGGCGATGGCGAGGGCGGGTTGGCCGGGGGTGAAGTTGCCGTGGAGTTCGGCTTTGCCCCAGGCGACGCCGCGGCTGGCGGGCCCGTCGTGCGCGAAGCGGATCTGCAGGTGTGTCTTGTCCTTGCCGATGATGCGGGTGCTGTGCAGCGGCGCGATGAGCGCGAAGCTGGGGTGCGGGTTGCCGGGCCCGTGTGGCTCGAGGGCGTGCAGTTCGTCCATGAGCGCTTCACTGATGTCGTTGGGGTGAAGCATCAGGTCGATGAGGGACGCCTTGGGCTGGGTGGGGGTGTTCCGGGTGTGCTCGTGAATGAGCGCCTTGAACTCCTCGTAGCGGGTCACGTCGAGCGTGTAGCCGGCGGCGGCTTCGTGACCACCGAAGGCGAGGAGTGCCGTGCTGGCGTGCTGGAGGTGCGCGAGGGCGCTGGCGCCTGCTGGTACGCGGACGCTGCCTTTACCGCCGGCGCTGAGGAAGGTGGGTTTGCCGAGGGCGTCGACGAGCTTGGCGGCGGCGATGCCGATGACACCGGGGTGCCAGTCGGGGTTCTCGAGCACGATGGCGGGGTGTGTTGGGTCGGCGGCTGCGAGCGCGCTTTGGGTGACGGCGTCTTGTAGGTTGCGGCGGTGCTCGTTGAGGGCCGCGAGGTAGTTGGCGAGCGTGCCGGCGCGGTGCTCGCTTCTGGTGGTGAGGAGCTCGAGGGCGGTGTCGGCTTCGCCGAGGCGGCCGGCGGCGTTGATGCGCGGCGCGACCTTGAAGCCGATGTCGGTGCTGGTGATGTTGTTGCGCAACTCGGTTGCGAGGGTGCGGGCGCCGTGGTTACTGGTGGTCTTGATGCGCGCGAGGCCCTCTTGGATGAGGGCGCGGTTGTGGCGGGTGTGCGTGGCGACGTCGGCGATGGTGCCGATCGCGGCTAGGGGCGCGAGGTCGAGGGGTGGTTCTTCGTGCCCGAGTTCGAGCCTGACCGCCCAGAGGAGGTGGTAGGCGACGCCGGCGCCAGTGAGGTCCATGGGGTCATAGTCGTTCACGCCGAGGGCGGTGGGGTGAACGATGAGCGCCTGGGGCAGGGTCTCCTTGGGCTGGTGGTGGTCGGTGATGATGACCTCGACCCCGAGTTCCTGGTATGCGCGCGTCTCCTCTACTGCGGTGATGCCGCAGTCGATGGTGATGAGGAGGTCGGTGCCCGCCGCGAGCTCGGGCACCTGGTTCATGCTGAGGCCGTACCCGTCGGTGAGGCGGTTGGGGATGTGGGTCTTGACGCGCGCGCCTAGGTCTTCGAGGCCGTTCTGGAGGATGGCGGCGCCGGTGATGCCGTCGGCGTCGTAATCGCCGTGCAGCAGGATGACCTTTCGCTCCTTGATGGCGGCCGCGAGGCGCTTGGCGGCGGCTTGGAGGTTGGGGAGGGGCGCGAGCTCGAGCGTGGGCGTGAGCGTGTCGGCGGGGGTGATGCCGGCGTGGTGCATGAGGTGCGCCACGAGGGGTTGCACGCCGTGGGCGTGCGAGAGCGCGGCAACGAGGCTGGGTGGGGTTGGTGGCCGGAGTTGGTAGGTGGGGTTGGGCGTCAAGGCGTCCTCCTAGTTGTTGCTGGGCTGATTGCGCCTTGCGCTTCTCTTTTTGCTGCTTCGGCGCGCGGTGGGGTCATGGTCTGAGTGGCGCTCGGTCGGCGATAAGGTGCATCCATTGCGAAAGGTAATAGCCGGCCACACTTGCTATGAGGGCGTCCCAACCGACGTACTGCTGCGCGAGCGCGTGAGTGGGTTCGAGGGCTCTGGTGAGGGTCAGTAGCGGCAGGGTGAGCAGAAGTAGGTATAGGAGTCGGGTCAGTGGCCCGATGAGCCAGCCGTGGCTGAAGCTGCTGCGGTGCGGCACGAGGGTGGCGTAGGGGCGCCATAGGAAGCGCAGCATGCCCCAGCGCTTCTTGGGTTTGCTGCCGTGCAGGTCGAGGTCGGGGGTGACTAGGAAGGTGCCTGCGAGGTATGACAGGGTGTATCCGATCATGGCGGCGCCACTCACGCTTGGGATGATGTTGGTGTTCGCGAGCATGCTGTACCCGGCGAAGGACACTCCCAGGGCGGTGAGGTTGATGGCGTCATGGACTCGGTAGTTGGGCACTTCTCATCATTGTATCTTGCGGCTGATTACTGCTGAGTTCCCAAGGGGGGAGAATCATGATCGAAGACATTCTTGGCTCTGCGTTGCGACAGCTGCTGCCGCTTCTGGTGATCGCGATTATTGGGGTGGTCGTCATCGGCCTCCTGAAAGCTCGCGCGGGTGGCGGCGGGTCTAGTGCCGCCTCCTTCCCGTACGTACGGCGCTCCGGCCTCTTCTCGGAGGCTGAGGCGCGCTTCCTGCGGGTGCTGCGCCAGGCGGCGCCCGACATGGACGTGTTCGGGAAGGTGCGACTCGAGGACGTGATTGTGGCGAAGCGCGGCTTGTCGAAGAGGGAGCGGGCGTCGGCGCGTGGCCGCATCAAGTCGCGGCACGTGGACTTCGTGCTCACCGACCCAGAGTCGACGCGAGTGCTGCTGGTGGTGGAGTCGGATGACGCGAGCCACGCGAGCGAGCGAGCGAGGAAAGCGGATGCCTTTAAGGATGGGGCGTTGGCGGCGGCCGGAATCCCGCTCTTGCGGGTGCGCGTGCGGGGCTCTTACGACGTTGAGGATCTGGCGCGGCGCGTGCGGGAGTCCATTGACTGACATCTTGCACCTATGGCCTTGGTGTTCGGGCGGCTTCGAGGCAGGGCTGCGAGTGCAAGATGTTAGTTGAAGTGCTCGTTGATGCTGATCGCTTAGCCTAGGCTTCGCTTGACTGAGATGGCCAGAATGCGCGGCAAAGGTGTGGATTCACACGCGAAGGACTGTAAGCGATCTGTAAGAGCCCATCGCCCATGCTAAGGGCATGTCAAAGTGTGTACGAATTGGGATTGTAGCAGCAGCGCTGTTTGTGTTTGCAACAGTGTTCGCGGCAAGGCCCATGAACTTTACCGATTCCGAGTATGAGGCCGTCGTTGATTTGTTCGTTGCTACTGCCGTGCACACCGAGGTCGATTGCAAGGATTGGTTGCGAGGCATGTATCGCGAATCTACTTTCGACGGCGAGACGTATGCATGCGCCTTTGCGGAAGATGAGGGAGTCGGTTCAAGCGTGCGCGTTGCAGAAGTCATTGCGTCAACGCTGCTTAGCCATGGGTTTAGGTCGGTGGTGGATGAATGCTATTCGGATTGGCGTCGTTGCTGGACAAGCACGGAGAGTGATACCACCGTGATTTCCCTGTATCGTCATTACCCAGAAGGACCTCGCGGCCTTATGGTGATAGTCGATCCGACCGCGCTTGGCTACTTACTCCACGTGATTGCATATCCTATCGAATAGGGCTAGCCCGCTTTGTTTATTTGCGGCTTGTTGGCAGCAGTGTTTGGGAGTTTGAACGTCCAGTTTTTGGCTTTCCGGATGCCGACCGGAACCCGTCGTCGGTCGTTATGGGCCATTGTTGTAAGGCGGGTGACGCCGCCAGGAGGCTGGCATTCGTTAACTGACGTCTTGCGCCCGGGGGCTGAGCGCCGGGTCACTGAAAAGGGGCGTGTGATCTCCCTCACTTGAGGGTGCTACGACCAATCACGTCCTGTTCTTATTCGGCGGGAACGTAGGTGCAACATGTCAGTTGACCCACCCGTGGCTGTGGGGGATGAGTCGGAGCCGATCGTGCCGGGCTGAGCTTCGGTCTTCCCTAGCGTTCCCTTCTCGGGGGCGGGCGTTCGCGCTCGCCCTCGCTTCGTTGGGGCAGGCTGACCCCGCGGCAAGAGCAACAAGGCGCCCGTGAGGCCAAGTCGCGTACGCTTGTTGGAAAGCAACAACTAGGAGGGGCGGACGAAGAGGTCAAACAAGTACGAGGACGAGTCGGTGCAGAACGTCATCGAGGAGTTGGTAGAAGAGGTCAAGGCGATGAAGTCGTTGGGGAGCCGGCTGGGCCTCACCGCCAAGGAGGCTGACGACACGTTCAAGGTCGACGAGATGCTCGATAACGAGCCGGACGACCACGCCGTGTTCCTCGCAGACATGGAAGAGGACACCAGCTCGGACTTCGACCCCGACGAGGAGTACGACGTGGACGCGGAAGAGCCTACGGAGTTCGACTACAGCGACGATGAGTAGGCGGCAAGTCGATGACTGACGACCGGGATGAGCGGACGCGCCTGCTGGATCACGAGATCTGGGTTGCGACCATGGAGGGGCAAACCCCGAATGAGGTGACGGGGTACAGCCGGTTCATGCTTCCAGGCGAGATCGCCGCAGCGTTCGGTTTGTCGCTCGCTTACTCGGTCGAAGAGCACCCCATCCTGCAGCGGTACGAAATCCAGGAGGTGGTGGACAGCATCGAGCGGACGTTGCGGTTCGAGTCGAACGCGCGCGGTACCGCAGCGGGGTCTACAGCAAACTGACCTTTGTGTGTCTGGGGGCGCGGCGCGAGAGGCTTTGTAGGGCGTCGACGCTCCTGGCCCTGCGGGGGTCTCGGGCGCCTGGCGGTTCCTGGGCGCTCGTGGCTGGTTGTTCCGCTCTCGAGACACGCGTAAGAAGCGCGTGACCTGGGTGGGGGTACCCTAACGGGACCTATTCCCTTGGGGGTTCCATGCATCTTCCTTTTCATCACTTGCGTCCTGTTCTTGTATTACTTGTGATTCTGGCGCTCGCCCTTGTGGCTTGCCAGCCTGCTGGCGGCACGGGCGGGTCGGCGCGAGCGACCAGCGTTACCGTCTCCCCTGCTTACCTCTCGTTCGACGGCACGTTGTCGGCGTCGATCAGCGTCACCGCTAACGGTAGTTGGACGCTGGCGTCGGACGCGCCCTGGCTGAAGGTGAGCCGCGCCTCCGGCTCTACTGGCACGACGACAGTGACCGTGAGCGTCGATCGCGAAGGCCTATCGCCTCAGCAGTACGCCGGGGAACTGACGTTAGCCGGTTCGGGGGAGCTTGGCTCCGTGACGGTGAGCATGCGTTTCCCTACGGTCTCGGGCCAGCTATCGGACGCCGAGGGGCGGGTCACGGCGGGCTCGCTTGCCCCTGGTGTGGCGTTGGCTAGCGCGTCGGCTGAGGCGGCAGCGGCGGAGGTCGTTCACGGCGAGTATTTGGTGCTCTTGAGCGACGGGATGGCGCGGGTGCTTGAGGCGCGCGCCGCGGGTGTGTCGCTGCAGGTGGCCGAGCCGCGCTTGGCGACGTTCCAGGCGATGGCGTCGAGCCTCGCGGGCGATTACGGCTTGGCGGTGCGCGCGTCCGTGGTCGGCGCCGACTTGCCGGTGATGGTCGTGAAGGCCAGCGATGGTGAGGTCGCGAGCCTGGCGGCGGACGGGCGGGTGCGGCTGGTCGAGCCGAACCGGCGTTGGGTCGTGCCGCGCGTCGAGCCGGCCGCCATCGATGTCGGTTACGACTTCGGGTACCAGTGGCATTACGAGGACATCAACCTCGATGCGGCGTGGAGCTTCACAGAGGGCGATGCGAGGGTAGTGGTGGCGGTCATCGACGGCGGTTTCGCCACCTACCACAAGGACCTTCGGGACAACCTCCTTCCGGGGTACGACTTCGCGTTCATGGACCCCGACCCGAGCTCCACCACCATCTGCCTGGAGCACGGGACGCACGTAGCTGGCACCGTGGCGGCTACGTGGAACTCCACCTACAACGTAATCGGTGTGGCGCCGGGCGTGAAGGTGCGGCCGGTGCGGGTCGGTTACGAGTCGGGCGGGGACTGCGAGATGGACATGGCGGCGATCATCAACGGCATGGGTTACGCCGCCGGCTACAAGGTCGAGGGCGCGCCGCAGATCCCGCCGGTGGACGTGATCAACATAAGCCTGGGTGGTTATGGGTACTCGGAGATCCTCGAGACCGCGGTCGGGCTGGTGCTCGAGGCGGGCGTGAGCATCGTGGCTGCTGCCGGCAACGACGGCGTTGACACCGTCATGTATCCGGCGGCCTACGGCGGCGTGATCGGCGTGTCCGCCACGGACCCCAATGAGCAGCTCGCGTACTACAGCAACGGTGGCCAGGAGATCGACGTGGCCGCTCCGGGTGGTGATATGCGCTACGACCTGGACGGTGATGGGTTCGTCGACGGCGTCCTGAGCCTCGGGTGGAACTTCGGGCCCAACACCGAAAACTGGGTGTTTTCGCAGGGCACGAGTATGGCGAGCCCGCACGTGGCGGGGGTGGTGGCACTGATGAAGAGCGTGAATCCCGACCTGGATCCGGCGACGATCGTGTTCCTGCTGCGCTCGAGCGCGCGGGACCTGGGTTTGTCGGGCCCTGACACCTTCTACGGGTGGGGCATGGTGGATGCGGGCGCGGCCGTCAAGATGGCGCGCGAGGCTTCGAGGGCGCGGTTCAGCGAGGTCATCGTGAGGTTGCGCAACGGCGCGACCATGGTGGCGTCGGCGAACGCGAGCGCGACGGGTGCGTTCAGCCTCGGACAGGTGCCGGCCGGGTCGTACACGCTGGAGGCGGGCACCGACCGTGACGGTGACGGGCTCATCGACGACCTTGGGGAGTTCTACGCGAGCACACCGGTGACGGTCGCGTACGCGGGTGACGTGGTCAGGAACCTGGGCGTGGAGTTGCGTTAGGGCGCCGGAATCGAACTGGTTGGTCTACGCCGCGCCCACTCCGGGCGCGGCACTTTCGTCTGGAGTTACGCGGCTTTAGCCTTGGCGGGGGCCAGGCGCTCAAGGAAGCGGCTGATCTCCTGCTCGTCCTCTTGGCCGGGCGCGGCTGCGGTTGGGTAGGTGATGAGGAGTGTTTCGCGCGCGCGGGTGATGGCGACGTAAGTGAGGCGGCGTTCTTCGTTGAGGCCTTCGGGGCCGCCTTCGTTGACGACGCGGTAGTGCGGGAGGCTGCTGTCGTTGGCGCCGATGATGACCAGGTTGTCCCACTCGAGCCCCTTGGCGGCGTGCACCGTCGAGAGGGTGACGGCTTCCGTGATGGACTGGTCGTCGGGGTTGCTGTCGAGCATGAGGTCGCTGATGAGGAGGCCTATGTCTTGGTACTGGCTGGCGATCTCTTGGAAGGCGGTGAGGTCGCGGCGGCGCTGCTCTGGATCGTCGTAGAGGCGGTCCATGATGGGCAGGTAGTAGTCGATGGTTACTTGGATGACCTCTTGGGTGGTTCCGCAGCGCCAGCTGTGACTAATCAGGTTGGCGATAGCGTGGAGGCTTTCGCGTTGGTTGGCGCGGGCGGTGCCTGCAAGTTCGTCTAGTTCCTCGGCCGCGTTGAAGCTCAGGTGTTCGCTGATCTTGTCGGCCGTGGCGGGGCCGATGCCGGGGTGGAGGGTGAGTACGCGCGCTGTGGCCAGGCGGTCTTCGGGGTTGAGGATCATGCGGAGGAACGCGAGGGTGTCGCGGATGTGGGCGGTGCTGGTGAGGCTGCTGCCGCCGAAGGTGCGGAACGGGATGCCTTCGCGCAGCAGGGCGGCTTGTAGGGGGATGTTGAGGTAGCTGCTGCGGTAGAGCACCGCGATCTCGGTGGGGGAAGCGCCGGTGTCGAGGAGCTTCTGGATGTGGCGCGTGACGTAGGCGGCTTCTTCGTGGGCGTTCTTGAACGGGAGGGCCATGGGGGGAAGCCCGCCGGGCCTAGTGTCGGTCTTGAGGACCTTCTTGTGCTTGTGGGGCATCTGCGCGAGCACGTCGTTGGCCAGGTCGAGGATGGCTTGGTTGCTGCGGTAGTTGGTGTTGAGGTTCTCGATGGTCATGTCCTGCTGGTCGAGGACGTGCTTGAGGTTCCCGTAGTGAGCGCCGCGGAAGGCGTAGATGGCCTGGTCTTGGTCAGCGACGATGGTGACTTCGCGGTGCGGCGCGAGCAGCCAGGTTATGGCGCCCTGGAGGCGGTTTGTGTCCTGGTACTCGTCGACTAGCAAGTGCGAAAAGCGGTCGGTGATGGTGGGCGCGATGTTGGGGTCGCGGAGGGCCTTGTGCAGCACGATGAGGAGGTCGTCGAAGTCGACGAGGTGTTGTTCGCGCTTGCGGCGCCGGTAGAGTTCGCGGATGTCGCTGATCTCGTCGAGCCTATCGAGGAGGTCGGGGTAGTCGGCCCCGGTGGCGTCCTCGAGCGTGAGGCTGCGGTTGATGGTGGCTGAGTGGATGGCGAGGAGTACCTTGCCGGGGATGGATTTGGTGCGGGTGTTGCGCTCCTTCGCGAGTTGGTTGAGGAGGCGCTTGGCGTCGTCTTGGTCGATGACGGTGGGGGCGCGCTCGAGGCCGAGGTCGGGGTAGATCTGCCGCAGGAGGGTGAAGGCGAAGCCGTGGTAGGTGGTGGCGGTGATGTTGGCGGCGTGGGGGGTGGCTTGCTCGAGGCGTTCGCGCATCTCGGTGGCGGCGCGTTTGGTGAAGGTGAGGAGGAGGATGCGTTCGGGGGGGATACCTCGGTTGAGGAGGACGCGCACGCGGCGTTCGATGACGCGGGTCTTGCCGGAGCCGGCGCCGGCCAGGACGCAAAGGGGGCCGCCGTCGTGGTTGGCGGCGGCCATCTGTTCTGGGTTGAGTCCCTCGAGGGGGTCGCGACTGTTGGTGAGCATGCTGGTGTCCTTCCTAGAAGTGGAGGTTGGCGCTTACCCAGCTCTTGAGTTTGCTCGCGAGCTCGTCGGCGCTTTTGGCTTCGAGGGCGCGGCCGAAGGCGTGGTCGAACTGGGTTCGTCTCGAGCCGGGGCCGATGAGGATGGGGAGGATGAACGTGTCGGGGTGTTCTTTGGTGAGCTTGTGGCACTGGTCTGCGTCGCGGCCGTCTATCTGGCCGTCGCAGTAGATGACGATCACGTGCCGCTTGCGGCTTGGGTGCTTGAGGGCTAGGGCGGTGCGGAGGGCGGGCGCGAGGCTGGTGCCTCCGCCACTGCTGATGCCGCCGATCTTCCCTCTTGCTTTCTCGGGGTCATCGTGGGCGGTGGTGAGGAGCCTGTGAGTACTGCCGAAGGTGATGACGTTGAGGGGCGTGCGGGCGAGTTCGCAGGCGCGTTGGAGCATCATGGTGGCGCGTAGGGCGTGGTACTGGGCGTCTGTGGGGCGGTGGTGCCCCATGCTGCCGCTGTTGTCGTGCAGGAGCGTGATGCGGGGGAGTTCCTTCTTGCCCTTGTGGTGCTTGTAGCGGAACTGGCGCTGCGCGCCGGTGGCGTACCGGCCGTAGTCGAAGCGGCCGCGGGATTCGTGGGATACGCGAAGGTTGGGGGCGTCGGGTAGCGCGAGGGCGGTTGCCAGGTCGCGACTGTGGCCTTCTACGTCGGTGAGGATCTCGCGCGCGCGGACGTGGTCGGGTTCTTCGGGTAGGACTTCGGGGGCGGCGGGTTCATAGCCGGGGTAGGCGACGCCTTCGCCGCCTGCGGCGCCGTCGCTGCCCGCGCCTTCGTCGTCCGCGCCGAACGGGTCGCCGTCGTCGTTCTCGTTGCCTTTGCCCTGGCCGTCGCCTTCCCCGCTGGCGCCTTCAGCGTCGCGGCTACTGTCCCCGTCGGCGTTGTCTTCGCTGCCCTGGTCGTCGCTGCTCTCGTCGCCTTGGTTCTCGTCTTGGGCGTCGGCATGGTCGCCTCCGGCGCCGTCAGCTTCGTCCTGGTTCTCGGCCTCGTCGCCTTGGCCGCCGCTCTTGCTGGCGTCCTGCTGGTCGTCCTGGGCCTGGTCGTCCCCCTTGCCGCCGCCGTTACTGTCGGCTTGGTCGTTGTCGTCGTGCTGGCGGTTCTTCTTGCCCTTCCCCTTGCTCTTGCCCTTGCCGGGCTCGGGGTCGGGGCAGGTGACGAGGGGGCCGTTCATGATGTAGGGCGCCTGCGCCTGCTCGGTGAGCCGGAGCTCCTCAAGGATGCGTTTGGCGTGCTCCTCGACCACGTCGGGGTCGCTCTCGGCCCAGGCTGCCTCAACGTGCGGCAGGACGCGCGCCCACGTTTCCTGGTCGTTGCACTGCCAGCGGAGGCTGGGGTGGTCGTGCGCCCAGCGCCACATGAGGACGCCCTCGAGGGGGGTGAACTGCAGCTTGTCCCAGGAGCGGGTCAGGTGGATGTCGCCGATGTGAGTGAAGATTACGGCGAGGTCGGGGTGCGCTTCGCTCATGAGGCGTTCGATGCGTTCGTCCTCGATCGAGTTCCAGATCTGCCCGAGCATCATGCTGGCGGGCTTCTCGCTGCTGAAGCGCACGTGGGCGGCTTCGTGCGCGAGGTAGCCCTTCATGCTGGCGATGATGTGATCGCGCATGCGGGCGGGGCTGTGCCTGACGGCGCGCACGAGCTGGAGAGGGGCGGTGGCGAAGTCGGGGTTGAGGCGCACGATTCGCCCCTTGGGGTCGACGCTGGCGATCATGCCCTCGGCGAGCTCGAGGCGCAGGGCGTAGTTGCCGCGCCGCGAGTAGTAGCGGAAGAGGGTGTTGGCGTACTTGACCCACTCGAAGCGCTTATGCCACTTCTCGGGTTTGCTGGGTGGGATGGTGATCATGGCCGTTCCCTCCTCTCTTAGGCCCGCGCCACGTTCTTGAACTCGTCGCGGAGGATGGCGCAGGCGTCCTCGGCGAGCGCGCCGGTGGTGTCCCTGGGGGCGCAGTAGGGCATGACGGTGACCTCAAAGGCGGCGTTGAGCGCGGGCTGTTGGCCGAGGCCTTCGTCGATGAGGCGCTTGGCTTCACGCAGGAGGTTGATGGTCACGCGCGGGTTGGTGGGGCGCTTGAGGAGGCCGCCGTGCACGCCGGTGTTGCCGCGCGTCCACTGCTCGAAGTCGAGGAGCTTGGTGATGACGCTGTCGTTGCCGAAGACCTCGGTGTAGATGCGCTTGAGGATGTTGGGGTCGGCGGTGCTCATGTCGACCTGGAGCTCGAAGCGCCCGAGGAGCGCTGCGTCAATGGCGCCGAACTGCTCGTAGTCGTCGCCCTGGTTGGTGGTGGCGACGATGGTGAGGTTCTCCTTGGGGGCGGGGATGACTTCGCCGCTGGGGAGCGTCACGCAGAAGTGAGCGCCGGCACCCAGGGGCTCTTCGCCCATGGCCTTGAGCTCGGTGGGGTTGACGGTGTCGAGTGCGCCGACGAGCACGTTGGCGTACAGCGGCTCGAAACGTAGGAGCTCGTCGATGAGTAGGACGGTCTTGGACTTCTGCGCGAGGCGGAAGGCGCGCGTGAGGGGGCCGTCGACCCACTTGGGGCCTTGTTCGGTGGGGACGATGCTGCCCCAGAAGTCGCGGTCTTCGATGCCGGCGGCGCCCTTGAGGGTGACGAGGCGCGCCTTGGTGGTGAGCGCGAGTTGCTTGCCGGTTTCGGTCTTGAAGGTGCCGGTGGGGCCCGTGAGGAGCGCGGTGCCGCCCGAGGTGGCGAGGCGCACGAGGCGCGCGAGGGGTTCGAGGCCGATGCGCTTGCCGCGAGCTCGCCGGCTGGTGGTGGGGGTGTTGGCGGCGCCGGGGACGTGCTTGAGTCCGAGGTCGGTGTGCGGGACGGCTCTGCCGGCTACGGGGGGGATGGTGTCGTCCGTGTCGATCTCGCCGCGCTCGAAGGCGCCTTTGAGGGTGTAGTAGAGCGAGTCGGTGAGGTGAACGATGAGCTCGTTGGCGCGCTGGTCGTTGTTGATTCGGCGCCAGTCGGTATCGTCGCGTACTGGGAGACTGATTTTGAGGGTGTTGTTGATGTGGTCGAGCAATCCGCTGTAGATCTGTTGGGTTTCGGGCCTGACGCCGAGGAGGGCGCTCTCGATTAGGCCGAGTAGGTAGGGGCCGGTGCGGCCTTCGGCGTTCTTCCAGGAGCGGTGCATGTTGCCTTGGCGGGAGTGCGATTGCCTGACTTCGCGGCTCTTGCCGCTGCTGAGGTAATCGACGCGGATGTCGTCGCCTTCGCGCCAGATGGTGGCGCGCCCGCTGAGGAGCTCGACGATGGCGTTTAGGGGGCCGACGCCGATCTTGCTGGTTTGGTTCGTGTCGGCGTGTTGGCTTCTGAGGTGGTTGGGGATGGTTTCGCCCGGGTGGATGTTGGGGAGCCGGGGGTTGGGTGGGTTGTTGCTGCCGCCGCGGTAGCCGGCATGGAGGATTTGCGCCACGTTCGTTTCCTTTCGAGCGCGGCTGTGGCCGCGCGCATGCGGAGTCTTTTGACTCCTGCTTGCGCGTAGCGCTTCCTTCTCTTGGCTTGGGCCCACGGTGGGTTGCATGGTTTTGGGGAAAGAAGAGAAGGGAGAGAAAACCATGATGGTTTGTCTACTCCCTTCCCTCTCGACTGATCGTCGAGGTGTCCGGTTGCGGCTGGACTGGCCGGGGAAGCGTTAGCTTCCTTTGCTGAACCTTGCGTGCGCCTGGTGCTTATCGAGGGAGGCGTTCGTCTTGGCGATGTCTTGGAGGACTCGCGCCTGAGCGAGTTCGCGTTCGACGGGGTCGCGCATCGTCTCGGTTTCGCACAAGAGTCGCGTGCTGCGGTTCAGCCGTTCCTTCATGGCGTGTTCGGCGATGGCCTCGACGCGCTTGAAGGCTTCGGCGTAGGTGGTGGGCTTGTGGTTGTTGGTGTTGGGCATGGCCTTTTCCTTTCCAACCGTCCATCCCGTCTCGTGTGCGATCGCACCGAGGGGTTGGTGCGGTCGCTGATGACGGGGTGGCGCCTCCGTCCTACGTGACCAAGGGTAGCATGAAATACTGATAATCGCGGGGGCTTCAAGTGGAGAAGAGACTCGGAACGTGGGTTCTGAGTCTCTTCTTAGCCAGCCGGGGCTGGGGTCACGTTGTGCCGGCGTGAGGGCCGGGGAGAACCGGGGTTCTCAGTGGGAGGCGACGAGTTCTCGCCATTCCCGGTAGCGTGCCTTCTCCTGGGCTTCGGCTTCCTTGAGCGTCATGCCCGCGTCGGACACGGTGATCTCCTGGTAGCGGATGTCGAGTGCGAGCTCCTTGGCGGCCAGGTAGGCCTCGTAAGCTGCGTCCTCGTCGTCCTTGCGGAGATCGTCGTACAGGCGGACGTTGTTGCGCCTGACTGCACGAATGTCGTGGCGATTCTGATTGCTCGACCAGGTCTGCATGATGCCTCCTAGCCGCCGCTGCTCCGTGTGCTACCGCACGGGAGTCAATCGTGCGGCAGCAAATGAAGTTGTGCGGATCAGTCCGATCCACTTGGTTCGAGAATAACACAGGACATGCGAAACTGATAATCCCCCCCTGCACGCTTGGCCTGCTCCTACTTGTTGTTCTCTAGGGCGAGTTCCTCGAGCTTCTCCATGAACGCGGTCTTGTCAACGTGCATGAGCATGTCAGCGAGCCGCTCGCGGGTGGCGGGCAGGAGGCGTTGGGGGTAGGGGATGTGGGTGTAGGCGAGGTCGGAGATGACGCCGTCGCCCTCCTCGCTCACGCGGTCCTGGAAGATGATGACGATTGGTTCGGGGTGGCCCGGGATGCGCCACTCGACGCCTTCGAGGACGAACTTCACGCCCTTGGTTCCGCCGAATCCTATCCAGGGGCGGCCCTCTATCGGCTTGAGTTCCTCGGGGGTGAGGCGGCGGTAGGTTCCGTAGATCATGCGAGGCCGGCCTGGTTGTTGCGCGCGTCGACGCTGGGGGCGAGGAGCTCGTAAAGGTGCGCGAGGTCGCGGGGCTTGTCGAGGCGCTGGAGTATGAGGTCGTGGTACCCGCCGGTGTTGAAGCCGACGCTGGTGATGGCGCGGATCTCGTTGTTCTTCTTGTCCCAGGTGATGATGAGTTCGGGGCGCGGGGGGCGCATGTTCGGTTTGCGCTCGCGCTTCTCGGGGTCGTAGTAGTCGTAGGCCTTGATGGCGATGTACTCGTTGTCGGGGTTGGGCGCCTCGAAGGGCATGAACTCTTTGAGTTCGTCGTTTGTGAGGGGGCTGGCGAAGGCGCCGTGGTCTTCGACGAGGCGCCCTAAGCTGGGGATGCTGTGGCGTGAGCGTTGCAATCGCGTTGGGCTCCTTTCCCGGGGTAATGCGTGTAGTAGCGCGCGGCTTGGTTTTTGCTGCGCCGCGCGCTTGTTAGTTCGTAGGGTACTGCTGTGGATTGGGGAGCGGTTTGGCGGTGAGCGTGTCGGGTGTTGGAAGGGGGATGATGGTTTCCGCTTCTCCGTCGAGCCAGACGAGGGGCATGCGGGACACGACGTAGGTCCAGCCGCTTTTCTGCTGCTTCACCACCCATGCAATCACGCACCACTGCTGGAGGTTGGGTACGAGAATGGGGGTGGCGCCCTCTCCGCCGTCGCCATGCCAGGAGGAGTGCTTGTGGAGCAGGTCGCGAGCCATCTCCCAGTCTGCTGCTAGTTCTGCGCCGGCTTCGGACTCGCGGCTGATGGCGGTAATGTCCTTAGCGGCATCCCACCGCCAGTCGATAGGGTTGAGCTCGTAGATGTAAATGTAGGAGAGGCCCTCTATGGACTTCGTGCCGTTAACAACTGCTTCAATCTCCTCGAGTGGTGTCATGCGGCCCTGGGGTCGCGCGCGCGGATGCGTTGCTCGAGCGCCTGGCGTTCCATGAGGGTGAGTGCTTCGAGGGTGGCCTTGCCGTAGGTGCGTTGCGCGACGAGGACGACCTGCTCGCGCTTGAACCCGGCTTCCTTCGCGAGCTCGAGGAGTTCGGGGAGGGTGGGCTTCTCCTCCACCGGCTCGGCTTCCGGCTGGGCTTCGGCTTCGGCGGGGGCTTCCTCGGGGGTGGAGATTTCCTTGGGGGCGCCCGCGAGCTCGAGGAGCTTGGGGAAGGTGGGGTCTTCGATCTGCATGCCGATGGGAAGGTTGGGGACGTTGCTCTTGACGATGGTGCCGATGCGGGTTTCGACGAGGTCGCCGGGGCGCATGACGAGCTGCAATTCCATCAGGACGTCAATCAGGTATTCCAAGCCGCCAGCCGTGAGGGGGACGATGCGGCCGACTTCGTTGGCTTCGGCTTCTTCTTTGCCTCTCGCGGCGATGTGGTCGGTGATGATGACGTTCATGCCGCTTTGGTAGCAGATGCGGCGGAGCACGTCTTGCACGCGCGTCTGGAGTGCTTGTTCCTGTTCGGCGGTTAGGCGCGTGGTGGGCTTTCCGTTCTCGGCTTCGGCTTGCTTGAGGGCGCGCGAGTACGCTTCCCCGAAGTAGGCGCCCCAGCTGTCGAAGGCGATGGTGCCGTAACCCTGGTTCTTCCCGTCGCCTTCTAGCGCCCAGTCGAGCACTTGTGAGATCTCGTCGTGGTTGCGGATCTCGATGGCGTCGAAGGCGGGTTCGGCGTCGGTTGCGCCAGCCAGGAGGCGGGCTTTGCTTTCGATGTCGAGGAAGAGGAGGCGCTGGGGGAGCTCTTGGGCGCTGGCGGCGAACGTCGACTTGCCTGAGCCGGCTGGTGACCGGACAGCGATCGTTAGGCGGTCGAGGCGTGGGCGGCGGGCTAGTGGGTTGAACATGGTGGTGTTCCTCCGGTGCTGGGGTGTGGTGTGGGGGTTAGGCGGCGTTGGTGTGGCGGGGCTGGTCGAGGAGGTAGGCGTCGGTGGCTTCCACGGCGGTGCGGTAGATCTTCTCGCCGAGGCTGGTGATGAAGTTGTCCGGCAGGTATTTGCCTTGTAGGTAGAGGCGCGCGCCTTTCGGAGTGTCCTGGTGTCGTTCCGCGAGTTCACCCCAGAGGATGATGGGTAGGAACTGGGGGTCGCGGAATGTGGGATCGCGGGGGTCTGAGATGTTGGTGACGAGCGTGCCGCGAGCTACGGGGATGCCGGTTTGGGTGTGTCGGGTCTCGATGTCGCGGGTGAGGTTGCCTTCGAGTGTGGTCTGGTTGGTTCCCCCTTCGAGGTAGTAGCGGCCGTCGTCGTCGGTGGTGATCCTTCCCGGGTGCGGGGTGGTGTGAGCGCGTTGGCCGTATACCTCGACTCGTTGACGGCGTGAGCCGTCTTCTTGCTTGTCGTCTCGGGACCGCAGCGTGCCTTGCACGAGGAGCACTGTTCCTGGCTGGAGGTCCGCGAGACTGTCGGCTTGGGGGCCGACGATGCTGACGCGGTGCCGCCAGCGGATGTTTCGGGGGCGGCCGTCGGTGGTGTGGCTCGCTTCTAGGCCAGCAACAGTGAAGAGCGCGCGGTCGCGGCCGCCTCTAGTTTCGGTGAGAATCGGCGGTTCGGCGAGCGCACCGATGAGCGTGATGTTGTTTCGTCCTGCTGCCATTGGGTTGTCCTTAAAGGGGCACGCCGGCAATGCGGGCGTACCAAGTGATGATGCTTGGGCCGAGGGTGGCGGCGAGGACGCACCCGAGGAGCAGGTGCGGGCCGAATGGGAGGGCGCGCTGTCGGGTGGCGACACTGTGGAGCGTCCCGGTGAGGCTCGCGAGCATGAGTGCGAGGATCAGGAGGGTGGGTGTGGGTAGGAGGGCGGCGAGGGCGGCGGCGAGTTTTACGTCGCCGAACCCGAGCGTCACATCGGCGTTGTCGTCTTCTGTTTCGGGTTCTCCGCTGCGGTGTTTGAGGTGGTCGCTGACCCACCAGGCGATGCCGGCTGCGAGGGCTATGGCGCCGGCCGCAGCTAGGGCGTCGGTGGTTGCGGTGAGGGCGTTTCGGCCGAGGAAGTGACCCAGGAGCACGAGGAGGGGGGCGAGCGCGAGCAGGAGGGGTTGTGGCAGGCGGAGCGGTTTGGTGCTCTTGGCGTCGAGGAGGATGATGGCTGTCGTGATGGCGAGGGCGCGGGGGACGCCGAGGAACGCTGCGAACGTGGTGGCCATGAGCAGGTGATCGCTCGTGATGGGGAGCGTTGCGTGCTTGGGGGCGCGTAGGCGCCGCATGGCGAGGGCGGCGTAGCGCTCGAGGAGCGCGAGCGCGCCGGCTGCCGCGAGGGCGATGGTGAGTGTCTCCCCTGCTGTCTTGACGAGTCCGCTTGGGGTGGCGGGGTTGGCTGGCAGGAGGCTGGCGGCGAGACCAGCAATGAGCGCTCCATAAACGAGTGTGTCAGGCAGCGTGCGGGTGTCCAGGTCGATGAGCGCAGCCATGAGGAGCATGCTGAGGGCGGCTGCTTGCAGCACGTAGCGCGCGAGTTCGCTGGCTTGTAGGAGGTCGGGTTGGGTGAGGAGCGCGAGCCCGAGGAAGGTGAGGGCGAAGAGCGCTTCGATTATGGGGTAGCGGGGGCTGATGCGTGCGCGGCAACCGCGGCAGCGGCCCATGAGCGCGAGCCAGGAGAGTACGGGGATGAGTTCGAGTGGGGTGAGGCGGCGTTCGCACCTGGGGCAGCGCGAGGGTGGGTTGCTGAGGGACTGGCCTAGGGGCATGCGGTAGGCGACGACGTTGGCGAAGCTGCCGATGCTGGCGCCGAGGATGGTGGTGAGCGCGAGGCTGGTGATGGTGAAGGCGTCCATGGGGGTCGCCTTAGCGTTCCGCGTATCGCTCGGTGGCGGTGGGCTTGTGGTTGGTCGGCTGGTGGGGGGAGTGATGGAAGTGGATCATGGTGTGGGTGGCGGGCGCGAACCGGGCCTGAGCCGGTGCGTCTGCGTAATCACATACTACATGGAAAACTAATAATCTCGCGGCACCTGGATCGGCTAGGGCGCCTTGTGCGCTCGCGCAGGTGGGTTGGTGGGGGTTCTTGCGAAGATAGGCGGCTTGGCCGCCGGGTGTTACGGGGCATGCTTTTCGAGGTTGCGGAGGCGGCGCTCGAGGACTTTGGTGCGGGTGGTGTGGCCGGTCTTTCCGCGGGTGCAGTCGAGCGCTTGGCGGATCTCGTAGGGGGTGGCTCGGTCGAGGGCGGCTTTGAAGTTGTTGTCGCTGGTTGGCACGTTGCTGAGCCAGCTGACGGTGTCGGTGCGGGGCCGCATGGTCGTCTCCTTACGGGACCGGCCCGCTTCGTGGGCGGGCCGGCGTCTGGCGTAGCTCGGGACTTAGCCGAAGCCGACTGAGCTTCTTGGTTATCGGTGTGTGAGGTTGCGTCTGCTTCAGTGGCTGGTGAGTGCGGTGGCGAGCGCGATGACGGCGATGAGGGCGGTCGCTACGCTTGCGTCGAGCAGCCAGGTCCTGATGCTGCGCGCGGCTTCTTTGCTGATGCTTGCGCGAGGTCTGGTGGTGGTTGCCTCGGCGGCCGTTCGGTGCATGCCTTCACCGTATCAGGTTTTCATGTGTTGCGTGGCGATGATGAGCGGTTGCGGCGCTTCATGCGCTGCCACGCCTTCGGGTCGATTGGTAGGGGTGTGCTGAGGCTGGTGCGGGTGTCGACGTAGACGCCGTGGTGACTGATTTGGCCGTAGCGGAAGAGTTGCCACAGCAGATTCAGGGCATGGTTCGCGAGGGTGTCGTTAACGAAGAGGTCTTGCTTTTCGAGGCTTTCGAGCGTGCTGCAACTGGGGGTGTCGTCCTCGGGCATGCTCGTGTCCACTAGTTCGGGGTGGAGTTCGGGGGCGGTGGGTAGGCGTGGGCCGGTGCGGCGGTCGTGGGCGTGCTTGGGCACGCCGAGGATGGCTTGGCCGCTGGTGCTGGTGTTGCCGAGGTCGAGGGTGTACTTGACACTGTGGGCTTGTTCGGCGCCTTCGTGGATGGCGTGCCTGGCGGCGCGGTTGTCGACGCACGCGATGATGATGTCGGGTCGGAGGCTGGCGACGGTTTCGCTGGTGAGGTGCTGGGGGTAGGCGCGCCAGGTGGTGCCGTTGCTGAGGTTGATGCGGTTGGCGATGACAGTGGCCTTGTTCTGGCCGATGTCGCTGGGGTAGAAGGCTTGGCGGGCGAGGTTGTGGTGCTGGATGATGTCGCCGTCCGCGATGGTGACCTGAAGGCGGTGGTGGGGACCGTTGAGGGCTTCGAGGGCGGCGCTGAGGTGCCTTAGTCCGATGGCGACCTTACTGCCGTTCCCTCCAGCGCCGGCCAAGAGCACATGAATGGGCTGGTAACGGCGTTGCCCGAAGCGCGGGTGAAGAGTGTGCATAGTCAGTGGGGCCTTTCGGGGTTGCGAGTCACGGCACCTTCCTTCTGAAAGTTCCAGTTACTGGGCTGGGTTATGGTTTGTAGGGCATCTAAGAAGAGCTCGTTGGGGGTCGACGTGAGTAGCGCAGTATCCACAGGTGGCCAGCCAGGTAGGTTCGATGTGCGGTATGTGATTTCGGTGGCGCGCAGCCGGATCAAGGGGACCAAGCGGCACATCTTCGGCTTGAGCCTGCTCGTCGGAGCTGTCTACCTTCTAATTGCCTGGCTTTGGGGAGGCGACCCTTACGCGGGTGAGCCTGCGTCAATCTGGTATTACGTGGCAATTAGCGCTATGTCGGGTGTGACGGCGGTGCTGTACGCGACCGTAGGCTTAGTGGCTGCGGCTGGAGAGAAGGTCACCTTCGGCGGAGCGTTTCGGTTCATGAACCGCGTACCAGGCGTGTGGCTCGTCACGGTGCCGATGTCGTTGCTCTTCTCCTACCTGGAGGCGACAGTTGGGTCCGGCGGGTGGGTGCTTCTCAGTCTCCCGCTTACGCCGATGGCGTTCTGGGTGTACTACTACCTAGACCGTGACATGAACCCGTTCAAGGCAATCGCCAAGTCGTACTCTCTAGTCCTGAATAACTTGGGTTCCTACCTGCTGATCGCCCTCCTACTCGGCGCATTGTTGAGCGTGGGTCTTATCACCTTGGGTATCGGCTTCATCTGGATTCTGCCGTTTATCCTCATCGCCTCGGGCGTCATGTTTGCTGAGGCGTCGGGGCTCCAAGGCGACTACAGCAGCTAGCCGCCCGCGCGCTTGGGCGCTTAGGCCTTCGGTTTGAGTAGTTCGGTGAGGGTCTTCTCTATCGGGACGAGGTACTCGGCGGGGAAGCGTCCGAGCTCGCGGATGTGTTGCCAGAGTTCGCTGTGGCTGCCGCCGAAGTTCTGATAGTGGCGTTGGCGGCCGCTGGCGTGAGTGAAGGCGCTTTGGAAGAAGGCGTTGCTGATGTCGCTCACGCGGTTGGGGTCGTGGTGCTTGGGCAGGGGCGTGCTGCCGAGGCAGATGTTGCCGCCTTCGTAGGTGTTGTAGAACGGCGCGCTTAGTAGTTCGGTGTCCGGGGTGGGGCGTTCGTCGCTGGGGAGCGCGAAGACGCTGAGGGTGGGCCCGTCGTAGATCCACAGGAGCGCGGGTTGCGGGTAGGCGCCGCTGATGCTGTTGAGGCTCTCGTCGCGGGTCTGGAAGAAGAGCGTGCGCTCTTGGGCGGGCTCATGCCAGGCGACGCCGTCGGGGCTGGCGGCGAGCACGTGCGGGGGGAGGAACGCGAGGGATTGCGTGCCGCGTAGCGCCTTGTAGAGGCTCTCTAGGTCTTCGCGGGTGAGGAGGCGGCCGGGCGCGAGCTCGGGTTGTTCGCCGGTTCCTTCTTGAAGGTCGTGGAGGGTGGCGAAGGCGTGCGCGTCGTTGCCGTATGAGTTCTTGCGCGCGTACAGGAGGATGGCTTTCTGGAGTTCGAGGGTGGCGTCGTCGCCTAGTTCGGCGTACCCGGTGATCATGTGGGGAGGCTCCTTTCTGCGGAGGTCGCGGCGTTCTTGGTGAGGTTCTTGAGGAGCTCGTAGGTGCGTGCTTCGAGCGCGAGTTGCTTGCGGATGGTCTTGGTGAGGTGGGCTAGGTTCCGCATGCCTTCGGGGGTGTGGGGGATGAGGAAGGCGCCGCTGGGGCCGGGTTCGTTGCCGGCCTGCATGTTGTAGTTGTCGTACTCGTAGAGCATCTCGTAGACGACGTCGGCGAACTCGTTACCGTCTGGGCCTTCGGTGAGGGCGGGGTCGGTGATGCTGATCATGGTGGTGAACCATTGGTTGCCGTTCTCGTAGATGTACTCGTCGTCCCAGTCGGATAGGGCGTGCTGGTGGACGTTCTTGGCGTGTTCGTTGGCGGCGGTGGCGACCTTGATGAGTTGTTGGAGGTCGCCGAGGGCGTTCGGGAAGAGGCCGGTGTTGAGGCGCGCGAGGATCTCGGGCGTTTGGATGGTGTGGGTGTTGGCTTCGTAGTAGCGGCGGGGTAGGCGTTCCTCGAGCGTGTTGGGGGTGAGGAACTGGTCGTCGGCGAGCGCTTTGACCTCTTCGAGGGGGATCTCGTCGGGGGTGACGCCTCGTTCTTGCGCCATTTCGTAGCGGAGGTCGTCGAGGGCTTCTTCGCCGGTGTCGTCGCCCGCCCAGTGGAGGTTGACGACGGTGTCGTACGCGGCGCCGGGGGTGTAGATGGGCGTGAGGTGGTGGGCGCGGTCCACTAGGGCTAGGAGGCCGGGCGCGAGGTTGGCGTCGAGCGCGTCTAGTTGCTGGATGAGGGCGTGCGCGTTGAGGAAGGCGCTCTCCTGCAGTTCCGGCACCAGGTAGAGGCGGAGTTGGTCGGTTTCGTCGCGGCGAATGTGCGCCGTGAGGTGAAGCGCCGTGGCGCCCTTGGGTGTCATGGCTCTCGCGAGCGCGTTGGCGATGGCGTCAGGTACGCCCTTATCTAGCTCGAGGTAGGCGGGCTTGATGACGTTGTGTTCGAGGAGGTCTTGGGCGAGGCGCGCGTTGCGGATGCGGTCGGGCGCGAGCGTGTAGGTGGTGGGGGCGGTGAGGCGTGGGAGGGTCAGCCGAGGATGAGCAGGCTGTCGCTGGGCAGCGGTATGGGTTCTCCCCTGCCGCTCAGGTGCTGTAGCGCTGCTGCTGTCTGGTTGGCTTCCTCCTTCTGCTTGAGGTAGGCGGCGAGGAGCGGGTCTTGGCCTTGCTCCTCGCGCGCGATGATCTGCTGCAGTTCGGCCCGCTTGGGGCATGGTGATTCAGCCTTTGGTGCCGACACTGCGCGTGAAGGTGTAGGTGGCGGTGTCGCCTTCGTAGACCGGGCCTTCGATGACGGCGCTGGCGAGCTGCGGGTCACTGACCGCGAGTTGCGCCTTGACCATCTCGGGGCTGAGGCTGGGGTTCGGGTCGGGGTAGTTGCGGCCGTTGAACTTGAACTTGCGGGTGACGGTCTTCTTCTCGATGGGCATGCTGTTTTCCTCCTGGGGAGTTATGGCTTAGGGGTGGTGTGCCTTGGTGGCGGCCAGGGCACAGGGTTCATTTGGTGGCTTCGGCAGTTTCGTTGTCCGCGTCGGTGCTGGGGGTGTTCTTGGCGGCCTTCGTGTCTTCGGCGGGGGCGTCGAAGAGGCTGGGGGCGGCCGGCTCGGCGGGCTTCTCGTCCTTCTTCGCTGCCGCGGCCTTGGGGGCGGCCTTGCTCGCGCCCTTCTTGGTCTTGCTGGCTTCGGCCTTCTTGGCCGCCGCGGCTTCCTTCTTGGCTTCCTCGAGTTCGGCGAGCGCCTCCTCGATGCTGCGGTTACCGTCGGTGGTGATCCTGATGGCCTGGAGCAGCCCGGTCTCGAGCTCGCGGGTGGTGCCCTTGAGGTTGATGGGCGTGAGGATGGCTGGGTCGGTCTTGTCGTCCTTGGCTTGGGGGATGACGGTGACGCTGAGGACGTTCTGGCCGTCCTTCTTGCCGGTGCGCTGGATGATCAGGTGGAGGTGGGTGTTGTCGAGGAGCGTGTCGAGCTCGTCGAGGAGGTTGACGCGCTCGGGCTCGGCCGGGGCAGCGGTGTCGTTCTCCGGCGCGCTGGGGGTGGGCTCGGCGGTGGCCTCTTCCGTGACTGCCGCGTCCTCCTCGGCAGCGCTTTCCTCACCGGCGGCTTCCTCGACGGCTAGCTCGATAGTGTCGGCCTGATCGGCCGCTTCAGCGGTCGGCTCGTCGCCCTGGTCCTCTAGGGGGATGGTGAGGACGATCGGTTGGTTGCTGGGGTTGCGCCAGGTGAAGGTGCGGGCGTCATCGTTCTCGCCGGGGGTGATGTCGCGTTTGAGCATCGTCTTGAGTTGCTCGGCGATCTCGTCGCTGGGGGTGGTGGTCTCTCTGAACTTGCTGAAGACCGTGTCGATGATGGGCTCGAGTTGTGGCTTGTGCTGCACGAGGGCGGCCCTAAGCGTGTCGAGCGTGTGCGTCTGGGCGGGGGTCTGCTGCTGCATGCGGGTTCTCCTTAGGAGTTGAAGATGAGGTTGGCGATGTAGGGGTCGGCGGCGGCGATGTGGAGCGTGTACTCGCCCTTGGCGCCCTCGACGATGCCTTCACGCTGCAGTTCCGCCATGAACTTCGTGACGGTGACGCGAGTGCTGTTGACGAGGTCGGCCAGGTCGGCGTGCGTGAGGGGGAGCGTGAAGCTGATGTCGGCTTTGGCGGTGTCCCCGAAGCGCTTGGCGAGGTCCTTGAGGGTCTCGAGGAGCCTGATGGCGATGGGGAGGTCGTTCTGTTGCAGGCGGGCTTCGTTGCGGACGCTGGAGCGCGCGAGGTAGTCGACGATGGCGTCGATGTTCTCGGGGCGCTTGAGGTGCTCGTGCGGGATGATCGTGACGAGCGCGTCGCTGGCGGTGATGGCCGTGTGCGGGTGCTTGCCTTGGTGGATGCCGAGGATGTCTCTGGGGCCGGCTACGTCGAGGAGGCGGTCTGTGCGTTGCTCGTTGTCGCCTCGGTGCAGTCCCACCCAACTGTCCCCAAGCACCTTGATGGTGCCGTTGTGAACGTAGAAGGCTTGCGTGGCGTTCTCGCCGGCCTGGTAGAGCGTGCGGCCGGCTGGGATGGTCTTCTGGATCCCCTCGAGTGAGGGGGTGCTTGTTCTCATGCGGTGCTCCTTTGGTTCGTTTCCTGCCACATGCGCTTCGCGCTTCTTTCCCTAGTGGGTTGGGGTTGGTTCGGGGCAAAAGAAAGAAGCAGAAACCAAGTGGTCTCTGCTTCTCGTCAGTTCCGAAGAACCCGATTTTTGGTGCCGAGGTTTTCTTCCTCGGTCGCGCGTCCTTAGCTCTTAGCTTGCGCTTCGAGCATGCGGAGGTGCGCGAGCTGACCGACGAGTCCGCGACGGGACTTGCCTGGGGTCAGTTCCAACTCGGTTTCGAGTTGGACGCGGGTGTTCTCGACGACCTTGGAGAGGCCTTCGAGGACATGGGCCGCGGGTCGCTCCTGCTGGGTAGCGGGGGCGGTTGCCGTCTGCCGTTCACCTGCCTTCGCCTTGTTCACGACGTGCGTGTAGAAGGCGAGTTGACGGGTGAGCCACGTGGGGATGTCCTCTCCGAGCTCCAGGCGTTCGTCACGATCTTCCGTGAGGAACTCAAGGATGCTCTCGGGGGTTTCCTCGTGGTTGGCGGGTACGGCGGTTTCCGCGTCATCCTGGTTGAGGATGGTGCGGCGTGCGTTGGCTTCTGCCTGTTCCTGTTGGAACTCGGCGAGGGCCGCGGCGGCGAGCTTGTCGGTCTTGGCTGCGCGTTCCCACTCAGCGAGGCTGGAGTGGTACCACGCACCGACTGGCGCGCTGACTTCACGCTTGGGCTCGGCGGCCTTCCGCTTCTCCAGGGGGAGAACGGGGATGGGCTTGCCGGTGCGCTTGCGCGTGTAGTTGCTCCAGGTGCGAACCCGGAGCGTGATGCTGCCCGTGTCGTCTCCGAGGTTGACGTAACCCCAGGTCTGGCGGGCTTGGCGCTCTTCGTACGACTCGAGAGCCGCGTTGAGAGCGTCGAGAGTGCCCAGGTCTTGGCTCATCACCGCTTGGGTGACGATTTCGTCTGCTTCGTCGGGCAGGTCGTCCCAGCGGACTTCCTTGCCGGCGATGTAGACGAAGTTGCGACCTGGGGTGCCGTGCGCCCACTCCTCGTCGGAGCGGTCGCCGGAGGTGTCCACGTGCACGAAGTGTTCCTCCACGAAGAGGTCATCGAGCTCGGGGACGGTGGGGAGGCTGGCTGCCGAGGGACGGAGGTCCATCGGTTCCTCTACGCGGAAGGGGAGGTTGATGGCGTCGTCGCGCCACTCTCCGATTCGCTCGAGGTCCTTCTTGTCAGCTTCCAACCACCTCGTGACCTTTGCGAACACGTCCTGCTTGTTCACGAGGGTCTTGGCCTTGGGGGCCTCGGCCTGCTGGCTCCACAGTTCCTTGAGGGCTGTGCGGAGCTTGGCAGCCTTGTAGGCGCGCGCGTCTGGCGTGACGCGGCGGCCCTTGAGCTGCGCCTGTCCGATCTTCGCGCGGAGGATCGCTTCGTCCATGGGCATGCCGCTGTTGCGGGCCCAGAAGTTGGCGAGCCACCACTCGAGGGCGGGCAGGTGCTGAGGGAGCACCTCGGCGGTAAGGCGGCCGTCCGCCCAGGCCGGTGCGACCTGGGTGCCGATGAGGCGCGCGAAGCCCTTGTTGTCGCGGTACAGCTGACTAAGCTGTGCCACGAAGTCCTTGCGCGACTTGATCTTGGGACGGTAGAAGCTGAACACGAAAGTACCAGTCATCCTTGTTCCTCCACGTTTATTTATTTGGGGATACGTCAATCATAGAGTGATAATTGGTTGGCGTCAAGGGTGTCCGGAGCGGGCCTAGTGGGGTTCTTGGTGGCTTATACCTTTTTCAGTTGTTGACTGGTCATCGTGGTATGATTGTGGCGGGAAGGATGTCAATCTTTCCTCACACGTTTGTTGGGGATACGAGTCGGTCGCGCTTCTTGGAGCGCGACCGGCTGCTGTCTGGGTTATGCGGCTGGCTGAACCTCCCCATTGCTAAAGCAAGGGGGTTCTAACTCGGATTCCTCGCGCCTCTCCCAACCCCTCCCACGAGTGGGGTACGACGTGTTGGGCCTTGACGGTTGGTGCCGGGTCTTGCTCGGGCGACCCGCTCTGACTCCGGTAAGTACCGAAGGTGGACGGCCGCGGCCGTCCGCTCGCAGGTTTGGTAGTGGCGTGCTGCCATGCCGCCCGAAGGAGCGGTTCCGCACCCTGATAAGCCAACATGGCCTTATCCGCATGCAGCACGTGAGGGATGGTGGTGGTCGCCGTATGGAGGGCGAGGTAAGCGGCTAAAAGGTCGCGCTGCATGACCAGCCCGCACTCGGGGCACTCGTGCACGCGCACCGAGAGGGGCTTCTTGCTTCTGGTTCCGCAGGCGCACTGTTGCGAGAGAGCGGTGTGGCGAGTGTTGATGAGGTTCACTTGCCCGCCGGCGCTTTCAGCCTTGCGGGTGAGAGCCCCCATGAACAAACCAGGCGCCTTGATCCTGATACTGCGACCGAAGCTCTTCTGCCAAGCCTTGATGGAGACGGCTTCCGTATGGATGACGCAGCCATGCTGGAGTACGTCGTTGACCAGTCGATGTTGCTCGGTGCGGCGGTAGGCGGCCAGGCGCCGCTCCAACTCAGCGAGCTCACCCCGAGTCTTCTTGTAGCGGTGACTGTACCGCCACGCCATGCGGCCCGGCCTGATGGTGCCGTCGGGCTGATGGTTCTCGGGGTTGGCGGCCCTGCGGCTACGGTCGAGCCTGCGTTGCAGCACGCGCCGCTCGCATTGCAGATCGTTAAGTTCCGGCACGAACTCCAAGAGCTCCGCGTGCGCTTCACCCACCATGGCGATTGTCGACGGACCCAGGTCCAACGCGACGCGCTTCTCTGCGTTCCCCAGGCGCGCCTGATGCTTCTGCTTCACCAGCGGTTTCCCGGCCAGCACGAGCTGCGCGAAGTAGCGCGTCTTGCTCCGCACCCTCCGCCTGACGAGGCGCACGTACTTCACGCGCTGCTGCAAGCCCCAAGCCTGCACTCCATGCTTGTCCATGGGGTCGAGTACCGTCTTCAGCTCCAGGCCGAGGATGTTGACTTGCCCGTCGCGCCACATGATGGCGGTGAGGTTGCTCTTCCCCTCGATGCTGTCGAGCTGGTTCACGCCCTTGTAGCGCGGCCGGCCCTTCGCCTTGAAGCTGTACTCTTCCACAGCCTGGAAAGCCCTGGTCGCAAGCTTCTGGCCCACGGGGCTACTCACGTGCTCGCGGATCCAGGCTTGTCGGACGCGGTTATTGAAGTACGTGTGCAGGTCGTACTCCCTGAAGCCAACCGCCTCGCGCGCCTCCTTGAAGAGTCGGTTGCGCACCGCGCCACGCGGAGCAGCCAACGCCCGCTGATACACGCGCGAGTCACGCATCAACTTCAACCGCTTCAGCGCCTCACCCAAGCAGGCGTTGTAAACCTGCCTGGAGGCGAAGAAGATGGTTTCAAGACGCCTCTCATCGTTAGCGGTGACGCGCAGCGGCAACTCGAGGACGAACGAATCATCCTGCTTCTTCGGTTGTGAGTTGCGATCTCTCTTCACCTTGCGCATCTCCTTCAGCTAATCGCATGTCCCGGGAGACGGGAGTGTGCCCGCTTACCCCACGACTGAAGTCGGGGGCATGCGCGGCCACGATAGGGTCAGCTGATGTCTTCGCTCGCGCGGATGCCGGCGCCTACCGGGAAGCGCGGGACGCCGTCTTCGCTGACCTCGAAGTACCTGACGTTGAGCATGCTGCCGTAGTGGCTTTCGGCGGTGTCGTACCAGGCGCGGCGTTCCTCCATTGTGCCCCTGGGGACGACGTCGAAGGTCTTGCCGTCGTCCATCTGGCACACCCAGATGATGGCGCCGTCGAACTTGCCGACGCCGGTCTTGTGCCCGACGATTGGGAACTCGGCGTCGAGGAACGACTTGACCTTGAGGAGTTCGAACGACCTGGCGCCGTACTGGTAGGCGCCGCCGGCGAGGCGCACCATGGCGCCCTCGAAGCCGTCTTGCACGAACTGCGCTTGCGCCTCGTAGACCGCCTGCTCGTTCTCGACGAGGACGCTCGGTACGGCCTCGACCGGGTAGCCGGGCGCGAACTGGAGGCAGTTGAGGACTTCGAGGCGCTCGTTGAACGGCTGCTCGAGGTTGTCGCGGTCGATGACGTCGTAGACGTGGAAGACGAGCTGCTCGCTCTCTCCCGGGCGGTACTTCTTGACGAGGCGCGTGGTCTGTTGGAAGGTCTCGCCTACTCCGGCGTAGATCTCGCCGTCGTAGAGCGCGTCGCGCGGGAGGGTCTCCTCGAGGGCGGCGGCGATGTGCTCGACGCTGCCGATGTCGCGCCAGCTCTTGCCGCTTCTCGACATGATCTCGATCTGGTCGCCGTCCCAGAAGGCGAGGGCGCGGACGCCATCGAGCTTTGGCTGGACGTAGGCGGGGTAGGTGACGTTGCGGTTCTTGCGCTTCTCGAAGTCGCTGGCGAGCATGGGGCGCACGAGCTCGGCTTGCGCGTCCTCGATGCTCTCGGCATATTTGCGATCTCGCTTCTTCTGCCACATCGCCTGGGCTTCTAGGACCGCCTGCTCTTCGGCGGTGGTCTCGTTGCTGCGCCCGACGTTCTTGGGGGTGGCCGTCTTACGGGCGATCTGCTTCTCGCCGTCGACGAGGCCGTACTCGGTGACGATGTCGGCCCCTTCGGTCCAGACCTTCCAGGAGTAGATGCCGCCGGCTTTGCCCTGGTGGTAGAGGGTGGGGAGCGTTTGGGGGCGCTCGATGGTGGTGGTGCTCAAGATGGTGTCTCCGGTGTCGTTGCTGAGGCTAGGGGAGGTCGTTGAGGTTGAAGCGGCAATGGCTGGTGAAGCTGATGCCTCGAGCGATGGTGAGAGTGCCGTTCTCTATCACGCCTCGTTCTTGGAGCTCGGCGAGGGAGAAGTAGGCGCTGTAGCTGGTGCCGATTTGCAGGGGTGCTTCCGTGAAGTAGAGGGGTTCGTAGCGCATGCCGTTGGAGTCGACGGCGACGGCTGGCAGCCAGTCGGAGCCTCCGAGGGCGCGGGTAGTTCTGAACTGGACGAGCTGCTGGCGTCCCATGGCGAGGATCGACTCGCGGAACTCGCTGGCGTCGGGGCCGGTGAGGTTCCGTAGGGAAGAGACTCGGTCACGCATGAGGTGCTCGGCGAGGGCCGCGGTGCTGGTCAGGCTGCAGTTGGGCCCAAGGATGCTGCTCTCGCTAGCGGGAACGATCTCGACCTGGTTGAGGCCGGTGACTTCGATGTCGAACTCGATGGCCGGGTAGGCGTCGCGGTACGACCACCGAACGGCCCAGTTGCCGTTGTCGGCCTGGTAGGCGGGCGGGTTCTGGTACGCCTCGGCGAGCGTGTCGTACCAGGCCCCGTCGACGACCGTGCCATACATCTGCGCGGCGGCGGTACCGAGCGCGGCCAGGGCGATGACGAGGACGAGAGCTAGCAGGTTGCGAGAAGACGTGCTTCGCATGATGTGGATCCCTCTCTGTGTTTGGTGTCGCGGGGTTGAGCCTAACCCCGCCACGTGCCACTTGCGCCGGAGGCGCTTCCTTCTCGCGACGCGGGGCTCGGGGCTGGCTCTAGTTGCTGGGGGCTAGGGCGCTCTTGGCGTGTTGGAGGATGTGGTGGAGGGTCTTGTGGGCGCGTTGACCTTCCCAGCCGAGGCGCTTGGCGGTGGTGGCTAGGCGCTCGGGGTTGTTGCCGAGGTGTTTGAGGAGTGCGCGTTCGTCCTTGGTCCAGAGGTGCCGCGCGGCGCTCGCGAGGGTGGCGAGTGCGGGGGCGTGCGCCAGTATGGTCTTGCGGCTGCGGTCGCCGGCGAGCACGTCGATGGCTGGCTTGAGTTCGTGCGCGGCGGGCGCTAGGGCTTGAGCGAGTTGTGGGATGCGTTTGGTGTTCTTCGCGAGCGCGTCGGCTTCGTGGAGGTGGTGCTGTCCGCGTTTGGTGAGCGCGAGCGCGCCGTTCTCGTTGAGGGTGATAAGGCGGGTCTTGAGGAGGGTGACGAGTTCGGGTGGGTGTATGCGGATGGGGCGTTGGTCGTGGATGGCGCGGAGGGCGCGGGTGGTTGTGGGGTTGGGTTGCGGCAAGGTGGTCTCCCCTGGTGTTGGTGAGCCTCGCGTGGTCTCCTGCGACTTCTACACGAGGCTCTCAACGAGGCGTTGATGACCGGGACATGCTTTGGCTATTGCAGGACGGTGCCTTAGCAGCGGTTGCCCTCACCCGATCGAGGCGGGGGCGCTAGTGCCGTTAACGCCTTTCGCACCAGCTTGCCGGTCAACCTGGCGTGCCTCCAGCGATTACGCCGTGATGCTGGCGTTGGTCGCGTCGAGTGCAGCGCGGCGGGGTCACCCCCGTTGATTCCCACATTACCACTCTCCGGCTGATTAGTGCGATTCGGAATCGTCTCATGTCAGAAGCGTGCGTCGTTGAGGCGCCAGTAGACGCTGGTGCCGACGAGCTTGGGGTTCTCGCGAGCTACATCGAAAGGCGTGGCGCCTGCTGGGTCCGGCGTCTTAGCGTCCGCGCCGGCGTCGAGGAGGAGATCTACTGTTTCTGGCTGACCTTTGAGGCTCGCGTGGAACAGGGCGGTCCAGCCAAGAGCGTCGCGCGCGTGGAGGGCGACGCCGACTTGTAGCAGGGTGGCTACGTTGGAGGGTGTTTCGCCTAGAGTTGCCCACATGAGGGTTGTCATCCCGTGTTCGTCGCGGGCTTCGGGTTCCGCGCCTGCTTCTATGAGCGCCGTTATGTTCTCGGTAGGGCCTTCCATGGCAGCAAACATCAGTGAGGTGGCTCCCGTTTCGGTTCTGGCTTCGAGGTTCGCTCCGGCAGCGACGAGAGTTTGGATGTTTTCGACGGGCCCAAGAGTGGCGGCGAACATCAGGGGTGTCTGCCCGTGCGCGCCTCGGGATTCGAGGTCGGCACCAGCAGCGAGCAGTTGATTGATTATTTCGACGGAAGCGTAGCGGGCGGCGACCATGAGAGGGGTTAGTCCGCTCTCGGTGCGGCCGTTGGGGTTGGCGCCGGCAGCTATCAGGGCACCGGCCGCCTCTAGGGCATCGTGCCTGCTCGCCGTGGCTAGGGGAGTATCGCCTCGGTAGTCGTGTGCTTCCAGGTTGGCGCCGGCACTGGCTAGAACGAGGATGATGTCCGCCGCATTTCTCCTTGCGGCGATCGTGAGTGCGGTTCCATCTTGCCCGGAGGAATTGGCGTTAGCGCCCGCGGCAATGAGCATTTCGACGATTTCTGCAGTGCCGAACGCGCTTGCGAGCGTGATGGGCGTTCCTACGTCGTCTCGCAAGTTAGGGTCTGCGCCGGCTGCGAGAAGGATGCGAGCCGAATCAGCTTGCTCGTAGCGGATAGCGTACGAGAGAGCCGAGAACTTCGCTATTCCGGCTCTGGCGTTGATTTCGGCTCCGGCATCCAAGAGCAGCTGGACGATGTCGGTGCGGCCTGCTCTGCTGGCCCGCATTAGGGGTGTGCTGTCGTCGAAAGCGCGTGCATGGATGTCAGCGCCTGCGGCGATTACCGCTTGGACTTCCGCGACAGTGCCATTGACGACGAGTTCGTGAAGGTCTTCGGCGAAGGCTGCGCTAGCCATAAGGAGGCAAGTGAGGGCGACGATTCTAGAGATAGCAGTGGACATTGATTCCCCCTTTAGGACTCGCTGTCGCCTCCTCGGGTGATGCTGATCCGGCAGAGGCGTTGAGTTGGGCACGGCGAAGGTATCACTCTTTTATGGAGGTGGCAACGGAGGACAATCTGGTCGCGTGGGGCGCTCGCGGTGGTTGGCTTCTCTCGTCTCTCAGGTGGGGCTGAAGGCGTCTGCTAGGGCTGTGAGGCGTGGGTCGATGAGGTTAATGCCGCGCTTGGTTAGTTCGTGGTGGTCGCTGGGGAGGGTGCTGAGGACGACGCTGTTGTTGGGGTCGTAGAGGACGGCGAGTTTTATTCCTGCGTGGGTGAGGACGTGGATCTGGCGGCCGCGGGCTTGGGTTGTGACGTATTGGCTGTGGCGTTCGGTGATGGTGCGCGCCATGCTTAGCAGGTCGGCGTTGGTGAGTTCGAGGCCGTAGCGTTCGCTGGCGCGCGTCTTGGCGTGTTTCTTGGCGTTGTAGTTGTCGCGGCGGCGCTGTGACTTGTTGGGGTGATTCCCGTGGTGCTGTTTGCGGCGTTGGCCTTTTCTGCGGGTGCGGCTCATGCTGCTCTCGCTTCGCGGGCGCGCGCGATGACGTATTCGGCGAGGTCGCGTTTGTTGGTGAGGGCGGCGTGAATGTCCTCGTCGAGGCTCTCGCTTGCGAGCAGGGAGTACATGCGTACGGGTCTATCTTGCCCGGGTCTATGCACCCTCTTTTTGGCTTGCTCGAAGTTCGCGTAGGAGTAGCTGACTGAGTAGAAGACCGCGATGGCTGCCCTGGTGGCGTCGATTCCGATGCCGCCGGCTTGGATCTGGATGCCGAGGACGTCCATCTCGCCTGCTTGCCATGCTTCGAGCTCGTCGCGTCTGCCGGAGAGTTCGGCGTAACGGCGCCCTAGTTTCTCGGCGACGCGTTGGGTGGCGTTGAGGTCATCGTGGAAGTTGCAGAAGACGACCACGGGCTCGTCCTTGGGCAGGTCGGTGAGGAGGTCCTCGAGGGCGTCCGCCTTGGCTGTGTCGACGATCTCGCGGGTGCCGTCGTCGAGCACTGCCACCCCGCCGGTCAGTTGCTGTACGCGCAGGAGCTTGGTCAGGAAGATGCTTGTGGTGATGGTGCCGTGCCCGAGTTGGACGATGAGTTCTTCGTAGATTGCGCGCGCGAGTTGGCGGGTTTTGGGCTTGAGGTCGACGGGGATGATCTGGTGCTGGACGGGCGGGAGGTCGAGTACGTCTTGGGTGACGCGGTAGATGCGGCGGTTGATTTTCTCGTGGAGTAGGCGAAGGTCGCGGTACCCGCCGATGCCGCCGAAGTCGTTGAAGTGGAGGTGCTCGCGGCTGAACTGGCTCCAGGGCCCGAGGAGGTTGGGGTCGACGGCGCGGAACTGTGCCCAGACGTCTTCGGGGCCGTTGGGGATGAGGGTGCCGGTGAGGCCGACGCGGTGCTTGGCGCCGGCGGCGAGGGTGGCGGCGAATTTGCTGGCCTTGCCCGTGCGGGACTTGATGCGGTGGATCTCGTCGAGGACCACGATGTCGGGCTGGAGGTTCTTGAGGGTGCTCGCGAGCGGTTCGCGGTGGCTGGCTTCGTAGTTGACGGCGACGAGGAGGCGCTTGCCGGCGGCGTCTGCTTGCCCTTGGGCGGTTTTGATGGCGGCGGCGCGTTTTGTGGTGGGGCCTTCCGCGAGGGGGAGGACGAGCCAGTCGTCGGGGTGTTCTAGGTGCTTCTTGATTTCGTTGGGCCAGACGCGCACGACGCGTTTGGGGGCGAGCACGATGGCGGCTCTCTTGGTGTTTTGGGCGATGAGGCCGAGGCTGACGAGGGTCTTGCCGGTGCCCATCTCCATGGCGAGGATGGTGCGGCCCAGCGCGTTGGCGAACGCGAAGGCTTGGCGTTGGTGCCGCCAGGCGCGCGTCTTGAGGTGGGGGATGTCGGGTGCTTCTGCGTCGTCGCTCTTGTGTTGTTCGGCTGCTTGCTCGGCGTGCTTGGCGGCGCGGGCTTCGTTGACGAGGCGTTGCGCGCTGGCGTCGAGGCGTAGGGCGTCACCGAGGGCGCGCTTGAGAAGCGCGAGGTGCTGGATGGTGGCCGGGTACGCCCAGGCGCGGTGCTTGCCGTTCCACCGGGCCTCGGGGATGCCCTTGAGGGTCTCCTTGGCTTCGTAGGGGCTCTCGACGAGTAGCAGGGCGCTTTCAGCGCGCACGTAGCACGAGCCGCTCGGCAGGCCGCCTTCGGGCGAGGGTGGGGTCGGCTCGGGTTGCGGTTGGGTGGGGGCGCTCTTGGGGCCTAGGTCGGTCTTGAGCGGGCGTTCGGCTGGGAGTTGGTAATCGGGGTGTTGTTGTGCTGCGCGCGCGAGGCTGAGGGTTAGGGGGTCGGCTTGGATGCCGCCTCTTCCCCACTCGGTGATAGGGCCGAGGATCTTCTCGAGTTGGTGGATGGTGTGGATTGTGGCTGGGAGCGAGATGTGCCCTATTGGGTTGTGCTTCGCGCCGGGGATGCGGTTGATGCGCGGGTCGGCTGGCGCGTGTAGTTGGAGGTTGGCGCCGACGGTCGCGATGGTGACGGCGCGGGTGATGGTCGGCACGATTATCTCCTTTCCATATCTTAGGTGGTAACTTTGGTACGCTGTGCGTGTCTACTGACGCCGTCTGTTGGTCAGGATAAAAGTGCGCCGAGGATTAACCTCGGCGCGGTGCCTTCGTAGGTTGTAGCGTTATCTCAATGGATCAACTCTAGCTTGACGAGGGTGCTTCCAATGGGCTCGGTTGTAGTTTCACCTGTGGCGAGGTCAACAGTGACCATCAAGTAACGGCTGCGTGCTGCGTCAAGGGCGGTAAAAATCGCAGCGCTTGCATCGGGAGAAACAGCGATGTTGAAGATTTCTAGGTCAGTCTCATATATTGGTTCGGCGTTACCACTTGTGACGCCGAGCCTGACGACTGCAAACTTATTTTCTGTGTTGCGGCCAACGTAGTAGTAGTCTTCCCCGTGCGCGACTCCGTCACGGGCTTGCGCAAGCCCTGGGTCGAACCATTGAGGGTTCGGGTAGAGCTCCATCACTTTGAACTCGCCGTGGTTCGTAGTCTCAAGCAAAACCCGGTCGCCATGGACACGGATGGGGTTGGAATACGCTGAGATGTCATTTAGGTCGAACTCGAGCGCGTCGATGTCGTGAGTTACGTTGTCATAATATTTGTCGAGGTATCCGGGTTGGAGTGAACCGAAGTATGGGGTGGGGCTCAGGGTGTCTTCGCCAGGCTTGAGTTCCCAAAGGGCACTTCGTTGGGGGTCCGAAACGTAGATGCTCCCGTCTGGCCACAGTCCTGCGAGGTAAACGTTATGCCCAAGGTCGATGGTGGTAAGGCTTCCGTCTTGGTTGAGTCGCCGCAACCAAAACTCGGTGACGCTTGACGTCTGCGTGAGGCCCGCTACGTAGACGAGTCCGTCGGATCCCACCACCCAGGTCATGACCTGGAGGGGGCCAGAGAGATCAAACAGTTGCTGATTGTCCCCTTCCAGGGTGCGCTTACGGAGCGCCGGCACCCAATACCCATGCTCATCTGCCCCTGCCCCCTCGTAATATAGGGCTCCATCCGGACCGATTTGAAGTTTCCGGAAGTAGGCGAGGTATGGATCCACGCAGATGGGTTCGGTGTCATTGATTACCTCTACGAGCGCGCAGCCGTACCCTTGAACATCATGAGGACGAAGGAACACTCGACCATTGAGAACAGTAAAGTCCTCAAATGTGTCTGAGCCGTCCCTGACGGTTGAGACCTCGCCCTTGCCGCTTATGGCCAGGACGGTAGGGTCGCTATTTTGCGCCGCAAGGGCAGAGCTGGCGACCTCGCCCCCTGAGCCGACACCTAGGGCGATGACCTTACTTAGGTCAATGGTGCCTGTGCTGGGCCCCTCAGGTCGTTCCCCGGTCGGTGGGGGTGTCACGCGGATGCCGTCGTCGCAGGCGACGAGCGCGAGGAGTATGAGGATCATCGACAGGATGCGAATCAGGTTGTGTCTTGGGTTTCCCATGATGTTTTGAGCATACCTACGCCGCATGACGGGAAACGCTCTCAGAAATTGCTGATCCAAACGAGCGCAGTTTTTTGCATGCTGCCGGTGGCTTCGGCGACGGCGTCGGCGATGAGTGCGTAGATGTGGTCGGGGATGCCGGGGCGGTTCTCCAGGTTGGGGTAGTCGCTGCCTTCAGCGGTGAAGCCGCGCTCTGTGTCCCAGCTGGCGCCGCCGTAGTGGATGAACACGTCGCTGTACTCTTCCGCCGCATCGCCGCGCTTGTGCCAGGTGGCGGGCCCGTCCGTGTCGCTGTTGAGCCACCGCAGGAACCCTTCGTCCTGGAAGAAGCTGGAGGCGTTGAGGCGCACGAGTAGGTGGCCGCGGGTGATCTCCGCTTCGTGCCCGTACGCGCTGACGGTGGTGACGTCACCGCGGATGCCTTCACCACGGTTGATGGCCGGCTGCTCGCGCTCGAGTTGCTCGTTCATGCTGCTGCTCCTTCGAGGAGGGTCTGGGTGTTGATAGGGGTGGTCTGCCAGGCGAGGGGGAGGTCGTTGGCGTCGCCTAGGTAGCCCTTCCAGTGGAGCCACGGTGGGCCGTCTTTGTGGCGGGTGATGGTGATGCCGGCGACGGCGCCGGTTTCGTCACGCAGGCTGGCGATCTCCTCCATGGAGAGTACGGGCGTGGCGAAGTTGGCGATGCCGGTGGCGTGAACGCGCTTGGTGGAGCTTGGGGGCGCGCGCGAGGCTGGGGCGGATGAGGTAGGCGTGCCGCCTGGTGCTGGTGAGGGTGTCGATGAGGTCGCCGCCTTGCTCGAGGGCCCTGGCGAGGCCGCGGGTGAGGTCTTGGAGTTCGGGCTTGATGGGGACGATCAGGAGGCGTGTGTAGCTGCCGTCGGGGCCGTCGTGGTTGGGGGTGAGGGCGTCGAAGACGAGTGTGTTCATGTTCATTGCCTCTCGTCGAGGAGGTAGACGGTGGTCTGGCCGTACCCGACCACCTTGGTGTCGAGGATGGTGACGCGGTCGTCGCCAACGTAGTTGATGCCGTCGACGAAGGCGTCGGCGGCGGCTTTGGTCGGGAAGCGCAGCTCGAGGTTGGGCGTGATGACCGGCGCCTGGTTGGGGGTGGCGGTGGTGATGGCGGTGCGCATGCTCATTCTCCTTGGATGATGACGAGCTCGACGGTCTCGTCGTCTTCCTCCCACAGGACGGTTTCACCGTCGTGGAGGTAATCGACTTCGCTGGCGTTGAGGCCGTACTTGGTTTCGAGTCGCTTGAGGGCGGTGTCGAGGTCTTCCGTGGTGGTCTGGTCGTTTTCGTAGGTGGTGACGCTCATGCGGCTTTCGCTTCGCGGGGGTTCGGCTTGGGGCGGGCGTACTTGAGGGTGTGAGCGTCCTTGGCTTCGATGCTGACGGTGTGGCGCGTGTTGCCGTTCTGGTCTTGCCAGGTGTGGTTGACGAGTTGGCCGGTGAGGTGGATGGCGTCGCCCTTGCTGGCGTGCGCGAGGCGTTCGGCTAGGGCTCTCCAGGCGGTGATGTTGAAGTAGTGGGTGCTGCCGTACTCTTCGACGGCTACGCCGGTCTGGAGGTAGGGGTCGCCGTTCTTGGCGGTCTTGAGGGTGGGTTCGTGCGTGAGGCGCCCGACGATGGCGGCGAGGTTCTTGCCGCGCGCGAGGAGCTGACGGCCGCCTTCGGTGGTGATGGTGGGCTCACTGCCGGTGAGGAGGCTGACGCCGTCACCGATGATGCGCGTGAGGCTCTTGTTCTCTCCGCCCTTCGTGGTGTACCTGAACTGTTCGAGGCGGCCATGCGCTAGGGCGGGTTGGCCTTCTTTGAGGGCGCTGTATAGGCCGGTGGCGTAGGCGCCGATGATGCGCACATGGTGGCGGTAGGAGCGCGCGACGCTCTTGCCGTCTTCGGTGGGGTTATCGACCTGACCGTCTAGCCGGATGTCGAGGATGGGGGTCTGCCTGGCGCCGTACTCGAGTTCGAGGTTGTTGATGATACCGGCGAGGGTGATGTGGGCTTGGTGATGCACTTGTTGCCTCCTGGGCGTGGTTCTTGTGGGGTTGGGCCGGTGGTGGCCTCTGCTTGCTTCTCCCCTGCCCTTGGGCTTTCTTTCTGAGTGGCTGCGGGTGCTTCCGGGTTCTTGGTGGCTTGGTAGAGTGCTGTTGCCTGAACTTAGGCTCCTGTGGGTCCTCCACGACACACAGATCTTTGGCCTCGAGCGGTGGGGATCGCTCGGGGCCGCTTCATGAACTACTACGCCCCAAGCCTTGCGGCTCTGGGGGCAGTTTCCTGGGTCAGCGCGGTATGACTGCTACCGCTCGCCAGCCAGCCGGTTCCCGACTGGTTTAGCGCCCACGCGAGCATGACTTGCGCAGCCGCAACGTCACGCGGCGCGCGGTAACCGCACTCGTTGCACGAGTGGGTTCGCTCGTCTAGGGGCTTCTTCTTCTGATGACCGCACGCGGGGCACGTTTGGCTGGGCTTGACCTGGCGGGTGGGCACCATCACGAGCCTGCACGCACCAGCTTCTTCCGCTTTGTACGTCAGGAACTTCGTGATGGTCGCCATCCCCACATCCAGAATGGAGCGGTTAAGGCCAGCCTTGTGAACGCCGCCACTGGCGGTCATGGACTTGACATTGAGTTTCTCGGTGGCGATCAGGCCGTACGTCTTGATGAGGCTGTTCGTGACTTGGTGCTGGAAGTCGCGGCGCTGGTTCGCTACGCGCTGGTGCAGCTTAGCTACGCGCCTGCGGGCCTTATCGCGGTTGCCGCCACCCCGCTTGCGGCGGGCCAGGCTCCGCTGCGCCGCCTTGAGCTGGACCAGGGAGGCCTTCAGGTGGCGAGGGTTCTCGAACGTGACGCCGTCCGACAGGGTGACGGCCGTCTCGCAACCCAGGTCAAGACCGGCGGCTTTACGGCCGGCCGCCCGTACGGGTTCGCACTTGACGGTGATCGAAGCGAACCACTCGCCGGTCGGTCTGCGGGTGAGCGTGAGGGTGGTGGGTTCGCCCCACTGCCGCGGTTTGCCACGCAGCTTGAGGATCCCGAAGTTCGTGATACTCAGCCTCCCGTGCCTGCCGTTCTCGCCGAGCGCGAACTTCCAGCCGGCCGGGTCGGGGTACGTGAAGCCCTTGTAGCGTTTAGCGCTCTTGAAGCGCGGGAAGCCCGCCTTCTCGCCGCGCTTGACGCGCCCGAAGAACGCCTTGAACGCCCGATCCACCCGCCGCACCGTTTCCTGCAGCGCGTGCGATCCCAACGGCAGGTACTCGGGCAACGCCGCCTTGAAGGCCGGCAGCTCGTTCTGCTGGTCGTAATAATTGAGCGACACTCCCCGCCGGCGGTACGCGAAGATCCGCTGCTCCAAGCAGGCGTTATAAAGCCGCGCATGAAGGACTGTCCACTCCTCCAAGCGCGCCTCCTGCGCCTTGGTCGGGTAGGCCCTGAACTCCATCCGGCGAGTGACCAACACAACCCCATTATACTTGGTTATGAGCACCACCACACGACTTAAGGCCCACTCACACAGCGTTTACCGACTCACTTACCACTTGGTTCTCGTAACGAACTACCGCCGCAAGGCGCTCACCGCCCCCATCCTCCAGGACCTCCACAACATCACGAACCGAATCTGCGAGAGTTGGGGCGGCGAACTCATCGAGTTCTCCGGGGAGGCCGATCACGTGCACCTACTGTTCGAGGGTCACCCCAGCATGGCACTCGCGAAGTTCGTGAACAACCTCAAGACCGTCACCAGCCGCCTCACCAGACGCGATCATGGCGAGCACCTCAGCCGCTACTACAGCAAACCGACCCTCTGGTCAGCCTCCTACTGCATCCTCTCCACCGGCGGCGCCCCCATCGACGTGATCAAACGCTACATCCAAGCCCAGGACAGCCCTCCGGGCTGAAGCCACTAACCCCCACCTGGCAAAGCCAAGGTAGGGGACTGCGTGGCCAAGTTGTTCATGACCCCCTCGGCGTGTTTGCTTATAGTGAAATGGCATGTGGTTTTCGGTTATTCTCGATTTAGCGTATGTCGGCTGATTCAGATGATTCCCCGAACAAGCTGCTGAAGGACTTGTACCTGCAGCGGGAGAAGCGTGGGATGTCGTTACGTGAGTTGGCTACGCGCGCGGGGTTCGCTAATCAGAGCGTTCCTTTCAAGCTCGAGCGTGAGGATGCGAACCCGACCTTGCGTTCTGTCATGCGTTACGCGGCGGGCCTGGGAGTCCGCCTGAAGGTAGAGGTTGAGTCAGTGAAGAGGATCGCGTTCTTTCAGTATGCGGGTGGGTCGTCGAAGACGAGCGTCACGCGTGATGTGGGGTACTTGCTGAGCCGGATGGGTAAGCGGGTGCTCTTGGTGGACATGGACCCGCAGGCGTCCCTGACGAGTTGGTTGGGCATTGATAAGTACGACGTGACGCGTGAGCAGACGATCTTGCCGGTGGTGATGAATAAGGGTGTTCCGCTGCCGGAGCCGCTGAAGTTGCATGGGATGGGCTTGATTCCGTCGACGCCGGTGGTGGCTGAGGCTGAGCGGCACTTGATGGGCGGCATCGGGCCGGTGCATCGCGTGCGCGACGCCCTGGACGCCTTAGAGGGCCAGTTCGATTTTGTACTTCTCGATTCGCCGCCAAGTCTGGGCATGCTGACGGCCGCGGCGGTCATTGCTTCTAACAGCGTGGTTGTGCCGGTGTTGGCGCACGCGAAGGGCGCCGATGGGCTCCCTACCGTGCTGGACATGATGGATGACTGGCGGCGCGCTGTTCCGAACCTGAAGATCGCTATGTTCATCCCCACGCAGGTTGGTGACACGAAGGTTCACAAGCAGTACTTGGAGGCAATCCGCGAGCAGCTGGTCGAGGTTGCGCCCGTGTCGACCCCTCTGAAGTACCGTCCCGCCATCTACGCGAACGCTACTGAAGGCAAGGTGCCCGTGCCCGCCCTCACTCCCACCCCGAAGGACGCGCTGGCTGAACTCGAGGCGGTCACGCGCGAGCTGTTGGTTGCTCTTGGAGTGAGTGAAGATGTCCGGGCCTAGCTTGTTGGGTCGTCGGGCGGTGGTGCGGGAGTCGAGCGCGGAGGCTAAGGAAGTTGTTGGTGGCCTCCTGGGTGGGGTGTCGAAGCGCGAGCTCAGGCAGATTCCACTCAAGAGCATCCGCACTAAGCCGCAGGTGCGGCGCGAGTTCCCGGAGGAAGCGCACCGGGCGTTGGTTGAGAACATTCGCTCGCAGGGCGGGGTCATCGAGCCGGTGATCGTGAACCTGGTGCCGGGGGACGATAAGTACCTGTTGGTGGCTGGGGAGCGGCGCTTGCGCGCCTGCAAGGCGCTCATGCAGGAGTACGAGCAGGCGGGCGACTCTGCTGAGGCTGAGGCGTTCGCCTTCATCCCGGCCATCGTCTACGAGGACTTGGTCGCGGAGCAGGTTCGCGAGATGCAGCTGTCGGAGAACCTCTTGCGTGAGGACCTGACGGACTTGGAGGAGGCGCTGGCGTTGTCGGACCTGCTGGCCGTCCGCCTGGGCATCGCGCCGGGCGAGGTCCTGGCTGTTCTGGAGTTGCTAGAGAAGCAGGCGCGAGGCGTGCGGCAGAAGGGTGATGGGCACGAGGAACAGCTGCGGGTGGTCGAGGAGGTGTTCTCGACGTTCTCGAGCATCACTTGGCGCACGTTCGTGAAGAAGCGCCAACACCTGTTCCGGCTGCCGGAAGACGTGCTGGAGGCGGTTAGGGAGGCGCGCATCACCAGCACGCAGGCGGAGCTCCTGGGTCGCCTCAAGACTACGAAGGGCGAGCCCGAAACCGAGCAAGAGATGGCGAAGATGCGCGCGAACCTGATGGAGAGCCTGGAGCGAGGGCAGATGTCGCTTGAGGAGTTGGAGCGGGCCGTGCGGGGGGTGCAGAAGAAGCCGGAGGTTTTGCAGGCGCCGGAGGTGCAGGTGGCATTGAGGGTGCGTAGGAGCCTGACCCCGAAGCGCCTGTTGTCTTTGCCGACGGAGTCGCGCTCGCGCGTGCAGGAGTTGCTTGAGGAGGTCGGTCGTCTCTTGGAGGAGGCACAGGGCGTGCCCGGCGGGCGCGCAGCCAAGAATGACCCGTCTGAGCCGGAGGCTGGGGTAACGAATGCCTAAAGTTGAGGTTTCGGCGCTTGAAGCGGGCCGCGAGCTGGACGTGTTGGTGCACGAGCGGGTTTTTGAGCGATCGGATGAGGCCCCGCCGTATTCGACTCAGCGCAGTGTGGCGGAGTGGCTAGCGAAGGAGTACGAGTTGCGCGTCATTCCGGTGCATGGCACGGCCTCGTTTCGTACCGAGATGGATCCGCGTTCGGAGGAGGGCGCGGTGGGGTTCGCGGCCCTTCGGAGCGTGCCGCTGGTTGGTGATGGGGCGTTGGCTGATGGGCTTGAGTTTTTCGGTGGGGCGGGCAGTTTCGAGCTCGCGGTGATTGGGGCCGTGCTGGTTATTGAAGGCGTGGGGGTGGATTCACGCAAGCTCGTCCGGTACTGACTTGGTTGGTGCGCGCGTACAACCCTGTTTTTTGGGCCGTACGCGCGTTGGTTACTGGGAGTTGTTTGAGTCGTGGTGGTCGTGGTTCAAGTTGGGGTTACTCGAGGTAGCTGCCGTCGTAGTAGTCGCTTAGGTTGAACTCGGGCATGTCTCCGCCGTGGACGGCTTGTGAGATGACTAGGATATTGCGGAGTCCGTCAGCTGGGACCGTCAGGTCGGGGCTGACGGCTTGCTGTTCGACGATGATGAAGTCGTAGGCGTCTTCAACGATGTCGGCGTCAATGCCTGTGTACTCGGCGAGTATGCGGACTGATTCTTCCCGGTTCTCGGGCTCGTAAATCCAAGCTGCTGCGTCTGCGAATGCGCGGGTAACGCCGCGGGCGGCGGATGGGTTCGCTTCAGCCCACTTGGTGTTCACGATGAGGGGCGTCTCCACCCAGTAATCGGTGTAAACATCGAGCAAGTTGTAGCCTTCCCGCAGCGCCAGGATGTCGAACGGGGCGATGAGGAGGCCGCCTTCTAGTTGGCCGTTCTGGAATCCGACAAGGCGATCACGCGAGTTGGGAATCCCCACAACCTGCACTTGGTCGGGGCTCACGCCGTGCTGCAGGAGCTGGTAGAGCAGCAGTTCCGTGGTTCCACCGGTGACCGCGCCGCCTGTGATGCGTTTGCCAGCTAGTTCTTCAACGGTTTCGGTCGTGCCGATCAGACGCAGGATTGGTTTAGACAGGATGGCGCCCGTCATGATGATGGGTGCGCCTTCATCTATTGCCCGCATGACGTTGTCGCCGAGGGCTACTCCGGCGTCAGCGCTACCAGTGGAGACCGCTTGGGCTAGCGCGGAGCTGCTTTGTGCCTGAACCGCTTTGATTTTGACGCCGTTAGCGGCGTAGAAGTCTTGATCCGCGGCAATGGCGTGAAGCCAAAGTAGGGCGCTTGGGGCGAGCGTAGCTAGCGTGACTTCTTCTAGTTGCTCTCCTTGCGCCATCACCGGCGAACCGATAATGGCCATCGCGAGTAGGGCTATGACTGCTCTAGTGACTACTTTCATGTTGACCCTTTCCTTTTCAAGCGTGAGCGTGACGGGCGCCATTCAGCGCCCTGGATTAGTCACGCCCATTCCCTGACGCACTTCTTCCTCAATCAGTCGCCAAATGTGGTCGACATATTCAAGGAAGCGGTGGGTGCGCTTGATGCTGAGTTCACGTGGGCGCGGCAGCTCGACATCTACGATTTCCCGAATCGTTCCGGGCCTCGCGCTGAGCACCACAACCCTGTCGGACAGGTAGACGGCTTCATCAATCTGGTGCGTAACGAACAAGACGGTCTTTTTTTGGTCGCTCCAGATTCTTAGGAGTTCGGCCTGCATGATCTCGCGAGTTTGCGCGTCTAATGCCGCGAAGGGCTCATCAAGCAGGAGCACTTCAGGATCCATTGCTAGGGCTCGCGCGACGTTCGCGCGCTGCCTCATGCCGCCCGAGACTTGGTGCGGGTAGTACGACTCGAAACCGCGTAAGCCGGTGAGGTCAATTAGGGCCTGGGAGCGTGTCTTGACTTCGGTCTTGTGGACGCCGGCTAGGTCGAGTCCGTAACCGACGTTGTTTAGAACGGTTCTCCAGGGGAGCAGGTTGTCTTGCTGGAAGACGAAGGCCCGGTCGCGTCCCGGTCCGGTGACTGGCGCGCCGTTGATCCGTATTGATCCCGTGGTGGGTGTGATGAGTCCGTCTATGATTCGCAGGAGCGTTGATTTGCCGCTTCCGCTGGCCCCGACGATGCTGACGAACTCTCCGGCCATGACTTCGAGGTTGACGTCTTGTAACGCCGTGACGGTGCCACCATCTGGGGCCCGGAACGATCGGCCGAGCGCTTGAGTCTGCAGTGTGGGGGTTACGCCGGTCATGACTCGCGCGCCTTTCGCCAGGGCGCGAGGTGCTCTTCCCAGGCGCGCAGGGCGATGCTGCTAACCATGCCCAAGAGCGCTAGGAGGACCACGTAGCCGAGCAGGCGGGCGGTTGCGTAGGTTTGGCTGGCTGCCAGGATGACGTACCCGAAGCCCGCGAACGCGCCGAAGAACTCAGCGACGACTACCCCAACTAGGGTGCGGGTGAACGCCACCCTCATTCCACCGATGATGAATGGGATCGCGAACGGTAGCGAGACCGTTCGAAACACCTGCCACCTGGTGGCGTTGAACGAGCGGGCGGTTTCAATCAGGCCAGCGTCGGTGGATCTAAGGCCAACCTCGGTGTTGATCACGATCGGGAAGACAGCCACCAGAAGGATGATCGCTACTTTCGATTCGATGCCGAACCCGAGCCAGGCCACAAAGAGGGGCGCGAGCGCGACGATGGGGACTGAGTACGCTGCCGTGAGTAGCGGGTCCAGGACTTGTTGGATAACGCGGTTTGAGGCGATTAGCATTCCGAACGCGACGCCGATGATTACTGAGATGGGGAACGCGATCGCAATTTCTAGCAGGGTGATGCGCGTGTGAACCCAGAGTTGTCCGTTGGTCACGTCCGTGACGAGGGCTTGGATGACTTCCGTGAAGGGGACGAGGATCAGTCGGTTGGTAATGAAGTAGCGAGCCGTTATTTCCCACGCGACAGCTGCGAATACGAAGGAGATGATTAGCCTGAAGGCGTTTGCTGTGCGCGTGGATCCGCTGAGCCACTCACCGAACCTCGGTCGGCGAGTGGCCTGTTTTGCCCCACTGTTGGGTGGGCTCGCTCCACCCATGTCAGTCATGTCGTCCTTCAAGCCGGCAGGCGGGGCCATACTCACACCGTTTGCTTTTCGTGTTCCTGTAGGTAAGAGGGCGTGTAGGCGACGGCTAGTTCGCCGTAACCGGGTGCGCCGAGAACTTCTCCGTTGAGGAACACGGTTTTGCCTCTGACGATAGTTCGGCGGGGCAGCCCTTGTACTTCAACGCCGGCGTAGGGGGTCCATCCGTTCTTGCTGAGAACCTCTTCGTCGGTGATTACCGCTTTGGCGTCCAGATCAACTAGGACTAGGTCAGCATCCGCGCCTACTTCGATTCGGCCCTTGTCGTTGAGGTCGAACAGTTCAGCAGGCCGGGTCGAGACGGCATCAACGACCCTCTCGAGGGAGATCTTGCCTTCGCTAGCCGCAGTGAGGAGCAGGCTCAGGTAGTGCTGAGCTGATGGGGTGCCTGTGTGGGCTTTCCAGCCGTCCGTCCACCCGATTTCTTTCTCTTCGCGAGTGTGTGGTGCGTGGTCGGTGGCGACGATGTCGATGGTTCCGTCGTTGAGGCCTTCCCAGAGGAAGGGGGTGTTCTTCTCGGGCACGTAGTACGAGAGCGCGTACGAGCCGAGGCGCTCGATGTTCGACCAGTCGTTACCGAGGAAGAGCGCCCATGGGTTTATTTCCGCACTGACCCGTTGCCCTTTGCCTTTCGCCTCCCGCAGCATGTTGACGCTGCCTTCGGTTTGAACATGCAGGATGTGCAGGTGAACTCCGGTCGCTTCTTGCATGCGGAGCAGCAGGCCGATGGCGCTTTCCCAAATGAGTCCGTCATGCGAGGCGTACGCCTTCGCGTAAGCCAAAGCGTCGCGTTCGCCGCGCTCCCAGAACGCCTCCTCGATGTGGGTCATCATCGACTGGTCGTGCGGGTGGATCATCAGGGGGATGTTGGCCGCGGCGCAGGCCTCCATGATGGCCATCAGTTTGCCGTGCTCGTGAACGCCAATGCCCGGCATGTGCGGGTAGTCGCGGCCCGTGTCCACAACCATGAAGATCTTCATGGAGGTAACGCCGGCGGCCGCCATGAGCGGGATCTGGTCAAGGTGCGTGCCGGCTGGGTTGATGTTCCAGTCGACCACTGCCTTCTGGCGGTAAAGGTCGAACATATCGTTCAGAACGTCCCTGGTGGTGGGAGGGGGGTAGACGTTGGGCATGGCGACTGTCGTGGTGACGCCGCCCGCGGCGCACGCTCTGGTGGCCGTTTCGATGTCTTCCTTGTGCGTGAACCCAGGCTCACGGTGATGGGAGTGCGTGTCGACCACTCCCGGGAGGACGGCAAGACCGCGCGCGTCAATCTTTTCTTGGGCGTCCGGCTCGGTGCCTGGGGCGTAGATACCTACGATCTTGCCTCCTGCGATGCCGATTGAGGCCTCGTAACGGTCTGATGCGGTTACGACCTGCCCTCCGGTTATGACGGTGTCTAGAGCTCTCACGTGTGGGCCCTCCTATTCTTCTTTCTTGTTGCCAAGACGATAAGCCCAAGCACCCATGCGTGTCTAATATGGGATTCCCATGAGGTGATAACATATTCGCATCATGAAACTGAGTGGGGTCCGTTCCTTCATCGCGGTCATGGATCACGGAGGCTTCAACGCCGCCGCAGATACCCTGTCCTTAGCGCAACCGGCGCTGTCAAGAAGCGTGAAGCAACTAGAAGCCACCCTTGGGGTGCAACTAATTGAGCGCGGGCCCTGGGGAATCAAGGCGACACCCGCTGGCGAAAAGTTCTTGACCAGCGCACGCCGCATCGTCGCTGCCGTACAAGAAGCCGAAGCAACCGTTACTGGCCGCTGGAGCGAAACAATCCGTCTTGGCGCCGCAGCAACAGCCGCCGGCAGCTTCCTAGCAAAGCGCCTATCCACCTGGCTAACGCAGCACCCTAACGCCCGACTGATCATGATCGAGGCTGGGGCAAACCAGATGCCCGCCAAGATCGAGCAACGCGAGTGCGACTTCGGCATCGTCGCCGGCCCAGTGGCTGTACAATTCAACCACCGCTTCGTCACGGAAGTAACGGTCCAAGCTCTCCTGCCACCCGGACACCCCCTGAACACCAGCACCGCACCTGATACGCCGCTGCCCATTCAGGAGCTGCACCGACATCCCGTCGTGCTCAACAGCGACGATTTCTTGTCAACACAGCTCTTCCGGACCGCCTGCTACTTAGCTCGAGCTGAGCCGGACGTGGTTTATCAATGCAGTGTGGGTCAGACGCTCGCGGCGCTGGCTGAAAGTGGCCTGGGAGTCGCGATAATGGGCGACTCAGTCGACCTGCGGGGATTCGATCTTCAAAGGAGGCCTATCGCGGGTCCAGATGGGACGCTTTTGGCCTTCGCCCTTCACATCGCTTGGCTCAGGGACAGGGAACCGTCGAGTACTGGCGCTTCACTGATTGAGGCGCTGGCCGTCTGAAGGGCGCTGTGGGCAACCGGAAGGCGCCAACTTGCCTTAAGGGGCCCTGCGACTCCTGACGGCCCAGTCGGCTCGCGGGTCGTGAAGGTCGTGTTGGTGCACGCCGCCTGGGAAGCCGCCTTGGAGTCCTAGGTACTGTTTTTGGTAGGTGGGGTCGGGGTGCGCCCAGGGGTGAATGTAGTGGACTGCGTGGACGCCGACTTGGATGAGTTCTTTGCTGCAGCCGAAGCAGGGGCGCATTGTTGAGTAGCAGGTTGCGCCGGTGACGCTGATTCCGAACTTGGAGGCCATGAGAATGGCGTTCTGCTCGGCGTGTAGGCATACGCAGAGGTCGTAGTCGGAGCCGGAAGGGTACTTCTCTGGGTGGTTGCACCTGTGGCAGCCGCCTTCGTCGCAGTTCGGCGTGCCGGCCGGAGTGCCGTTGTAGCCGGTGGCGATAATGTGGCGGTCGCGCACGAGGATGGCGCCAACGCGATTACCGGCGCAACAGGCGCGCTCGCGGACGGCGAGGGCGATGCCGAGGAAGTATTGGTCTAGGGTTGGGCGGTGCACGGGGTTAAGCGTAGCGCCTGTCGGGGTCGCTGCGGCGCTTTCGTTTATTGCGATGGTAGCTGCGTCCGCGCCTGGTGGGGTTGCGGCCTTGGCGGCGGGAACGTCCGGCGTAGTCGTCGGGTCGCGCTAGGCGGGCGGGTAAGTCCGCGTTGTTGTCGTTGCGGTCGAGGTGTACGGCGTGGACTTCTTGGAAGCCTTTGAGGAGTTCGCGCATTCGGTTTCTGGTGCCGTGGGGGAAGCGCGCGTGGCCGTTCACCGCGTCGGTCAAGCTTTGGTTGTCGCCATAGACGATTAGGTGCGTGATGTGGTGTTCGGCGGCGAGCTCGAGTCCGATCTTGAGGGCGTGGACTTCGGCTTCGCTGCTTTTGTTGGTGGTGAGGGCTTCCATGGTGCTTGCGCGGGTGCCGTCGGGGAGTTTGAGGATGGCGGCGGCGCCGGCCTGGTGGGTTTTTTGGTCGCAGCTGCCGTCGATGGTGAGGGTGGCGGGCGCTTCGTGCGTGTGGTGGAGGGTGGCGCGCATTTGGTCCTTTCCGTGGTTTTGGGTTGTTTCTAGTCTATCTCTTTTTCATGTTTTCGCTGGTCTTGGCTGGTGTTCGATTTGTCGACTTGGCCGTTTGGGGCGGCTTTTTGGTTCGGCGTGTAGCGTTGCTTAGGGATCCTTTGGCGTGTTGTGGCCTCGTGTTGTTTTTTTTGCGTGGCTGGTGGGCTTGCTTTCCTGGGCATTGGGGTAATGGCATACTGGGCGTAGGAAATGTTGGAGCGTTGTTCTCGCGCGTGTTATTGTTAGGAGTGTTCGGTTGATGGTTTCGGTGTCTGTGTTAGTTCCGGTTGATCGGTTGGCGGATTTTTACTCCACGCTTGGGAAGTGGCATGTGGGGGACGCTGTGAAGGCTGCGGCGGCAAAGCCGGCTCGTGTTGCTCCGCCGCGTCCCTCCGGTCGCTACGCTCCTTTTTCGGAGTTTCTTCTTGGCATCTCGGGCGACTCGGCGGAGTTTTCGTTTGAGGAGGTCGAGGTGATCTTGGGTGGGGAGTTGCCTGCGTCGTCGCGGCGCCACAAGTCGTTCTGGGCTAATTCTTCGGATACGTCGCAGGGACGGTCGTGGGTGGCGTTCGGGTGGCGCGTCACGGGCCTGGATTGGGAGAATCAACTGGTTTCGTTCGGCCGCAGCGCAGGATAGCGGCGGCTGCTTCCGGTTACCGCCTGTTGAGTTTCCGGTGCGTCCCTATGGGATGTGGGCTCAATCGTATGCGCCTCGGCCGACAATGTAGGGGCTCACCTGTTTCTTATCGGCTTGGGTGTGTGGAGTCGGGCTACCCACCAAGTTGAGCCGCGGAAGATCGGGTTGGTTTCGGCGTACGCGGGCGTCGTCTTGTTGTTGGAATGGGCCGAATAGGCTGAAGCCGCCGCCTGGGCTGCCGGTGATGAGTACGCATTGCTCTTTGCTCTTGGGCAGTGCCGTGTTGTCTGGGAGCTCTTCGGCGATTACGTCTGTGGTGGTGGCGCGTACGTCGTTGCGGCCGTAGGCGCTCATGATGCGTTTTGCTTCTTCAGCGTTGGGGGCTTCGATGATGCGGCGCTTGAGAACTGTGCGCATGACTTCGTATGTGGGCATGGGTCTTCCTTTCGCGCGGTGGGCTGCCGCGCGAGCGGCTTCTTTTCCCATGCCGAACAGAGTTGGCGTAGTTGCTCTTGAGGCTCGAGTTGTTGTGACCTAGCGGGGTCGTGGTGCTTGACGCTGTGGTTGTTGGGCGGGAAGTTGTGGTTTTTTCCCGCCCATAGTCGGGGGTGCGTTAGTGCACGAATGCATCTTGTTGAGAGGTGATTTGGTTCAGGAAGGATGCTGGGAAGATCGTTCCGGTGCTGCTGCTGGGTTGGCCTCTGTAGATCCAGTGGTGGCTGGTGGAGGCGTAGATGTTCTGCCCGTCAGGTGAGACTGCGATGCTGTCGATGTAGGGAGTGAAAAGGTCTTGACTGGCAATGGCCCAGCTTGAACCCTTGTCTGTACTTTTGTAGACGCCGCCGATGGTTGCTAAGTAGACGACGTCGTCGTCGGATGGGTCTACGACCACGTCACGGATGGCGTGTGTCTTGAGGCCGCTGGTTACCCACTCCCAGCTTTGGCCGGCGTCCAGAGAACGGTAGACGGCGCTGCCGTTCGTGGCGGCGAAGATCGTGCCGCCATCAGAGGTGATCGCCAACGAGTTAATGTTCGCTCGTCCGAACTCAGCCTTCGGGTCCGCGTATGACCAGCTCTGTCCTCCGTCGACGCTTTTCTGAACGTCTTGAGAGCTTACATAGAGCGTGTTGTGGTCGGTTGGATCGACGACCAGGTCGCTGAGGTACTCAGCGTGTTGGAGCCCGTAGCTGGCCCACTTCCATGTCGCGCCAGCGTCTTCGCTGCGGTAGACACCCGAATTTGTCAGGGCGTAAACGAGATTAGCGTTAGTGTGGCTTGGGGCTAAGATTCTGACTGGGTCGAAGTAAGGAGTAGCGCCAGCAATCGTGCGCGTTGAGCCGTCGTCATTGCTAACCCAAACCCGCCCCGCGGCGCTCCCGTAGTACCAGCGGTTTGGCTCAGAGGGTGATTGAGCCATTGGACTCGAAGCCCCACGTCCAGCCCAACTAGTCCCCAGATCACCACTGATTAATCCAGTTGAGGCACGGACTTCCCCTTGCGTGACTGCGTGGGTAATCACTTTTGGTCCCTGAGTCGCGGTCATCCCCATCTCGCGCATTGTAGTTGACGTTGCGAAGAAATCATCGGACTTGAGTATTGTGGTTCCGTCACTTCCCAGGGCGTAGGTTTCCTGTCCGATCTGCAGTAGCTTCAAGTATGTAAAAGTCGGCAGTCCACGGACTTCGGTCCAAGTTGCACCAAAGTCGGCAGTGCGATAATAGATACCTGATGAACTATCTGAGGTCGCAATGGCCGTACCGTCATTGCCATCCCAAACCATGAACCTTGACCCGGATAGGCGGGCGGGAATTGCGGTTTGAGTCCACGACCTCCCACCATCGCGGCTGACTCTAATCCCTTGCTCAACTGTAGGAGAATTGCCCATCAAGTAGATTGTCTCTTCGCTTCCACCGAAGTAGATGTTAGCTGTATTCGCCGGCATTAATTGGGAGTCAGCGCTTTCAACTTGGTACCTAGCCTCCCAAGACTGCCCCCGACTATTTGAGGCGAAGAAAGCATGGAGATAGCGGAGCCGTGTAGGCGAATAGATACAGTCTTGCCTGCCAACTAGCCCCAATGTCCCCTCCCTCGAGACCCCTAAGCCTGCCCAAACCCATTCATTAGTGCATCTAGGATCGCCACGGTCCGGTCGGCCGGGAAGGGTAACTGATGTCCAGGTCACGCCCCAGTCTTCACTGATTCGAACGTCGGTTGTAGACACTTTGTCCACCCAATATCTGGTGTCTTGGTTGGACACGGTGAGTTCACCCAATGCGCCGGTTGTCGCCCACGACTCACCGGCATCGGTCGAATAAAGTCGACTACCCGATGTCACGAAGGACGGGTCGCTAGGGTGGAAGTCGAACGAGCCTATCCCGGAGCCGCTGTACTTTCGCTGCCACGTCCATCCGAAATCAACGGACACAGAAATGCTTGTCGAGCAACTGCGTAAGAGCCTACCCTTATGACTCGGGTCTGCAATGAGGCTGCTTCGATATGGAGCGCAACCGCCCTCGGAATACACAGGACGCCATGTCGTTCCACCATCTTCCGAGTACAGCAGGTCGGGATTCTGAGCGGCTCCATAGCTGAAACTACTGGGAATCACGTAGAGGTCATCGCCTCTAACCGCAATCGAATTTGCCGTGACTGCCTGATACGGTGGCAGCATCTCCCAGGTTATTCCTTTGGGCGCGGTGCTCGCGGGTGTGACGTTGATTGTGGTTGTTGCGGTTGTTGCTTCTGCTTGGGCTGTGATGGTTGCGTTGCCGATGGCTTTGGCGGTTGCTGTTCCGGTGGTGTTGAGTTGGAGGATGGCAGGGTTGTCGCTTGTGATGGTGATGTTGATGTCTGGGAGTTCGTCGCCGTCTTCGTCGTAGGCGTGGGCGGTGATGGTGAGGGTGGCGCCTTGTGGGACGGTGCCGCTTCGGGGACTGAGTCGGATGGAGTGGAGTGGTCCTGGTATGCCGTCGCCTGGGCCTCCGGGATCACCCGGTCCTCCTGGGTTGCCGGGATCACCGGGGCCTCCTGGATTATTGGGGTCTCCGGGGTTACTGGGGTCCCCCGGACCAGGTGGCGGTGTAGTACCGCCGGTGTCGCACGCTGCGAAGAGCAGCACGGCGGTCAGGCTGAGGATCAAGAGCGCGAGTCGTCGCATAAACCCCCCAAATCTTGGTTGCCACAATATACCCAGGTCCTGGTGAGCTTCTGCACGCAATTCGCTCACGTGAGCCCACTCCCGCTGGGGTAGCCCGGCGCCTGCTAGGCAGGCCGAGCCGGGCTCGCGTTCTGTAGGTGGGGCTCAGTTGACTTTCTGTGGGGTGAGTTCGTTCGCTTCGATGGCGCGGTGTTCGCCTGCGGCGCCGCTCATTGCGAGCGCTTCAAAGACGCTACCGGCATCGTAGTGCTCCTCGTACTGCCGCTCAGTTCTAGCTCGAGCTTCGGCATCAGTGGCTGCTTCGACCGTGATGGTGCAGTAGTGCGTGTAGGTGTCAGCGATGGTCACTGCGTACTTGCGGGGGCGGCTTGCCGGATGATGCACTTGGCGGCGTCGCGTGGGTCGTCGTCCATGTCGCGGGAGACCATGGCTTCCGGGTCGCTGATGCCGGCGATCTCGTCCGCTAGGTCTGCTCTTCCCTGCTCGCGGAGGCTTGAGCTGACTTGGGTGCGCCACTGGTTGATGCTCGCGTAGCGCGTGAGGTATTGGCGGACTTCGTCGAGCGTGTCGAACGGTCCGAGGGCTTCGCCGTCGTCGTTGGTGGCGTACCAGCTCTTGTCCGGATCAGCGTCGTACATGAGGTGGGGGTTCTGGATGTTCCATTTCGCGTACCGGTAGGCGCCGACGTCTTCTTGCTCGAGTGTGATGAGTTGTGGTTCTTCGACCTCGAACCAGAAGGGTCCGCTCCAGTTGCGGATCCACTCGGGGAGTTGCGGGAGGCCCCTGTACGGCTCGAGTTCGTACTTGAGTTGGTCGCTGTCGTACTGCTCGAGGTGGTCGGCGCTGACGTGGAAGACGGTATCGCCTTGGGGGTCTACGTCGATGGCATTGTCGTTGAGCCAGGCTTGGGGGTGGAAGGTGACTTTGTGTCTCACGCGGCTTCCTGTTCGTTGGAGGGTTCGACGTCGTACTCTTCCCCGCTGCCTTCCCAGGCGTCGGGGCGGGCTGCGGCGATCTCGACGGCTTCCTCTTCGTTCTCGGCTTCGACGAGTTGTGATTCGTTGATGTAACGCCGCACTAGGTACGGGGGCATCAAGCGTTCTCCTCGGGGCCTAGGTCTTCGGTCCAGTCGGTTTCGATGGTGTGGTCGCCGGGCTCTTGCACGTTCCACTGAAGCACCACCAGGCCTTCGGGGAGACCCTCTTCGACGAGGCCGTTGCCATGCTTGTTGAGGTGTTCGTTGAGGAGTTCTTCGGGGTTGGCGCCGGTGGGGATGTCGAGGATGGCGGTGCCGGCGCGGCGCGTGATGATGTCGAAGCTGACGCGCACGCGCCTGGTGGCGGGCAGGTCGCCGTCGCGCCACGTGAAGGTGACGATGAAGTGGCTGTCTTCAGTGGTGACGCGCGTGTCGACTTCGAGGTCGTCGAAGGCGGGTCCGTACTTGTCGCGGGCCGCGGTCTCGGCGCGGTCGATGAGCGCCCAACGGAGGCTCTCCCTGTGGAGCTCCCAACTCATCGCTTCGTCGACGCTCACGCGGTACTGGAACTCAGGCATGCCCGAGTTCCTCGTCGAGGTCGGGGTTTAGGTGGTCGGTGTAGGCGAAGCCGTAGCTGGCTATGGGTGCTAGGGGTGCGCCCTCGGGGCCGTCGACGCCGGGGATGTCCATGTCGTTCATCATCCAGACGTCGATGACGGGGCCGTCGCCGGCGTCGTTGATGCGGATGTCGAAGCCGCGGCCGGGCCGCTTGGGGTCCTCGATGCCGATCCAGACGGCGCGCTCGCCCGTGAGGTCGTAGATGTCGACCTCCTCGAGTTTGCGTTCGAGGGTGCTCGTACCGGCTTGCGGGCCGGGCGCTTCGTTCGCGACGGCCGTGATGATCTTGGCGCACTCAAAGAGCTCGTGCATCTGCTCGAGCTCGAGGCCGGTGTCTTGAGTGAGTTTCTCGAGTTGGTAGGTGTTGAGTTCGCCTTCGATGGCGGCAAGGAGGCGCGCGAAGCTGGTCAGGGTGTCGATTGGCTTGGCGGGGGCGGACTTCCGATCAGGCATTGGCTTGCTCCTTAAGAAGGTCGTCTAGTACGTCGAACGCCCAGTCGATGCGGTCGAGGGGCTCGGGTTCGCGGTCGGGGTCTTGGGGTATCTCGTTGGGGCCGTAGGGCCAGGTTTCGATGCCGGGCCCGTCGTGGTCAGCGTGGATGCTGACGCCGTACCCGTACCCGGGCCGCTGCGGGTCCTCCACCTGGATGTAGGCGGACGATTCGGGCCGGATGCGGAACATGTTGGGATCCTGCAGGTCGCGCTCGAGGGTGCTCGTGCCGGCTTGCTGGTTGGCGACTATGGCTTGGGCTGCCCACATGGCGGCCGTCACGTCCGCTTCGCGGAGGCCAGTGTGAATAGCGAGCGACTTCGTGGCGGCGGCCGTGGGGCGCGGCGTGTTGGCGAGCACCATGCGCGCGAGCACGAAGAGAAGGTCGACGGCGGGAGGATGGCGGCTCATGGGATCCTCCTCCAAGTATTGCCTTGCCAAGTCATGCCTTTGGTGCATGGGTAGGTGAGGTTGCCGCGGGTCTTGCCGTCGCGGCTAATGACGGGGGTACCGGCGGTGTAGGGAGTGGCAGTGTGCATGTCTCTCCTTTGCTTCTTGGGTGTAAGGGGCACGAAGAAGCCGCCGCTCAAGCAGAGCGGCGGCCTGGGTTTCCGTAGCGCGGGTTCCGCTATGGAATTGGCTAACTTGAGCTGGGGGCGGGTCCGGGCGCAGGGAGTGGCGTACTCCCTAAGCTCTGCTCATCTAGCTTCATGCGCCTCGCGCTTTCTTCCTAGGGGAGGTGGCGATAGAGCCTGCGATCTAGATCAGTTGGCATGTAGGTCGCCTTGTTGCCCGGTGGCTTGATTGGCGACTGCAATAAGCGTCCACATGTCAGTGCGCCTCACTAGCGTACGTGTCTTAGAGTGCTCCCCCTGGTTGCTGGTTTGGCGCGCATACCTTCCTGTGTGCTTCGGACCGAACCACCGATCACCGTTGACAACCAGATCCATCATGTCTGGTTCCATGCCAAACGGCCCGAAGACGAACACGAGCGGGTCACCGCTCTTCGCGTCTAAGAAGACTGGTTCTGCACCGTTCGTGAACTGGATTAACTCCTCACGCCCGTCAGGTCGGTAAACGCGCATGTTGTATTCGCGTACTGGGAAGTTCTTGTCTCCCCCCTTGCGGCTGCGCGCGTGGCGCACCTGTCTGATCCATACCTCGTAGGGGATCCTGCAGTGCGGGCAGATGACGACTTGTTCATCCCCAGTGGTGGCATCTACGAGGACCTTCTTGCCACAACCTTGAAGGTCGTTCCTCTTGTGGCCCATGAAGATGCTTCGGCAGGTGAAGGTGACGGTACTAGGAATCTTGGTTGTCATGGGTGGCGCCTTCCGGTTTGCGTTGCAGTAACTGTTACATGGGAGTGAGTTATGGAAGGCTGGGTCGTTGGGAGGGTCCGTGGACTGGCATGGAATCGGGAATCGGCTTCTGGCGCGAAGAGCGTGGGGGAGCCTTGGGGTAGGGGCGGTCGGGGCGCGCGTGCATGTCGCGCCGGTGGAGCAGGTACCGGTGGCGCGCGAAGCGGCCGACGAGCTTGTAGCCCATCTCGAGCATCTCGGTGATGGTGTAGGTCTTGGGGCCGCGTTTGCGGCTGACCATGATACTGTTGGCGTCCCGGAACAGGGGCTAGGTCATGCCCAGATACCTGTAGTTGGCGGCTTGATACACGGCTCCGACGTGGGCTCTGGCGGTGTCCGCCCAGGTCGCGATGTTCTCGTACTTCTGGGGTAGGCGACGGGCTGCTTTGCTGATTAGGTAGCTTGCGGCGTTTTTGGGGGCAGCCGTGGCGATGGCGAGGCGACTGAGGCCTAGGACGGTGTCGGGGCGCTTGGGGTCAATGCTCTTTGCCGGGTGGCGGTATGTAGAGGATGGCGCCGAGGGGCTCGCTGCCCGCCTCTGTTTTTCATTCTCTCGCCGGTATTTTGTGTGCGGGGATCCTGCTTGTGTCTTACTGGACGGGGTGAGGCGCTCGCGCTTGCCGGGGTAACGCGAGCCTCCTGTTCTTGTCTTAGCTCTGCGGTCGATTCCTGAAAAGTTCGGCCATGCGTCGGTCACGCTCCAACATCCGTTCGACCTCGGCCTTGGTAATGCCGCGGAGGAGGGCGGGGTTGGCGCGGTAGGCGTCACCTATGGGAACGTGATGAAGGACGTTGCCGCGGACTTCGTAGTTGGCGTAGTTGTCGGCTACGGGGAAGCTGATGATCTGCTTGTCTTGGCGGTACTGCTGGTACCACTTAAGTTGAGCGTCGATGTCGGGTCCGAAGGTGGGTACTTGAACGGGGGCGCCTTCGCGCATGCGCTGGCTGGAGGCGGGCGGCCCAGCGGGGGTAGTGCCGGAGCCTGCCTCGACGAGGGTGATGTTCGCGAGCGGGACGGTGACTTCCTTGTCCGCGAACCGCCCGGCATTGGCGGGGTCATTGAATGTCACGACCGCGCGCGTGCGGTTCACCTGGACGATGGTGGCGGCCTGGCCGTTGATGTAGGCGGGCTTGAGGCCCCTCACGGTCACGACGGCGCCGGGCCGGAGGGCGCGGCCGGCCTTGAGGGCGACGGCCTCTTGTCGCGCGCGCACGTCAGCTGCGAGTTGGGAGAGGTGGGTATCGAGTTCGCCGTGCTGTACGGCCTGTCGAACATGGGTGTAGTCCATGGGGGCTTCCTTCCACGGGCCCACTTCCCCGTCACGCGGGGTTATTGCGTGTGGGCTGAAGGGTTTTCGGTTCGTAGAGTGTTGGTTCGGTTAGTCGCTGATGCGCGCGACCCACCAGGTGTCTTGCTCGCGGAAGATCTCGGCTTGGGTGCCGCCGTCGAGTTCGAGGAGGTAGTAGTCGCGGTGGATGGGTTGTCTTTCCCACCAGTGGCCGTCGTACTGCCACGAGTCAATGACGGTGATGACTTGGCGCCTGCGTGGGCTGGTGCGCGCGCGTCCTGTGTCGCCTGGGGTTGGCCAGAGGATGGTTTTTGGGTTGCCGTTAGGCGCGAGCGTGACTGTGGTTGTTGCCATGATTGAGCGCATGTGGCCTCGTTCCGTGCAGGTCGGTTGCCAGCCGGCCGCTTTTACCCTTAGATTCTAAGGGTAACACTAGAGTGAGTTGGGCGTGGGAGGAATGGGGTGCGTTGGCGTTGGGTTAGCGGGCATAGGCGTAACCGTCCTTCCTGTGCGTGATGCGGCAGTGACGGTGGTGGACGCCCTGTACGAGGGCTCGTTGGGCACGGATGTCGAAGTAGCCGCTCTTCCTGATGGCGACTTGTCCGTTGTGCCGACCGGCCTTCTTGCCGGTGGGGACGCTGGCGGTAACGATGTCGCCGCTGGCGAACCCGAAGTGGCTCTTGAGGCGGCTCTTGTGGCGCTTGGGGAAGCCGTACTTGTCGAGTCCGGCCATCTGCCTACGGCCATGCCCGGTGGCCCTGATATAGAGGGGCTGGTGGCGAGGGTCTAGGGTGACGGCCTGCCCGCTTGGCGCTACGCAGGCGGCATCGATCCAGTGCGCCTTCGGGTACCCCTGAGTGCGGCGGTTGAACTTGGTTCTGCCGCCGCTACCGACCTCCAGGGGCAGGCCGGTGGCCTTGAGGCGCTCGAAGAGACGCCAGCGGGTGGAGTTGACAGCAGCAGCGTCACGCAACGGCGCTTGAGCCTGCTTGAGGATGGCGACAAGGCGAGCTGGCTCCTTGACGAACTTCCGAATGTCCTGATTACCCTTCGCCTGGTTGCAGGACCGGCAAGCGAGGGTGAGGTTACTGACGCGGTCTGTTCCGCCTCTGCTGCGGGGATGTATGTGATCGACTTCAAGCAGGATGTCCTTAGCGCCGCAGTAGGCACACACCCGCTTCCACTTCTCGAGGAGGTACTCCCTGACTTCGTACCCGGCTAATGTGCCTTGCTGGTACTCGACACCAGTGATTTCTGGGTTCTCGAGCTTCTGCGTGTCGAACCTCACCACCTCCATAGAGAGGCCGGCAATGGGCGCATAGCGCGTGAGGCGAGCAACCCACGTCTCGATGTTGGCGACGCGGCTCTCGAGGCTCGGCGGCAGCCACCCCGCGGGGCGGACACGGTTATCGAAGCGAGCCGGCCGGTAACGAGTCTTGCGGGCGCGACGCGAAGTGCGCACGGCACGCCTGGTGTCCATGGCGGCCTTGATTCGCAGCCCGCGATGCTCGATTTCCGCGGCGAAGACGACCTTCTGGGTGTGCTCAGCGACGATAGCCATGCCGCTAGTCCGGCTGCCGGGGTCCGCCTTGAGGCGGTGCGGGTGCACGGTGCTCACCTCAAGCGTGCGGTCGTGAAGGACGATGCTGAACGGGTACTGCCGAAATACGCTAGCGCGGCCCCCCTTGAGGAGTTTCCGCGCCCTCGCGGGTGGGCAAGGATCGAGCGGCTTCTTATTCGCATCGAGCACCAGGACTCGGTTCTGCATGATGCTTACGCATCCCTTCTCGCCCCAGTGGGGCTTGAGTGACGTTTGCCTCGCTCGGATCGGAAGGCTTGTTCGGCTCAACGCACGGCTTGGTTGTCCCGTCCTTGCGTTTAACGTTGAGCGACAGGGCCAGGAGCTGGCTAAGCACCCCTGGGTGTCATGACCTGCCGATCGTCTCCTCCGGTGTGGAGGGAGCTGGTCAACGTAGGGCTCTCAAGCCCCACCTACACTCGCGCTAACGAGTTAGGTGCGGGTCGTTGACCGGTGTGGTTGATGGTTTTCTTGCCGTGGGGGTTGGTGAGGAGGGGTGTTTGGGGGTTGATGTGGTCGTCGCGGGGGATGGTGTCGATGATGGCCGTGATGGGGTCCTTGGTGGTGCGCGCGACGAGCCTCATGTTGCATCCACCGCGGTGAGGATGCGCTGGAGGAGGTCGTGAACGCCGGCTTGTTTGGCGTAAGCGTGCGCGCGGGCTTGGATGCGGTCGCGGGCGGTGAGGGTGAGGGTGCCGAGGGCGGACTCTTGAGCGGCGCCTATGGCCCACTGGGCGTACTTGAGGGCGACCGCGGAACGGTCGACGGCTGATCCCAGGGGGTATGAGATGGCCCGCTCGAGGCCCTCGGTGTAGGGCGTGATGTTGACGATGGTCTCGTTACCGTCGTCGTCCATGACGATCTCGGCTATGACGAGGTCGCCGGCGAGTTGGAATGTGTCTCTCTCGTCTTTGTAGACGGCTTCACCGTAGCGGCGTTCGGGTTCGCTGGCGTCCCAGCACATGCGGGTGCTGAGGTCATCCCACTCGAGCTGATGCTCGCCGTTGTTCTGGCGGGTGATGTTCTGTGTTTCGTTTAGGCCGGCGTGACCGGGGATGAGATCGCATTCGGCGGTGATGCGCAAGCCGTCAGTAGTGCGGAGTTCAAGGCGTGGCATTAGTGGAACCTGACGCTGCTGACGCAGTCGCAGATGAGGTAGTGGTGGTGGTCGGAGGCTTCATTAATTGCTTGGTCGATGAGGCCTTCGAGGAGTTGGTCGGCGGGCTGCTGCAGCTCGGTAGTAGTGACGGTCGCCTGGTGCTCGAAGGCTTGCGGCAGGTTGGTTGGGGTTGGTTCGTGGTCATCAGTGGTGGTGTCCCACTCGATGTTGTTGAGGTTAATGGTGACTCGGGTCTTAGGCATGTTCGTCCTCGTTTTCGGGGTCGATGTTCTCCCAGGCGACGGTGCGGACGAAGACGCATGCCTCGCCGCGGTCGTCGAGCTCGAGCATTGCGGTTTTCTCGAAGGCGGCGGTTATTTCTTGGTCGGTGAGGTCTTCGAGCTGGTGGCTGGGGATGTCGACTTGGAGGTAGTTCCAGCCGCCGCTTTCGCCTGAGCCGTAGGCGGTGCCGACCGCTACGTGGGCGCGCGTGATGGTGCGGGGGTTCTCTTGGGTGTAGGTGCGGATGGCGTCCTCGATCCCTTCCCACGTGATGCCGTACCCGCCGTCGTGGCGGCGCTCGATGCCTTGGAGGATCTCGCTGGCTTCGCGAGCGTTGATGGGGAACGGCCGCTCGGGGCCCATCTCGAGGTCGAGGAGGTCGTCGACGTGCCAGACGATGGCGATGGCTTTGCCTGCTTGGATGTCGGGGTGCGCGTCGATGTGAGCGCGCAAAGTGGTTTGCACGGGTGCTCCTTCTAGTTGTGAGGATTGTGTTTGCCGGGGAGGCGGCAAGCTATTCAGTTGAGCTTGCTAGGTTGAGGCCTGGGCCTGAACTTGGCGTTGGTGGCTGCCGTTAGAGCCGCCAGGTACTCGGGCTGTGGGTAGAAGCTATTAGCATCTTCCACCACGTATAGGGGCTCGTACGGGTCGTCTACCCCGTACGCCACGTATTCGAGGTGTCCAGGCAGTTCAACTTCGATTTGCTGACGATAGCAAGGGTCTTCGCGCAGTTCGGTCTCCGCGCTAGGCGCGCATGTGACGACTGCCAGTTGGCCGGCCCAGAAGTCGAGACCAACTCCATGACGAACCCACGCGAAGTGTGTGGGATGGTGGGTGCGGCCGGGGATGACCAGTTCTTCGGGTAATCCCTGCCAGCCCAAGGCCTTTATGCTCTCCGGTGCGGCCTGGAGCCAGTCGTGCATTTCCGGTTCGGCTGGGTCCTTCGCGTGGAAGAGGATTGGCCGGTAGGAGTCGGGACCGCCGTATACGAGGATGACGCCGCGTACCGAACCGGTCGCGAGCTTCGCGGCCTTGACTTGTGATTCGAGGGGGCTGCGCCTGATGCCGGCGGCATTGTCCTCGTGAACGTCTAGGTAGGCTTGGGAGCTTCCCAGGAAGAATGTGGGCACGTGGCGCTGGCCGCCGTAAAGGGTGTGGCCCTGGGGCTTGTAATCCCAGTCGAGGCCGAGGGCGTCGAGAAATACGGCCCAACGTGCGTGCTTTTCGTTCTCGAACACTTGGCCCTGGTAAACCACTGCTTGGCCCTTCATTCTCGCTCTCCTGGTCGCGCTCTGTGTGGTACGGCCAGTCTATCGTGAAAGTATTCGTGACTTAGGATCGTTCTTCTCGAGGTCCTCGGCGGTTTCGCGCTCGTTGATGTGCCGACGGAGGGTCTTCTCCATGGTGTCCTTCCGGTGCGTCGTTAGGCGCGCTCTGCTTGTGGGGTGTCGCGCTCGAGGAGGGGCTTGGGTTCGCTAGTTTCGCGGAGGGTGGCGGCGCCCTTGTGGTACTCGAGGGTGCGTAGCGCGCGGTACCAGTCGGTGGTGGTGATGAGCGTCTCCCCTTCGGCCGTCTGCACCTCGTAGGTGGGGTCGGTGAGGCGCTCGACCGCGGCCTTCACGCGCTCCCAGGTGGTGGCGGTGACGCCTTGGGGGGTGATGAGGTAGGGGGTGGGCGTCTCGCGGTAGGCGCTCTGGCAGTGTTCGAGGATGGCTCGCCCCCAGTTCTTGCCGCGGGGGTTGAGGCTGGCGATGTGCGTACCGTTGGGGTACGGCACCCAGAGCCATTCCTTGACGTGCGGGTGCTCGCGGAGGGCGTTCTCGTCGTGCCCGAGGTCGCTCTGGTAGTGCTGGACGATGGGCTTGGCGATCTCGCGGAGCTCGCGGATGCGGTCTTCGATCATGTCGGGTTGGAAGGCTGGGCGCGAGTTGGGGGTGATTTGCAGCATGGGGGCTTCCTTTCGGTGGTGTCCCGTGCTGCTTGCCGCTAGGCTTTCTTCCTGCTGTTGGCGCCGCTGGTTAGTTGGTGACGAGGAGCGCCTGCGCGGTATCGAGCTCAGCTTGGGTGTCGCGCCGGGCTTGCTGGCACTGCTGGAGCAGGCCTTCGGGGAGGCCAATGCCGGGGTAGTTGTAGTTGCCGGCTCGCACTTGCGCGGTTTCGGCCTCTTGCGCGCGCGTGAAGTCGGGGTGCTTGCGTTCGATCTGGTTGCAGCGCATGCAGATGATGCTTTCGTCGAAGTAGCTGCCGGTGGTGGTGTTGGTCTTCTCGCCGCAGCGTTGGCAGTGGTTGGGGAGGGCGCGTGGCATTAGAGGAACCGGAACTGGGTGGGTGTTAGTTCGAGGCGGGCGTTCGGGAGGTGGCCGTTGTTGAGCCACGCTTCGATGGTTTCGAGTTCGATGAACTCGACGCCGTCGTCGCCGCCGAAGGAGCGGTTCTTGACGTCCCACCAGTCATCAAAGGGGACGCGGGTGGGGTTGGCTTCGTGGGCGTAGGCGACGTCGTTCTTCAGGCCTTTGGGGAGTTCGGCGTGGGCGTTACTCATGAAATAGATGCCTTGGTCGCCGACGAGCCATAGTCCCGGCGGGATCTTGGTGGGGTCGATTTCGTCTGGCTTGGGGAACGCGCCTTCGGCGGGCGTCTTGCCGTCCTTGCGGATGGCGGGGTCGTAGAGCTGCTCGAAGGTGGGCGCGAAGCGCGTGGCCGCCTCGGTGGCGGCCGCTAGGCGCTTGAGGTGTTCACGATTGAACGTAAGGATCATCAGATTGTTGCTCCGTGGAAACCCCGTCGTTCACGGCGGGGAGGAACGGAGTGCGGCGCCGTAGCGCCGCCCTCCTGGCTCGTGGTTGAGAGGCGGCTGTAGCCGTAACCGTCAGCGCGCTGCAAGAGTCGCCATGCCGGTGGTGGACGCCCTGAACGACGCCGCTCACTGTTTGGATGTTGAAGCTGCCGGTGAGGGTGATGGCGCCGCGCGTGAAGGCGATCTGGACGAGGGTGAAGCCGGGGCTGGCGCTGCGGTTGGGGATGATGCGCGCGACGCGGCCGAGGGCGTCCTTGAACTCGCGGTGGTTAAGGGTGGCAGTGAGGCTTGGCGGCATGCTTTCGCCGCTCGCCTGCGTGCTGGCGAGGGTCACTGGTGTCTCCTTTTTGGGGGTGGGGTCTTCTAGGCGGCTTTGGCGGCGTCGTGGCGCGCGAGTTTGCGGTGGAGGCGGTTGAGGTCGCGGTGTAGGTCGCGCGCTTCTGCCGGGGTGGTGGTGGCGAGGAGGTAGTCCTCTAAGACGGCGAGGGCGGCGCGGGCGTCTTCCCTGGACATGTTGTCGGGAGTGCTGGTGGCGGCGCGGCGGTACTTGCGGGCTCGGCGTTCGTGGTCTCTGGCGTCGCGCGTGATGCTTTGTTTGGCGTAGTGGCTGTTGGCGGTGGCTGCCTCAGTTAGGAGGTCGCGGGCGCGCCGTTCGGCGTATCTGGCGGCCATCTCCAGGTCGGTCCTGGTTAGGCGGGTGGCCCCCGCCACCTCAGCATCTCTTCTCATGTTCGTATTCTACCACTGATTCCGCTGTTGGCCCACCCTGCGATCGTGTCCACGAGGGGTGCGCGGGCTGGTGCAGTGGCGGCGAGCGCCTTGGGGGCGTGGTGGGCGAGGGGGTCGTGTAGCGCTACGAGAGCGCTTACGCCGACAGCCAGTCCGATGAACAAGAGAGTGATTTCGAGCATGCTCCTGCTCCTGCGCCCCCGGGCGCTTCCTAAAGAGGCGCCTCAGCCCAAGCTGTAGCCCAGCCGCTCGAGCGCGGCCTGGTGGCTGGTGGCGGGAGTGCGTAGGATCTCGATGCCGATCCGATTGCCGCGAGCCTCGTTGGTGGGCGAGATGATCGTCTCGTCGATCTCATGCCGTGGGTCCAGGCTGGTGCTGACGATCACGAGCTCGGCTTTCCCCTCGAGGTGGTGGGGTGTGAGCTCGAGGGGCGGGTCGAGGCGGTAGGTGGCTTGGTGGATGGTGGAGCCGTCCTTGCGGCTCTCGTTGCGGTGCGTTTGGGCGTGTGTGGCGCGACGCATTTTCCTCCCCCCTTTTCAGATGTCGTGCTCGTCGAGGTAGATGACGCCTTCTTCGGCGTGATGCCAGGCGGTGTCGATGGGTGCGGCAGGTGGGTCGGTGATGATGTTGGGTTCGCGCGAGTGCGAGCGCATGCGGATGGGCGTGCTGGGGTCGACGCCTTCCTGCAGCATCTCGCTGAGGACGCTGTGGAGTTCTTCGAGGGTAGTGGTGGTGTCTTGTGGCACGAGTGGGCCTCCTCCGCCCCGTGATTCCGCTTTGGGCGGGGTTGGGCGTTGCCGTGCCGGTGCCCGCTCGCGGGCCTTCTTAACGTATAGGCGGCGCGTTCTTGCGTTCGTGGTGCGGTGGCCACGCTCGCCGGCCGGGAAAGGGGGGAGGATCTTGCGTTGCCTGGGACTACCGGAGGCGCCAGACGATCACGTTGTGGGGGAGCGTCTGGAGGAGTGGTTGCACGGTGGCGGGGTCGAGGCCGCCCATCCCGATGCCGGGGTACGGCAGCGCGATGCGCGTTTCGGGGTGCGCGAGCGCGTACGCGGTGAGGCCTTCGAGGGAGTGTTGGATGAGCTCGAGGCTGCCGGGCTCGCGAAAGTGATCTTTCGTTTGGAAGAGCGCGAGGGGTGCGAGGGGGTTCGGGAGGGGGAGGAACCCGTAGTGCCTGGGGTTGGGTTGTTGCCGGATGATGTGGGCGGCTAGGAACCGTAGGCGGGGGTGGTCGTCGGCGGCTTGCTTGGCGATGCCGGCTCCCATGACGAGGCCGGCGCGGGTGGTGACGGCGTTGGTGGTGATGCAGGTGAGGTCGTGTTGGTGGGCCCAGAGGTTCCCGCGGGCGTAGGTAGGCATGCTGCCCTCCGTTCGGGAGGGCGGTTGCCCGCTGGCGGGCTTTCTCTCATGCGGGCGTCGGGTGGTGGTTGCTGGTGACCCCTATCTCTTCGGGGGGTTGGTTCTTGCCCTCGATGTGGATGGTGACTCGGTAATCAAGGGTGACGAGCAGGGCCATAAGGCGTTCGATCGAGAAGCCTTTCAGCATGCCGCGCGTTAGGCGGGAGACGTCTGGCTGTTGTAGGCCGAGGATTCTAGATGCTTCTGCTTGTGTCCAGCCGTTCGCTTCGATCTCGTCGTTGATCCTGCTGGCGAGCCGCGCTTTCAGTTGGCGCTCTTCCGGGTTGGGTAGCCCGAGGTCGGCGAATATGTTGCCGCTGCTTTCTACGATGGTGTTGTCATCGGTTCTGCTCATTTGATGCCTCCTGTGCCTGCCGCAACCTGGCGCGGATGAGGTCCATCTCCTTCTTGGGGGTGGCGATGCCTGATTTTGATTTCTTCTTGAAGGCGTGGAGGACGTAGATGGCGTCGGGGAGGTTCACTACATAGACGAGCCGGTAGGTGTCTGTGTCGATGTTGGCCACGATTTCGGAGACGCCGGGGATGCCAGTTAAGGGTTTGATGCTGACATGGTGTTTGCCCTCTTGGACTTGTCCGAGGGCGTAGCCTATGGCGTCCTGGGCGTCTTCGGGCATGGCCTGCGTGTCCTTGAGGGAGGAACCCAGCCACTTCACGGGTTTGGTTAGCGCCATAGGTCATCCAATCCAGAATATAGCAGTTTCACTATACTTCGTCTGTGGCGAGCGAACGCAGCCACCCCCCAATAGTTAAGCCGCGCCATCGTGGGCGCGGCTCTTCGTTCCTGGTTCGGGATGCGGTCTTAGTTGTTGACGGCGTCCTTGAGGGTCTTGCCGGCTTTGAAGGCGGGCGCCTTGCTGGCGGGGATCCGGATCTTCTCGTTGGTGCCGGGCTTGACGCCTTCGCGGGCAGCGCGCTGGCGGACTTCGAAGGTGCCGAAGCCGGTGATCTGGACGGCGTCACCCTTAGCAAGGGTGCCTTGGATGGTGTCGAGCGCGGCGTTGATTGCTGCGCCCGCGTCCTTCTTGCTGAGGCCGGTTTGGGTTGCGACGTTGTCGATAAGTTCGGACTTGGTCATGATTGTTTCCTCCGTAACTGAGAATATCGTGTTTTGCCCGTCGGTGACGAAGTTTGCTTACTTCAATGGGCAGAGCGCCCACGGGGGGAAGGCGGGCGCCCTACACTGGTTATGTCGCGCACCCGGAAGGGGATCCAGGGCGACATAACCCTAAGCCTAACGCACAGGCTCTAGCCTATTCAGCTATCGCCCAGGCTCGCGAAGAACCAGTTGTAATCGTTGACTCTGCCGGTGCTCATGCGTTGTTCGCGGTTCTCTGAGTCGATGCTGGTGATAGTCATGGTGAGGACGTTCCAGCCTTCGCTTAGGGCGGCTTCTCCAGTCATTCCGTCGTTGATGGTGGCTTCTTCTGGGACAGTTATGGTGCCTGCCCTGTCGGCGTAGAGGAAGTATGCGATGGCGTCGCCCACTTGGGCTTCATCGGGCGGCAGGTTGGGGTTTCTCTTGCCAAGGTCAAAGGAGCCGCTTTGGTCTGCGAGTAGTACTTTTGCGATTCCGATTCGTAGGTCTGGCTGGTCGGTTTCGAGTCCGATGTTGGCGGGAGTGTAGAGGGCTATTACTGGCGCGGGCTTGGGTGCGAAGGAGAGGGTGTCCCCTTTGATGGTGCCTTCGCCAACCTGGTGGAAAGTGGGTCCGCTCTCGCTAGTGTGGTTCATAATCTGGACGATCACGTCGGCATCCGGACCGTCGTAGCCGGTGACGGTGCCGGTGATCTCGCCGGGGACTCCCCCACCAGCGCGATCCGGGTCGCAGGCTGTAAGGAAGACGAGCGCCGCAGCCAGCAGCAGGAGCCTAGTCGTGTGGTTGAACATTCTCTTCAAGAATGCCTCTCTCAACTGGTTACCGGGAGCGGGTCGCGCCCCCGGTACCGAGGTTCTTGGGTTGCGGC
>CALCHY010000049.1 GCA_937907415.1 uncultured Trueperaceae bacterium
TCCTCCCCATCACCAACGGCGAAAAGGCCGTAATGCGAATCCTCAAGAAGGAAGACGACATTCACGAGATCGAAGACCTCGGCTTCACCCCCGACAACCTCTCGATCTTCCAAGAGCTCATCCGCAAACCGTACGGCATGATCCTCGTCACCGGCCCCACCGGCTCCGGTAAGTCCTTCACCAGCTTCAGCGTCCTAAAACGCCTCTCTAGGCCCACCATCAACATCGTCACCATCGAAGACCCCGTCGAGTACGAAGTGCGCGGCATCAACCAAGTCGCCGTCAACCGCGCCACCGGTCTCACCTTCGACCGCGCCGTCCGCTCCTTCCTGCGCCAGGACCCCGACATCATCCTCGTCGGTGAGATCCGCGACGGCGAAACCGCCAAGGCCGCCACCGAAGCCGCCATCACCGGCCACTTACTCCTCAGCACCCTGCACACCAACGACGCGCCCGGCGCCATCACCCGCCTGCGCGAAATGGGCGTCGAGTCCTACAACATCGCCGGCGGCCTCCTCGGCGTCCTCGCGCAACGCCTCGTCAGACGCATCTGCAAGCACTGCGCCGTCCCCGACGAACCCAACCCCGAGATGCTCGACACCCTCAACGAAGGCCGCATCCCCCTACCCAACCCCACCTGGCGCAGGGGAGAGGGCTGCGATGAATGCGACCACACCGGCTACCTCGGACGCGCCGCCATCCACGAGGTCCTCGCAATCGACGAGAACATGAACGACGCCATCATCCAAGGCGCCACCGCCAACGACATCCGCGACATGGCCCGCAAACGCGGCGATTTCCGCACCCTACGCGAAGACGGCCTCGTCAAAGCCGCCCAAGGCGTGACCACCCTCGACGAAGTCTTCGTCCGCACCCGGGAGTAACCACATGCAGCAGATGCCCCACCTCACACCAGTGCTCGACAAGATGATCGACGACGGCGCTAGCGACCTCATGCTCCGCGAACGCACCCGCACCTACTACAAGGTCCACGGCACCTGGACCCCTATGGACGAGCAACCCCTCGCCGACGAAATCCTCAACGACCTCATCGGCGACCGGCGCGCCGCCCTCGAACAACACCGCGAACTCGACTACAGCGTCGCCACCGCCAAGAGCCGCTTCCGCGTCAACCTCTTCTACGAGCGCGGCAACATCAGCGCCGTCCTGAGGAGCATCCCCACCAACATCCCGCCCCTCCACGCGCTCGGACTGCCCACCAGCCTCCACGACCTCACTCGCGACTCCCAAGGCCTCGTGCTCGTCACCGGACCCACCGGCTCCGGCAAAAGCACCACCCTCGCCGCGCTCATCGACCACGTCAACAAAACCCAAACGCGGCACATCCTCACTATCGAAGACCCCATCGAGTTCATTCACCACAACCAGAAGAGCGTCATAACCCAACAAGAAGTCGGCGCCGCCGCCGACACCAAAGACTTCGCCGCCGGCGTACGCGGATCCCTACGCAAGGCGCCCGACATCATCCTCGTCGGCGAGATGCGCGACCTCGAAACCATCAGCAGCGCCGTGACCGCCGCCGAAACCGGCCACCTCGTCATGGGCACCCTCCACACCAACAGCGCCAGCGAAACCATCGACCGCATCGTCGACGTCTTTCCCCACGAAGCACAAAACCTCGTACGCACCCAGCTCGCCAGCAGCCTCCGCGCCGTCGTCTGCCAACAGCTCCTACCCAACAAGAAGGGCGGACGCAGCCTCGCGTACGAACTCATGCTCATGACGCACGCCATCAAGGCCAACATCCGCGAAGGCAAAACCCACCAGATCCCCAACGCCATCCAAACCAGCGCCAACCTCGGCATGCGCCTCATGGACGAGAGCCTCGCCATCCTCGCGCGAGAAAGCAGCGTCGACTACGACGAAGCTCGCGACCGCGCCCGAGACAAGAAGACCTTCGACACCCACGCCAAAGGCCTCGTGGCCGCCTTCGAGCCCGCCCCCTTCGACTACTAACCCGAGAGGACCCCACCCAAACTCATGCGCCGCACCATCCACGCCACACTCCTAACCCTCGCCCTCCTCACCCCAACCGCGCTCGCGCAAGTCACCTACCTCGCGCTCGAGCCGCACACCACCCTCGAAGCCGCCGAAGCCCAAGCTGCAGCGCTCACCAACCACCCCACCAGCGTCATCACCGAAACCACCACCGTGCCCGGCTACGAGAGCATCAACCTGCAACAACACACCTACCGCGTCCTCGTCGGCCCACTAACCGACCCCACCCTGGCCACCACCCGAACCGCACTCGAGCTCGATGGGCACCGCGTGAGCGTCACGACGCTCGAGGAGGCCATCGAGACCGCGTACCAAGTTCAGATCGGCGCCTACCGGAGTGACCGCCTCGCAGCCGACGCCAGCAACGCCCTAGCGCTCCTGGGCGAGCCATCCTTCACGCAGGACGCGCCGCCCTTCACCTTCGTGCACGCCGGCCCCTACAGCACGCGCGCCGCAGCCGAAATAGCCCTCGAGCGCATCCACGCCGCCGGCATCACCAGCCGCGCAGCACTCGGCACCCTGACCCCCGAACACCAGACGGCCATCGACCAACGCGCCACACCAGACGCCGCCACCACCGCAACAGAACCCGTCAACCCGGCAGAACTGCCCATCGCCCTCCCAGAACCCGCCGTGGAGCAACTCGCCATCACCGAACCGGCACCCCGCGAGCTCGCTCTTGAACCGAGCGCAGTGACCGCGCCGCTGCGGGCCATCGCCGAGCCCGAGATCGTGGCGGATGTCGTGCCCCAGGAGGCGCCAGCACCCGACAGCACGGCCGTGGCCACCGAGGACGAGCCCGTAGTCGCGAGCGGCGCCGACACGACCGAAGATGATGCGCTCGCCGAGGACAGCACAGAAGAGGCCGCGGCGGAAACCGCGACGTCACCTGAAGCGGTCGCGGAGGCAACCGACCTAGGTGCTGAAGTAGCCGAAGCAGACGCCGACGTGGTCGTGGAGGAAGTTATCGAGGAGGTCGTCGACCTCACCCTCCCCGTATTCATTCACGTCGCCTCCGGCCGCGCCGCCAACCACTTCGAACAACCCCTCACGACCCTAGACGAACTCGAGCTCGCGCCCGTCGTGCACGCTGATAACGACACGTACCGGCTCTACGTTGGGCCCATGCCGCTCGGTGAAGCCAACGAGCTTCGCGGGATCCTTCGCGCGCGGGGCATCGCCAGCTTCACGACCGAGCACCCCAGCGGCGAAACCGCGGCGCTCCCCGAACCCGAAATAATCACCGAAGTAGCCAGCGAAGAACCCGTAGCGGAAGCACCCGCCGAAACAACCGAGGAACCGACTCTGGAAGCGGTCGACGCCAACGCACCCACCAGTGGGGAAGAGGAACCAGTAGCCTCCCTGGATGAAGTCGACGAGTCGACTAATCACGTAGTCGTTGAAGAACCTGCTTGGGAACCCACGTTGCCAATCCTCGCCAACCGTGCGGCCCTCCAGGCCGGCACCTACCTCATCGCCAACACAAGCGCCGACCTCAACGACCTCCGCGAACCACACGACACCCTCACCAACGAGAACCGCGAGCTCGCACTCATGCAAGCAGGCGACCAGATAATCCTGCTCGTCGGGCCCATAGGCGAATGGCAAGAAGACGATGTTCGCGCGGAACTCCGCCGCAAAGGCATGCCCGCCCACACCGTCCACCACCCCGACCACACCCCCCAAAGCGCACTCATCGCAACCGCAACCGAAACAGCCACCGCCCCCAGCAACTACCTGGCACTTACCCCCCACGAGCCCGACGCGGACCTCACCACCGAACTCCCCAACCTGCTCCACGTCAACGGCCAAGCGCTCCTGGGGCCCATACCCAACGACGAGCTCGAACCCACCGCCAAGCTCCTCACGCGACTCGCCAATGTCACCTTCCACCCGTACCCCACAGCCCCAGCAGGCGCAGACGCCGACGACTGGGCGCAGCACGCTTACGCACTTCTCGAGTACCAAGAAGCTGAGCCCGCCCGCCAAGCGTTCCTCGAAGCCCGCGCGCTCGACCCCATGCACTACGACGCGCTCTTCGGCCTCGCCGTCACCGAAGACCACCTCGGCAACAAGGACGCCGCCGAGTTCGCCTACCAGTACGTCATGCGCGCCCACCCCGAACGATTCGAAGCGCGCTTCAACTACGCCCTTCGCACACACCAAGAAACCGACGCCAACAGCGCCATCCCCCACTACCAAGAAGCCCTCCAACTAGCCGCCGACCACCCCAACAACACGCGAGCCCAAGTGCACGCCGCCCTCGCTGACGCCCTCACCAGCGTCAACGACCACCACGGCGCCACAGAGCACTACCAAGCCGCCTACGGCCTCGAAAACGACCTCAACCACCTCGTCGCGCGCTTCAAGGCGCAACGAGCCAGCGGCCACGCCCTCGACTTACTGCCCGAACTCACCAC
>CALCHY010000050.1 GCA_937907415.1 uncultured Trueperaceae bacterium
GGATCGTCATCGCCGCCATCGTCAACGGCATGGCCCTGCTCGGGCTCAGCGCCGCCATCCAGCTCATAGCCACGGCCATCGTGCTGTTGGCGTCGATCTTCGTCGACGTCGTGGTCAGGCGGCGCGGCGCGGCTTGAACGTCAGTACCCCTTAGAACGCTCGATGGCGTTCACGAGCGGCTGCCCAGTAAGCAGCCGCTTCACGTTCTCGCGCACGAGGGCTTCCGCGCCGAGCGGGCGGCCCCCCGCCGCGTGCGGCGAGATGATGACGTTGCGTTGGCCCCAGAGTTCCGAGCTGGCAGGCAGCGGTTCCTCCGAGAACACGTCGAGGGCCGCGCCGCCCAGCTCGCCTTGCGACAGGGCGCGGATGAGGTCTGGTTCGTTGATGCTCGCGCCGCGGCCGACGTTGACCACCCAAGCGTGACGCGGCAGGAGCGCCAGCAGCCTGGCGTCGAGTGCACCGGCGGTGGCCGGGGTGGCTGGCAGGATCATCACGAGCGCGTCCGTGGTGGGCAGGAGTTCGGGCAACTGAGCGTCGGTGACCACGGGGTAGCCGCCGCGCGTGCCCTCCGCCGTGGCTACGCCGGTGACCTTGGCGCCGAGCGCCGTTAGCATCGGCGCCAACGCAGCGGCGATGCTCCCGAACCCCCACACCGTCACATTCGAGTCACGCAGCGTGGTGAAGACGTCAGGGTCGCGGTCCGGCTGGCCGCCGCCCAGTTCTCCCGGCCACCGGTGCTCGTGCTGGGCGTCGCGCATGAGGTGGATGCGGCGCGCGGCCGTCAATAGCAGCGCCACGGTGTGCTCTGCCACCGGCTGATCGTGCAGGCCGCGACCGTTGCTGATGAGCACCGATTCAGAGAACCCGGCCGCAACTAGGGTGTTGACTCCGGCCATCAGGCCCTGCACGAGCCGCAGGCGCGGCAGGTCATTCGCGGCGCGCGCCAACTGCGCCGAGGGGTTCAACCAGGCGACCAGCACCTCGGCGTCCTGGTGCTCAGCGGGGATGGGCTGGCGTTGATCGTACGCCACGAACTGCACGCCCTCCTGGCCCCTCGCGAGGTCGAAGGTGGCGTTCCGAGGGATGAGGACCTTGACCGCGGCCACGTGCTTTACGCCAGGGGTGCGCTAGCGACACGCTGGTCGATGCTCCGCAGGACCTCGTCGAGGTCGAACTCTTCCGGCTTGGTGTAGACGCGTTCGTCGCCAACGTCGATGGTGAAGATGCCGCCTGCGCCGGGCTTGAGCGTCACGCCGCCGAGGCTCTCACCGAAGCGCTCGAGGATGGCCTTCTGGACATCAAGTGCACGCGGCAGGTGGCCGCAGGGAACGCAGTACTGGATCTGAACGGTGGTCTTTGACACGATTACGACTCCTCTAGTGGTGACTCCCCCCACGATAGGCCGCTTGGCGCGCGTGCGGCGTAACTGAGGGAATGACGGCACGTTGACGGCGCGTGGCTATGCTGCCGGCATGAGTGAACGTCAGTTATTCAGTGGTGTACGCATCTGTCGCGCGGGCATGCTCGTGGTGCTTGCCCTCCTCTTGGGCGCGGCCTCCGCGCAACAGGCCGGCCAGTCGCTCGATCAAGAGATCGCGGCGTTCGTTGGCGGCGACTACGTGCAGATCGACACCGAGGTGTTAGAGGCCGCCGTGGAGGCCGCCCTGCCTCCGAGCGACTCCGTCTTCCTCGCCTCGGCCGAGGTCGGCGTGCTGGCAAAGGCGCTGCTCGCGTTAGAGGTGGCCGATGGTGCGCTCGAGCGCACTCGCCACCACGGAACCGTGCGCGTGCTGAGCACAGGGCGCTCCCCCGTCGTGTTCGTGCAAGTCGACCGTTACAACCTTGGCCCTTCGCTGCACGCGGAACTGGTGGCAGAACTCGGCGCCGAGCACGTCGCGCCGCTCGAGGAGTTCGGCGTTGGACAGCATGTGTCGTGGCGTTTCGTCATGCACCAGGTGATGGGGCAGGAGGCAGCGCTGATCGCTGCTGCGCGGGCGGTGATCGGCGAGGCGCAGGCCGACGCAGCGCCGTGCCTCGGCATGCCGTGCCTCCTTACCACCGGCGGCATCGAAGATCACGCCGTGTGGCACGAGCTCGAGGCCGTTGACCTCGGCGCGGAGACTCACACTCTGAATCTCGCCTCCGCGGCGGGGGCGCTCGACGTGGCGGCCTCCTTGGCGTTCTTCAACCCCTACGAGGTGGAGGTGAGCGGCGGCGACGCGCTAGTCGCCGAGTTCGTCATGGAGTCCGGCCTGGCCCAGGAACAAGTAGTAGACGTTGCCTTGCGTCAGGGTCAACTCATGGATGACTCGCTGGCCGCCGTGTGGCAACGTCTACTGCTGTTCCCTAGTTGGGAAGGGGCGCCGGAGGCACATGCCGCGCAGGCGTTCGAGTGCAGACGCCGCGAGGGCGGGTTCGCCGCCGCGGGCGAGTACTGCCTCTAGCCGGGCGTTAGTACCTCGCGGAGCTTGGCGGCGAAGGCGTCCGGCTCGCCCGTCTGGCCGTACTCGCCGCCGAGGAAGCCGCCGTGGTCGCCAGGGAACACGACTGGCGCCAACCCCAACAGCTCGGCGACCGCGCGGCCGGCGCGTTCGGCTAGCTGCCCGGCCGAGCCAGCGCCGACGGCGATCACGATGCGGGTGGGGGCGGCGCGCAGCGCAACGATGTTGGGCTGGTAGTGCGTGCTTGAAATCATGTTCTGCGCGAACAGCGGGTCGTTCCTTGCCCCGTCGTCCGCGCTCGGTAGCCCGAACATGGCTGGGTCTGGGTCGGGCGCGTCAAGGTAGTCGGCTGGCAGCGGGCCAACGTGACTGACGAGCATGATGAAGCGCGCCATGGCTGGGCCGAAGCCGCCGCGCTCGTAAGCATCGCTGATGGCCTTGCTGGCGCGCAAGGCCGTCGCGCTATCCGGTACGACCCGGGCGAGTGGCGGCTCGTGCGCAACGAGGGTGCGCACGGCGTTAGGGTGAGCGGCCACGAACGCGAGGCCGTTGACGGCGCCGCCACTGCTGGCGAAGACGTCGACCTCACCCCCGTTCAAGTGGGTTACC
>CALCHY010000051.1 GCA_937907415.1 uncultured Trueperaceae bacterium
GTGAGGGAGCACGGTTGGCATGAAAGAGTCTACGACCGGACGGGTCCCGCCGCTTACTACCCGATGAGCGCGCCGCCCACGACGGCCTAGGCGCGGCTGCCTCGTCCAACGCCGGGCCTTGCCGCCGCCTGCCGTTCGTGCAACAATCCTTGCAAGCTGAATATCGACTTGCAAGACAAGTTGCGAGAACCGGTAAGGACGCGCGTAGCGGAACTCATCGCCGAACGCGCCGGCTCGCTCACGCCTAGCGAGCGGCAGATCGCCGATCGCCTCCTCAGCCACCCCGTGACGTCCGGCTTCGCCAGCGCCGCCGACCTCGCCCGCGAGATGGGCATCTCGGCCTCCACCGTCGTGCGCTTCGCGCAGTCACTCGGCTTCAGGGGCTGGCTCGAGCTCCAGGGCGCCATCAAGCACGAGAGTTCCGAGCGCCAGCGCCTCATCGACATGGCCCCGAGCGAGGGGCGCTTCCTCACGGCCTTCGTCAACACCGAGGTCGACAACCTGCGCTACCTACTAGGCCAAGACGAGGAGCTCGAGGCAGCAGCGCAACTCCTGGCAGACGCTGAGCGGGTGTGGTTGCTCGGTAACCGCGCCTCGATGTTCGTCGCAGGCATGGCCCACCACTTCCTCGCCATGACGCGCCCCGGAGTGACCCTCCTCACGGGTGACGTCCGCGTAGTGCCAGACCAACTCCTCGACGTGGGGCCGCGGCAAGCGGCGCTGGTAGTGAGCATCGCCCGCTACTCCCGCGCCACCCACGAGCTGACCAAGTACCTTGCGGCGTCCATGCCCGTCGTGCTGCTAACGGACGAGTTCGCCTCACCCCTGTTGGCTCTGGCCACGGCCCGCCTGCGCGTCGCCACGGCGGGGGTGACGAGCTGGAAGTCGAGTTCCGCGGCGTTCGCGCTGACGCAAGCCCTCGTGATGGAAGTAGCACGCAAGACCCCCGCTTCACGCGGACGACTGGAGAGGGCAGAGGCCCTCTGGTCAGAGTTCGGGACCTACCTGGAGGAGCCAAGATGAAGAGATTAGCCGCAGTACTCGTCGCATTGGTGTTCGCCACCGCGCTCGCCGGGCGCGAGAGCGACACCCTCAACGTGGCGTTCGAGCGCACCATGCTCACGCTGGACACCTACGCTACGTCCGAGCGCCTCGCGTTGATTGTGGCGCACAACGTGGCAGACACCCTAATCCACCGGAACGCCACCACGAACGAGTTCGAGCCGCATCTCGCCACGAGTTGGGAGTGGGCCAGCCCGACCGAGCTGGTGCTCAAGCTCCGGCAGGGCGTCAAGTTCCATAACGGAGACGACTTCAGCGCCGCCGACGTGGCGGCGACCCTCAATTGGGTGGTGGGTGAGGGAGCCGGCCTGGCGGGCACGGGAACCCTGCAGTGGATCGACCACGTCGAGGTCGTGGACCCCTATACCGTGCGCATCGTCTCGCGCGCGCTCACGCCGACCGCCATCGAAACCCTGGCCCTCGTGGGCGTAATCTACCCAGCGTCGATCATCGGCAGGGAGGGTGGGGCGGTCGAGCTGGGCCAGCATCCAGTGGGCACGGGCCCGTACGTCTTCGTGAGCAACGACAACAACAAACTCAAGTTCGAGCGTTTCGATGACTACTTCGTGGGCTCCAAGACCATGCCTGCCATCAAGAACCTCGTCATCCACACGCTGCCAGAGGAAGCTAGCCGCATCGCAGCCCTCATGACCGGCGACATCGACATCGTGCGCTCGGGCGGCATCTCGCCAGACCAGGCCATGGCGCTAGGCAGCCGCGCCCACGCCGAGGCGGCTGACATCCTGCGTATCTGGTTCGTGCAGTTCGATGCCACGGCTTCGAGCGGCTCAAACTACTTCACGGACGCGAGGGTGCGACGCGCCGTGGCCCACGCCATCGACAAGCACGAGATCGTCGAAGTGCTGTTGTCTGGATACGGCAACGTAATCGACGTGCCGTGCAACCCCGTGCAGTTCGGGTGCCAATCAGACGCCGCCGTGGTTTACGACTACGACCCGGTGGAGGCGCGCAGACTCCTCGCCGAGGCTGGCTACCCCGACGGCTTCACCGTGGATATCTTCGGCTACCGCGACCAGCAGGTAGTGCAGGCCATCCAGGGCTACCTCGAGGAGGTCGGTATCCGCACCAACCTCCAGTGGTACGGCGGTCAGTACGACGTGGTGGCCAAGCGTCTGGCGGCAGGTGAACTGCCGCTCTACGTTGGTTCGTGGGGCTCGAGCTCCGTATACGACGCCTCGGCCGTCCTCAACATCCACTTCGAGAAGGGTGACGTAGGCGAGTTCACCGTCGGCACTGACGACACCATCGACGAGGCCGTGCGGCGCGCGCTGGAAACTGTCGACTTGGACGAGCGCATGCAGCTCTATGCCACCGCAATCCACGAGATCACGAACGAGGCGTTCATGTTCCCTCTGTACGCCGGGCGCGTAGTGGCGGGCGTGAGCAACGACGTGCTGTGGCAGCCCTCGCCAGACGAGATTGAAAGGTACTACGACGCCAGCTGGCGCTAGCGTGTGATTCGCGGCGCGGGCGGCGGAACACCCGCCCGCGCCGCACCACGCAAAACCCAGAGAACGAGGCGAACGCTACATGACCGCGTACATCCTGCAACGACTTGGGCAGGCCTTGATAATCGCAGTGCTGCTCAGCATCACGACGTTCTTGCTCCTGTTCGTCGCCAAGGACCCGGCGCGCGCGTTGGCTAGGCCGGATGCCACAGCCGCCGAGGTGCAGGCGCTGCGACTGCGCTACGGCCTCGACCGCAGCGTTCCCGAGCAGTATTGGCGCTGGGCCACGGCGGCCCTGCGGGGTGACTTCGGCACCAGCCTCTACAGTCAGCAGCCGGTCACTAGCCTGCTGGCACCGCGTATCGGCGCCACCGTGCAACTGGCGGGCGTCGCCATTCTTCTCACCGTGATCATGGCGCTACCCCTTGGGGTGCTCGCCGCCGTGCGTCGCGGCTCGCTGACCGACCTGTTCGCGTCGGCGCTAGCGGTAGCGGGTCAGGCCATGCCCATTTTTTGGTTCGGACTCATGCTCATCGTGCTCTTCAGCGTTCAGCTCGGCTGGTTGCCCGTAAGTGGGCGCGGTACTTGGCGGCACCTGGTACTGCCCAGCTTCACGCTGGCGGTGTCGGTTCTGCCCCTGACCATGCGCCTGACGCGCTCAGCAATGCTCGACGTCGTGGCGCAGGACTACGTGCGCACTGCCACGGCCAAGGGCGTCGGCCGCTCCGCGGTCGTCTGGAAGCACGCCGCACGCAACGCCGCCACGCCCGTGGTGCTGGCGCTCGGCATGCAGTTCGGTGCCCTCTTGGGCGGCACCGTTGTGACCGAGACGGTGTTCGCCTGGCCTGGGCTCGGCGACCTGGCGGTCACGTCGGTTTCGACGGCCGACCTGCCGGTGGTGCAGGCTATCGTCCTCTTCGCTGCCGCCGTCGTGGTCGCGTCCAACCTAATGGCAGACGTCATCGTGGGGCTCATCGACCCGCGGGTTCGGTACTGATGCGCACGGCCTGGCGCGCCTTCAACAGCCGCTCGGGGCGCTTCGGCCTCGTGCTGTTTCTACTCATCGTGTTGGTCGCGGCTTTGGCCCCGCTACTGGCACCACACGATCCGTTCAAGCAGGCAATCGTTCAGCGCCTGAAGCCGGCAGCCTGGCTTGAGCGCGGCTCCAGCCAGTACTTGCTCGGCACAGACCAGCTGGGCCGAGACATCCTCTCCCGCCTCATATTCGGCAGCCGCATCAGCCTGTTCGTTGGCGCCATGGCCGTGCTTGGCGGCGGCCTGCTCGGGTCGTTCCTCGGACTGCTCGCCGGTTACCTTGGTGGCAGGGTCGACTATGCGATCTCCACCCTCATCAACATGGCGTGGTCATTCCCGTTCATCCTCCTCGCTCTCATAATCGTTGCGGTGCTCGGCGCCAGCCTGCAGAACCTCATCATCGCGTTAGTGGCCACTAGTTGGGCGGCGTTCGCGCGCATCGTGCGTGGCGAGGTGATCGCGCACCGCGAGCGCGATTACGTGTCAGCCGCCAGGAGCACCGGCTTGAGCGCCTGGCGCATCATGCTGAGGCACGTGCTGCCCAACGTTTCCTCCTCGATACTTGTCATCGCGAGCATCGAGTTCGGGCGCGCCATCATCCGCGAGTCGTTCCTCAGTTTTCTAGGCCTCGGCGTGCCCCCCAACATTCCCTCCTGGGGCGGCATGCTCAGCGAGGCGCGACCATATATCTTCACGCTGCCACTGCTTGTGACCCTCCCCGGCAGCCTCATATTCCTGACCACGCTCAGCGTCAACCTGTTCGGCGACGGGTTGCGCGACGCCCTCGACCCTCGCCTGCGCAACAGATAGGACCCCGCGTGAAGATCGACCGCTTTGAGCTCTTCGAACTGCCACTGCGCCTCAAGTTCCCGTTCAGAACTAGCTTCGGGGTTGAACAAGACAGGCGCATACTCATCGCCTCGCTGACCAGCGACGGCGTGGTTGGCATGGCCGAGTGCGTGGCGGGCGAGTTCCCCGGCTACGCGTACGAGACGACGGACACCGCGTGGCACGTCATGTCGGACTTCATCGCGCCCGCCGTCGTCGGCAAGAGCTTCGCGAGCGCGGGCGAGCTGCTGCACGCGCTGCGCTTCATCCGTGGCCACAACATGGCCGTTGCCGCCGTGGAGATGGCCTACTGGGACTTGAAGGCGCGCATGTTGAACCTGCCGCTCTTCGAGTTGCTTGGCGGCAGCGACCGGCCCGTGCCCGTCGGCATCTCGCTTGGCATCCAGGACAGCGTCGAGCAGACCGTCGAGTTGGCGGCGGCCAGCGTGGGTCAGGGTTATGGCCGGGTCAAGCTCAAGATCGAGCCCGGGTGGGATCATCAGCCTGTTCGGGGTGTGCGCGAGGCGTTCCCCGAGATCTCGTTGACGGTGGACGCCAACAGCGCGTACACGCTGATCGACGCCCCCGCGTTGCGGCGGCTAGACGAGTTCGGCCTTACCTACATCGAGCAGCCCCTGGCCCACGACGACATCCTCGACCACGCCGAACTGCAGGCGCAGCTCGAAACCGCCATCTGCCTCGACGAGTCGATCCATTCGCCAGAGGACGCGCGCAAGGCGCTTGCCATCGGGGCGGGGCGCATCATCAACATGAAAGTCGGGCGCGTGCGCGGTTTCCGAGCGGCGTTGGCCATTCACGACATCGCCCAAGCGTTCGGGGCGCCCGTATGGTGCGGGGGCATGCTCGAGTCTGGCATCGGCCGCGCCGCCAACTTGCACTTGTCGTCGCTGCCGAACTTCCGCTTGCCGGGCGACACGTCGTCAGGCTCGCGCTACTGGGACAAGGACATCGTCAACGAGCCGCTCGAGGCCGTGAACGGCGTGCAGAGAATCCCGCAGAACGGCCCCGGCATCGGCGTGAGCCTCGACGAGGAGTACGTGAGACGCATCGTCACGCGCCAGGCGGTCTTCTCGGGGACTTAGCGGCGGCCACGTAGCGCGAGACTTCACAGTCGCGCCGCGGCCAACGTGCGACCATCGCTTGCTGGCCTTTTTCCCAACGTTGTGCTGGCACGGAGGTTTTCGCATGAAGCATCTCACACGCGTCGTCGCCTTTGTTGCACTGATCGCCCTGGCCGCTTGCGGTCAGGCCCCACCGATCGAACCGCAAGCGCAGAGCATCGCCGGTACGGTGGTTAGCCCTGACCCGACCGTCAAGTTCCAAGGCGCCGCCCTGCTCATGTTGGATCCGGACGCGTTGGCACCGGCCGACGTCATCGAGATAGTCCCTGGCGCCTACTCCAGCGCCATGACGCCGATCGCTGCCGACGGCAGCTTCGAGCTACCACTGCCAACGGCTGAAGAGCTGCCCGCGAACCTACTACAGCCCGCCACAGGGTTCATTCGCGCCGTCGATAGTACCTGCGAGCTAGCGGCGTCCGTGCCGAGCGCCAAAGTCACCCCGTACCTCGTCGGCGCTGGCCCCGCGATGATCGTTCCAGCCGTGTACGTCATGGGAATCTTTGGGTCCGCGCTAACCGTCGTCACGCCCACGGCGATCGACTTCGACGATCCTGGCCTGGAAATCTACGACCTGCAGATGGTCTCCTGGCTCTACGCCGACGCCGACGTGGCCGTGACTAGTCCGGATGGTGGCTGCATCACTGGCTCTCAGCCGCTGGTCGTAGACCTCGACCTCGAAAAGGGTTGGAACCAAGTAGTGCTGAGTTTCGTAACCGAACCGGGTACGGTCCCGGCCGTGGTTACCGAGATGAACGTCTCCAACGGTACCTTCGAGGACCTGTACTTCAATGCTGTCGGCAGCCTGTAGGCCAGGCGCCCGGCATGTTCCCCGTAGGCTTCGGGTCTTAGCAATCACGTGTGTACGGACCGGCTCTGGCGGGCACTTCCCGCCAGAGCCGGTCTGTTGGCATGGCGCGCGGCGAACCTAATGGGCGTACGAGCGCGCGCCTAGACCCCGCCAGCTCAGGTCAGCACCACACCCTTCCCCACGTCGTTGCCGCTCGCCGCGGCCTGCGCGCCCGCCTTCAGCTGCGGACCGTACTTCAGTGCCGCATGCGCCGCGGCCAAGCGCGCGATGGGCACCCGGAACGGCGAGCAGCTCACGTAGTCGAGGCCGTAGCGGTGGCACAGGTGGATGGAGGCCGGGTCGCCGCCGTGCTCGCCGCAGATGCCGACCTCGAGGTCGGGGCGGACGGCGCGCCCGCGTTGCGTGCCGATCTCCATGAGCTTGCCGACCCCGGCGGCATCGATGGTGGCGAACGGGTTCTCCTCGAGGATGCCGTGCTCGAGGTAGTACATCAGGAAGCCTTTCTCAGCGTCGTCGCGTGAGATGCCGAAGGCCGTCTGGGTGAGGTCGTTGGTGCCGAAGCTGAAGAACTCGGCCTCGGCGGCCAGCTCGTCGGCGATCAGGGCCGCGCGCGGGACCTCGATCATGGTCCCGAAGTGGTAATCGACTTCCATGCGCTGCTCGGCCATTACGAGCTTGGCTTCCTCCACTAGGGCGCGCTTCTGGCTGCGCAGCTCGTTCATGTGGCTGACCAGCGGGATCATCACTTCAGGCCGCACGGCTCCGCCCTCGCGTTTGACGGCGCAGGCGGCTTCGAAGATGGCCCTGACCTGCATGCGGGTGAGTTCGGGGATGAGTATCCCCAAGCGCACGCCGCGCGTGCCCAGCATGGGGTTCGCCTCGCGCAGCTC
>CALCHY010000052.1 GCA_937907415.1 uncultured Trueperaceae bacterium
TGATGCACGGGGTTCGCTTCGATACGAACCCTGGGGGAGAGGCGGCTCGGGTCTTCGGCCGCTTGGACCTCGTCCCTGGCGGCTTCGTGCGCCGATTGTGCTGCCTCTTTGGCGTCCTCGTTCGCGGCTGCGAACGCTTCTCCAACCACTTCACGGTAAGCGCTCAGGAAGTTGTCGCCACTGCCGAGCGCTGCTTGCAGTTGCTCGTCCAAGTCCTGTATGGCTTGGTTGGCTTCCTCGGTTCCTATCTGGCTGCCAAGCGATCCCGCGAAATGCTCCAGCGTGCGACTAATGAGGTCTTCGGTGGTGCGCAACGTGCCGTCGCGCAAGTCCTGCAGAGCCCGCGTCCCCTTGTTAACGATGTCTGCGTATTGGCACATCGGGCGCAGGTCGAGTCCGAAAGAGGACGCGCCCGGTAGTGGGATCGGCAAGCCCGGAATCTCGATAGAGCCTTCGGCGGCGCATAGGCCCTCGAGTAACTCGTCGAAAACGTTGCCGACGCCGCCGTCTTCGGCGTGCGCGGTGGGGATGAGGAGGGCAAGGGTGATCAGTAGTGCCGGTAGTCTCTTCATGCGTCCGCTCCCTGGGGGTGGTGCTGCGCGAGCCAGTCGATGGCCGCGATGAGGTTGTGATTGTGCTTAGCGAGGACGTCGCTCCGCAGGGCCATGTCGGCGGGGTGTGTGGTGAAGAGCCAGTATTCGTAGGGGAGGGGGCGGAGGAGTAGGACGTCACCTTCGATGCCGTCTTCTTTACGGATGAAGCTGATGAACTCGCTATATGAGCCGCGTTGACCCGTGAGGCCACGGAAGGCTCGCATGGCGTTCTCGGGCAGGTGGAAGAGGTCTTGGATGATCTCGTCCTCGCCCGGGAGGCGCAAGAAGAAGTGGAAGTTGGTGTTCTGGATGATGCCGCGCGCTTCGGGCGTGAGAAAGTCCTGTAGGGACTGGGTGACGCTGTAAGCCGCGGCATTGTAGCGCCGGAAGCGCCTGTAGAGCTCGACGATGAAGGCTGCCGCCTCGGGAATCTTGAGCATCGACCACATCTCGTCGAACACGACGATCTTCTTGCGCGCCGGGTCCTTCTTGACGCGTCGCCAGACGAGGTCAGCTATGAGCAGCACCCCGACGGCGCGCAGCTGCGGGTTCGCCTCGAGGCCGGTGGTCTCGTAGTAGACGATGGGGGCGTCCGTGTCGATGTTGGTGGGTCGGTCGATGAACGCTCCGAGGGCGGTGTCACCCGTCCAGCCTTGGAGGTCAGCTACGAGTTGCTTCGCGATCTTGCGCTCTAGGTCACTGATGCTGCGGTCGCCTACTTCCTCGAGGGTGAGGAGTGTGCGCACGAAGTTCCCGAGGGTGACGCCGTCGAAGACGGTTTCGACCTCGCCGGTCTCCTGGTTGCGGCGTTGACTGGTAGCGCGTGCGTAGGTTTGCGTGATGGCGGCGTCGATGATGCCGTCCTGTGAGCCGCTGACGTTGGCGCCGCGCGCTCCGAGCATGGTCTTGAGCACGGCGGCGAGGAACGCCTTGCGTTCTTCGTCGGGTTCGATCATGCCGTCGGGTAGCTCGAACGGGTTGATGGACACGCCGTTCTGCGGCTCGATGGGGATGGTTACGCCGTCGTAGAGGTCGACCAGGTGCTTGTAGCCGTATCCGCGGTCGACGATGATTACGTCCGTGTCTTGCCTGAGTAGGTCGTTTAGATAGCACTGCATGAAGAACGTCTTGCCCGAACCCGAGCCGCCGATGACGATGCCGTTCCAGTTGGTGGCTTTGGGGTCGAACGGGTCAACAGCGGTGATGCCGTCGTAGCGGTTCCAGAAGAGCGTGGTGGGCTTGCGCGAACCGGGCCAGGGGCTGCTGGTGGGGATGAAGGCGGTGGCGTTCTCTTCGAGTTGCGTGAAGAGGCGCTCGTTGTTCTTCCCGCTGCCGGGGGAGAGCGAGTAGAACTGCTCGGTTAGGCCGAGGCTTTCGCGGATGGTCTCGAGGCCGCTTACGCCGCTGAGCTCACCCATGACGTGCTGCAGGCCTTGCTCGAGCCGTTCGCGGTCGTTCTCGAGGATGATCATGCTGAGTCCGAGGTCGAAGAAGTGGCTGCCGCTGCTGGCGCTTTGCATGAGGGCGCCGTCGGTTTCGGCGAAGCCGGTGCGGGTGCCGGCGTCGGCGTAATCGCTGATGGTGTCGTCGTTCGCGGCGGCCTGGTAGCGCCTGGCGCGCGTGGTTAGTTCGCGGACCATGGCGTTGTGGGGGTTGTGCCGGAAGTCGAGCACCATCCAGAACATGTGCGGCGTGCGCAGCATGTGGTTGAGCATGCTCGTGTAGGTGTGGCCGACTGGCAGCTTCTGCATGCTGACGATGCCCCAGTAGGTGTTGTCGTAGTGGAAGTAGTTGAGGGGCCGCATGGCCATGTCGCTCTGAACGAGTTGGCTCCGCAGGGTGCGGTCCGCTAGTTGAGGGGTTTTCTGCAGCAGCTTGTGGTCGGCGTACACCTGGGTGGGTACGAACTCGGGGGGGCGGTAGGAGCGGCGGCTGGGGTTGAAGTAGCGCCACGAGAGCTCGTACAGGTCCTGCGTGCCCATGGGGCGGGGACTGAAGCTCATACGCGAGAGCATGGCGAGAAGTCGTTGCCGTGCCGCCATCGCTTGCTTGTGAATGACGGGAAACTCGTCACGCAGGTAGGACTGGCGCTTCTTCCGCTTGCGCTTTGGGCTGGTGGTGAAGAGCAAGTAGGCGCGGTACTGGATGAGGTGCCCCTGTTGCCGCATGTGCATGAGGGAGTTGACCTTGCGCGCGGTGATGGCTTGCGCCTGGGGGTGTTCGTTGACGGTGTTGCCCTCGTACTCACGGATGAGTTTCTCGCCGAACGGGCTGGCTTCGATGTAGAGGCGCAGGCGTTCGTTCTGCGGCAGCGCGTTACGCAGGGTCGCCATCCATCCCATGTGGAGGCTTTCGGCGGCGCTGGTGTCGAGAAGGGTCGTGGGCGGTATGTGGATCTCGATGCCGGCCTCGAGGGTGCCATCCTCAGCGACGAGAACATCCTTGAGGAGGTCCCACTGTGGGAGCCGCATGGTGAGTGATTGGTCGCGTAACCCGAGCCCGATCATCGCTTCTTGCGCCTGCCTTCTCGCTTGGCGGCCATGGCAGCGTCAACGTCGACGATGACAGGCGCCGGCTCTAGGTCGGGGGTTGCGTAAGCGCGGTCCTTCTCTGCTAGCCAGTACAGAAGGTGCATGAAGAACTTGTCAGGAACGTTGTCTTTGACGCTTACCCAGATGCGAGTGATGAGAAAGGTGCCCGCCACGATGATGAGGATGTTGATGCGGGTATTGAGCGTGGCGGACACTATGCCGTTCATCAGGAAGAACGACACCGCGGCTACCCCAATATCGGAGAACTCGAGTCCGAAGATGGTGAGCTTGTTGTTCAGCTTGTAGACGCGGTGCTGCATTCCCTATCCCTGCTTAGACGCAGAACTGGTCGGTGTCGGGGATGATGGACTTGGCGATCTGGCCGGCACTGATGGCGATACCGACGCCGATGATGCCCCAGACAACTCCGCCGATGACCTTCTTGCCGCCAACAGCGATAGCGATGCCCCCGACGACGACCACGATCAGGCCCACGAGGAACGCGGCGGGGCCGCTGAGCAAGTTGTAGACGTTGCACGCGAGGCGGATGATGGGCGTGTTCTCTTCGGTGAAGGTCTGAGCGAACGCGCTGTTGGAGAGCGCGATGAACGCGAGGACCGAGAGCCGCAGCCAGACCGCAGCGGCATCCTTCCGGACGGTCTTGAGTATGGCGGGTAGATTCATGCGAATGACTCCTTGGTGATTTGGCGCTTCCCGCGCCCGAGGTAGGTCTACGCCTCAATCTATCACCTTTTCCCGTTCTTGCTGGTCACTCCATGCCGATAATGCTTGTTTTTCCGATGGTTCTCGACTCGTGCGCGTTATACTCTTTGTATGTCTACTGCTCTCAAACTCGCTGCCGAGGATGTCGCTCGCCTTCAGGAGATCCTGCAGGCGGAGGAGATTCCCAGCGATCCCGAAACCGAAGAGTTCACGGCCGCGGTCAACGCCGTGATGGAGGAAGACCCCGAGCTCGCGCAGCGCTACATTTTGGCGGTGCCAGTACCTAGTGGTAAGCCTGGCGCCGCGCCTGATTTGGAGACGGATAATCAGGCGAAGCGTGCGTTGAATCGTCAGCGGATGCATGTGTTGCGGCGTCGGCTGTTCATGACGGAGATGGATGGGGATTGGGTGCCGAGTCAGATGAAGATCTGGCTGGTCGCGTTCGGGGTGTTGGCTATCGGTATTGGCATCGCTTCGTACGTGGTGTACATGGATGCTCAGTCGAAGGACGCTGCTC
>CALCHY010000053.1 GCA_937907415.1 uncultured Trueperaceae bacterium
GCGAGGGCTTCGCCTTCGATGTCCTCAGCGATGATCAGGAGCGGCTTGCCCGTCTGCATGACCTGCTCGAGGATGGGAAGGAGGTCCTTGAGGGCGCTGATCTTCTTCTCGTGGATGAGGATGTACGCGTCTTCCAGGACGGCTTCCATGGCGTCTGAGTCCGTGATGAAGTAGGCGCTCAGGTAGCCCTTGTCGAACTGCATGCCCTCGACGAAGTCGAGTTCCGTGTCCATGGTCTTGGACTCTTCGACGGTGATGACGCCGTCGCGGCCGACCTTGTCCATGGCGTTCGAGATCTGCTGCCCGACCTCTGGGTCGTTGGCGGAGATGGACGCGACTTCCGCTACGGCCTTGCTGTCCTCGATGGGCTTGGACATGGCGTGGATGCTGGCTACGGCCGCTTCGACGCCCTTCTCGATGCCGCGCTTGAGGGCAAGCGGGTTGGCGCCGGCAGCGACGTTACGCAGGCCTTCGCGGACGATGGCCTGGCCGAGGACGGTGGCGGTGGTGGTGCCGTCACCAGTGATCTCGTTCGTCTTGCTTGCGATCTCGATGAGGAGCTTGGCGCCGATGTTCTCGAGCGAGTCGGCCAGCTCGATGTCCTTGGCTACGGTGACGCCGTCCTTGGTGATGGTGGGTCCGCCGAACTTCTTCTCGAGGACCACGTTGCGGCCTTTGGGGCCGAGGGTTACTTTGACGGCGTTGGCGACGGCGTTAACGCCGCGCTCTAGTGCGCGCCGCGCGTCTTCCTTGAAGATCAGGTCTTTTGCCATGTTGTCTCCGTTATCTGAATTGGCTAGCTGTAGTCGTTCCGGGTGGTTGGTGGTGCGTGCTTAGTCGGCTACTTGGTTACTCGACCACGGCGTGGATGTCGCGCTGGCTCAGGATCATGACTTCCTGACCGCCCAGGTCGACTTCGGTGCCGCCGTACTTGGCGAAGAGCACGGTGTCGCCGACCTTGACTTCCATCGGTTCGCGGGTGCCGTTCTCGAGGAGCTTGCCACTTCCGACGGCGATGACCTTGCCGCGCTGGCTCTTCTCCTTGGCGCTGTCAGGCAGCACGATGCCGCTGACGGTGGTCTGGGGCTCGTCGATGACTTCCACCACGACCTTGTCGCCAAGCGGCTTGAGGGTCTGCTTCTTGTTTGCCATGGGTTCCTCCGGGTTCGTTCTGCACTTCTTGGCAGTCTCAGCACGTGAGTGCCAAACGTTCCTATGCTAATCGTGCATGGGAGGGTGTGTCAAGTCTACTCGATCAACCTCTTTGAGCGTGGTTGACTCAACTCATCTGACGGTGATCCGCTCCGCAACGCGGCGCGAGACGCCACTTCAGCCGCGCTTCAAGCCGATCACCATGGCAGGCACGAAAGCCGCTGCGAACGGGATGTTGAACGTCAATATCCGCAGCAGGCCGCGCCAGGCGCGCTCGAGAGAACTCGTCTCGAGCAGCGGGTCGACCCCAGCTTGCAGCACGTCCCAGTTGACGCTGACGAAGCCCGACCACGCGAGGAGCTGGATGACGACGAACAGCACGCCAAGCGCCAACGCCACGAACTTGCCGACCTTCTTCAGCGCGTAACCCGCGACGAACCCGGCAACCGCTCCGAAGGCGATCTGCTGCAGCCAGGGGAACACGGTGGCAAGCTCTACGTTCACCGCCAAAGGTTATCACGCGGTCGGCAGCCGCCAGCTACGCCACTGCGGTAACATTGACCGCGTGACCCTAGCACCGTTCCGCATCTCGCCGGACGTGGCAGCGGCGCTGGGGCGCCGCGCGCCAGTGGTGGCGCTCGAGTCGACCGTCATCACCCACGGCCTCCCCCGCCCCCAGAACCTCGAACTCGCCAACCACCTCGAGAGCGTGGTCAGAGAAGAGGGCGCACTTCCCGCTACCATCGGCATCCTGGACGGCGCGGTCTGCGTCGGCCTTACTAGCGCCGACCTAGCGAAGCTCGCCGCCGGTGGCGCAGACAAGGCGTCGTCTTGGAACCTCGCCGCGCTGATCGCAGGCAAACATCACGCAGGCACGACGGTCGCGACGACGCTCTACGCCGCTCACAAGGTGGGCATCAAGGTGTTCGCTACCGGTGGCATAGGCGGTGTGCACGACACGCCATTCGACGAGTCGGCTGACCTCATCGCGCTCGCCAACCACCGCGTCCTCACGGTTTGCGCTGGCCCCAAGAGCATCCTCAACGCGGACGCCACCGCCGAGCGCCTCGAAACGTTAGGCGTGCCACTGGTTGGCTACCGCTCGCAACACCTGGCCGGCTTCGTGGTCCCGCTCACCGAGGTGCCGCTGCCCTCGCGCGTAGACACGCCAGCAGAAGCGGCCGCCGTCCTGATGGCCCAAGAGGCACTCGGCCTGCCAGCCGGGGTGCTGCTAAGCAACCCGGTAAGCGCCGGACTAAGTGAGGAAGAGTTCGCCGGTTGGCTGGCGGTAGCGCGGAGCAACGCGGCTAGCGCCGGCGTGCGCGGCCGCGCGACCACCCCTTACCTCCTCGCCACCCTGGCAGAACTCTCAGGGGGAGGCACCATGACCGTGAACCTGCGCCTCCTCGAGGAGAACGCCCGCCTGGCTGCTCGCGTAGCCGTCGCTTACGCCGCCACGGCCAACGCTACCGATCAGGGGGCGGCCACATGACCCAGAACAACGAAGCCAACGACCACCTAGGTGCTGCCAACAGGCTCGCCGGCCTCGACGAGCTTGGCTCGCTACTCAGGCAAGCGCGCCTCGCGCAGGGACTCGAGCTGAGTGACATCGCGGAACTCACTCACGTGCGCCGCGACTACTTGAAGGCGTTGGAGGAGGGCCGCTACTCGGACCTCCCGGAGGACGTCTACACCCGCAACTTCGTGCGCCTCTTCGCGCAAGCCACCCAAGTGCCGGGCGACAAGGCGCTCGAGATCTACCACCGCGAACGCCAACGCGCAGGTGGCCTGACCACCATCGAGGAGCGCCTTGACAAGGAGCGGCGCGGCGAACCACCAACGCGGCAACCACGCAAGAAGAGCGGCGGTGGAGGCTTCCGCATGAACCCGGCCGTCCCTACGGTGCTGCTCGTCGTCGTGCTCGTCGCGCTGGCCGTGTGGGGTTACAACGCGCTCTTCTTCCGCACGCCGCGCGTGGCAACGACCACGCCGCCTGCGGCTACCAACGTCACGCCGCCCGCGGCAACGGCTCCGCCTAGCGGCCTCGCTGCGCCGGTCGGGGCGGCCGAACAGGGCAACCTCCCGGTCGGCGGCACGGTGCTCCTAGACGTCATCACCGACCCGCCAGGAGCGCAAGTCTCGGTTGACGGTTTCATGCTCCCTGGCCTCACCCCCATACACGCGGCTCCCGTAACGGCGCGTGCGGGCCGCAACCTGCGCGTCAGCCTAGAAGGCTACGCGACCGTCGAGCAGACGGTCGACCTCAGCGACGACCGCACCGTGGAGCTGAAGCTCACCACGGCGACAGCCGGCGCAGGTGAGGCGCCAACGACCCCTGCAGTAGCCGTTGGCAGCAGCGAGATAGTCATAACGGTGAGGGCGACGAGCTGGCTCGAGGTCTACCGCGGCACCGCGCGCAACGTTGGCGAGCGCCTCGTGTACACGACGGCGGCCCCAGGGCAGACTTACCGCTTCGCGCTACCCGTATATATCCACGCGGGCAACGCGGCAGGCGTCGAGATCACCATAGGAGACGGCGCCCCGTTCGCCATGGGCTCGGCGGGAGCCGTGGTTGGCCGGGCCTTCCAGGCACCGTGACCGTAACCGGAACACGACTAGGTGAGTAGCGGCGCCGGCCCAAGCATCACTTGGGGGCTCGCCTTCTCCTCGCTAAGGCAACGGCCGATGCGCACGTTCCTTACGGCGCTAGGCATCGCCGTGGCGGTAGCTGGCGCCGTCATCTTCCTCTCCTTGGGTGAGGGCATAAGGCGAGTGTTCAGCGACCAGCTCGCGAACCTTGGCCCAGACATCCAAGTGACTTTCGGTCCAGCCTCCGCCAGCTTCTTCCCGACCTCACCGGACCTGCCAGCCCACTACTTGACCGACCTCCAGGCGGCCGCCGAAGAGTTGGGCATCCGCTCGGTCGTTCCCGCCCTCCTGTACGTGCGTGGTGGGCTCAGCCCAAGCCAGTCGTTCATCTTCGAGGGCCTACCGACAAGCGTGGAGTTAGGCGACCTGTTCCACGGCGCCAACGCCGTGTCAGGCCGCCTCCTCACCCCAGCTGACGAGGGTGCAGGCGTGGCCATCATCGGCTCGAGCGCCGCCGAACGCGGTCGACTGGGGCTCGGCTCCGTACTGCGGCTCAACCCGAACGTTAGCCTCGAAGTAGTCGGGGTGGTGAGCGCTGGCGGTGGCTTGTTGGACAACATCATCGTCGCGCCGCTGACTACCTTGCAGCGCGCCGTTGGCGTGACCGACCGCTACAGCCTGCTGGCCGTCGCGAGTGCTCAGCCCGAGCGCGCAACAGAAGTAGCTGCCGCGATCCAGCAGCGCTTCCCGGAACTCGGAGCGCAGACCAGTTCCGAACTCTTCACACAGGTCAACACGAGCCTCAAGGTCTCAGACATGATCAGGCTAGGCATCAGCGCCATAGCCCTCATCGTCGGCGCCATCGCGGTCGCGAACACCATGATGATGAGCGTGTTCGAGCGCACGCGCGAGTTCGGCGTCATCCGGGCCGTTGGTGCCAGGCCGCGTTTCCTCTTCGGCCTCGTCCTAGCAGAGTCTTCGCTGCTCTCGCTCGCTGGTGCCGCCGTCGGCGTGGTGCTAGGTCGGATAGGAGTGTACGTGGTCAACCGCGTGGCGTACGACTACGTGGGGTTACACGTCGCGCTCTTGACGCCGCGCCTAGTCGGTTTCGCGGTGCTGGTGGCGCTTGGCATGGGCCTGCTGTCTGGCCTCTTGCCCGCCGCGCGCGCCTCGCGCTTGCCCGTCGCAGTGGCGCTGGCACGCGAATAGTGGCGCACTCCACAATCTCGAACCCCGACTGGCAGGGATAGTCCGGGGGCGCTAACATCGGGGCATGGCCCACAGGCAGCACAAACGGATAGCCCTAGCGATCAACTTGTTCCTGCTGCTAAGTGCCGCGTTCGCGCAGTCTTACCTGTGGTCGGACGTGGTTCAGGTCGTGCAGATCATGGCCGACGGCAGCGTCATCGTCGACGACACCCGCACCCTCTCCACTGACGCTGACTTCGGCGAGGCGTTCATCTGCGTGAAGTTGACTCCCAGCCAGCGGCTGACCCTGCTGGACGGCTCGGGCGCCTTGGGTAACGGCCCAAGTTCGACCGCGTACCAGCAGCAGTGTTCAGGCGGCACCGAGGTCGTCGTCCGCAACTCGACACGTGTCAAGGAGCGCCGCGTGCGCTTCGTTTACCGCTTGGAGAACAGCCTCGACGTCCGCAGCGACGTCGCGCAATGGTACTGGCAGATTCTGGAACAGGAGCACCCGCCGGTACGCGGTTACCACCTCACCGTCACCGCGCCTGGCCCCTCTCCAGCCCCATACGATGCGTACGTACACCGCTTCGGCAACACCGAACTGCCGACCGTGGTCCTCAGCGCCGACCGCAGCCAACTCGACGTGTCCTTCAATCGCATCGCGGACGGTGACGGCGTGGAGATCCGCTTCCTCATGGACCCCGCGCTCTTCGAAGTCAAGAGCACGCGGCCTGGGATGGAGGAGTTCCTGCAAGACGAGGCGAAAGTGGCCGGAGTTCAGACCCTCATGCAAATCAGGCGCTCGCCATGGTGGGCGCTGTTACCCCTTGCGCTCTTTGGCATCACGGGCAGCGGAGCGATCGGAGCTTACAGACGCTTCGGCCGCGAGCCGCAGCTCGAGACCATGAAGTACCCGTTCGAGCCGCCATCCGACCTGCCGCCCGCTGCCGTGACCTCCATCCTGCAGCAGACGGCCGCCACGATGGGCCCCGCCTTCCATGCGACCATCATGGACCTCATGCGCCGCGGCTACGGGGAGTTCGACACGAGCGTCAACAAGGGCAAGGATTTCGCCATCAACCTCAACGCCAAGACCGACGCCGGAAACCTCCAACCGTTCGAGCTCGACGTACTCAACTACCTACACGCGGCAGCGGCCCCCGGCACGCCTGAGCGCCTAAGCAGCCAGGAGTTGAAAGCGTACTCGCAGCGGCGCGCCTCGACGTTCATGGCCGCTTGGGGGCCCAAGGTGCGCAAGTGGCTCGAGGCCAAGTTCGGCGGACCGCTGACCTCTCAGGAGAGCCGTGAGGCCGCCAAGGGCGCTTCTAGGCGTTTGCTGCTTGGCGCGCTCGTCAGTCTCGTGCTCGCCTTCGTGCTCGCTGGCACAGCCAGCGCCATCGCCATCGCGCTGACGGTCGCGCAAGTGATAGCCGCCATTCTCGCGGGCATCGGGATCATGGCGTGGCGACCAGAGGTCGCGGCGGAGGTGTACGGTTGGAAGGGATTCAAGCGCACCCTCACCGATTACACGCGCATGAAGGACGCCCCGCTCGACTTCTTCAAGCTGTGGGACGTGTACTACTGTTACGCAGCCGCCCTTGGCGTAGCTGACGCCTACCTGAAGACGCTGCAGAAGGCCGCGCCACTGGCCGGGGTCGACGAGAGCGTCATGATGTCGCGGGCGACCTGGATGACCAGCGGCAACTACTCCTCGCTGGCTAACATGTCCTCGCTGAGCCGCTCCATCAGCAGCCTCTCGACTGCGCTCAACTCCGCCTCCGCGTCGGCGTCGTCCGGTGGCTCGTCAAGTGGCGGTGGTGGCGGCGGCGGAGGGGGCTCGTCCGGCGGCCGTTGAGCACGGTTAACATGGGCCCGATGCTGCGAGCCGTCGGTCTCTCGAAGTCGTACCTGACCCCTGCCGGCACCGTTACCGCTCTCGCCGACGTCGATGTGGCCTTCCAGCCAGGCAAGTTGACTACCATAGTCGGGCCATCCGGTTCGGGTAAGTCGACGCTCCTCAACCTCTTGGCTGGCTTCGACAAGCCGACCGCGGGTGAGGTCTACCTCGGCGACAAGCTGCTTTCCGACCTAGACGAGAGCGAGATCTCGCGCCTGCGGCTGCACCGTTTCGGTTTCGTCTTCCAGTCGTACAACCTCGTGGCCGTGCTCAACGCTTGGCAGAACGTGGCGCTGCCGTTAGGGCTTGCCGGCCAGACTGCCGCCAGGCGCAAGGCGACCGCCACCGCCATGCTCGAGCGCTTCGGCCTGGCGGCGCGCGCCACGCACCTGCCGAGCAAACTCTCCGGTGGGGAGCGTCAGCGCGTGAGCCTCGCCCGCGCGCTCGTCAACGACCCGGAGGTCGTCTTCGCGGACGAACCTACCGGCAACCTCGACAGCCGTAGCGGCCGCACGGTGTTGCAGGCGCTGCGTGATGTCGCCGCCGAGGGGCGGACGGTCATCGTGGTAACGCACGACCTCGGCATTGCCGAGCGCGCAGACGCCGTTTTGGAGTTGCTAGACGGGCGCGTAACCGGAGCGCACGGCGCCATAGCGGCAGCGGTGGCAGGACAACGAACAGAAAAGGTGGACGAGCATGTCAACTAGCGATGAACCAGCTACCGGCCTCTCTCGGGCAGCCCGCACGGCAGCTGCCTGGGGCGCCATCCTCGTCGGACTTGGGGTGGCGCTCGGCGCCTTCGGCGCACACACCTTGGCCGAGTTGGTTACAGAAACCCGCCTGGCGACTTTCGAGACCGCCGTGCGCTATCAGGTCTATCACGGCCTAGGCCTACTCGCCCTAGCTGCACTCGCCCCGAACGGTCGGCTGGCGACCCCAGCGGCGCCCTTCCTCATCGCAGGGACGTTAGTGTTCACCGGCTCGCTTTACGTCATCGTCGCTGGCGGCCCGAGTTGGTTCGGGGTCGTCGCCCCGCTTGGCGGGGTGCTCCTCATCGTCGGTTGGGCCGTCGCGGCCTACAGGCTCCTGCGCTCAGCCTAGGCTGAGGTCGCCGCCAGCGAACACGCGTCGCAAGTAGTCGAACGACGCCTTCGGCGTGCGCTGCAGCGTCTCCCTATCAAGCGCCACTACCCCGAACTTGCGCGTGTAGCCGCTCGCCCACTCGAAGTTGTCGACCAGCGTCCACGCGAGGTAGCCGCGCACGTCGCAGCCTGCGTCCCTCGCGGCGGCCACCGCCCGCAAGTAGCGGGAGAAGTAACTGATCCGCGCCCTGTCGTTCACCTTGCCGTCGGGGCCGTGCACGTCCGGGTACGCGGCGCCGTTCTCCGTGACGACGACGGCCGGGTTGCCGTACTCCTCCTTCAGGCGCAACAGGGTTCGCTCGAGAGCCGTGGGAGCGACGCGCCAGCCCATCTGAGTCTCTTCTACCCCAGCTTCTGGTGGCACGATCTCGATGCCAAGCGGACCCTCACCAGCCCTCACGCGCTGCAGCGTGTAGTGGTTGACGCCGAGGACGTCCACGCGTTGCCGTAAGAGCTCGGTGTCGCCCGCCCGCAAAAGGTCGCCCAGGAAACCCTCGAGCGGTTCCGGGTACCTGCCGAGCAGTAACGGGTCGAGGTTCGCGCGGTTGTAGGCCGCGTCCGCCAGCGCCGCCGCGGCGACGTCCTCCTCACGCGGGTCGGCGCCGCCGGGTCCGACGGGAAGGGTTGGTTGCAGTGACACCACCGTGCCGAGGCGCAAGCCGGCGTCCAGGTCGCGAAGCCTAGCGATGCCTCCACCAACCGCCAGGTTCTGGTGGTGAACGGCGGCCAAGTACGCCCCCAAGTCGGAAACGCCCGGCGCGTGCATGCCGACGAGGTGGCCGAGAAGCGCGTGAACGTTCGGTTCGTTGAGCATGAGAAACGTACGCACCCGGTCGCCGAGGTGGCGCGCGACGCGCTCGGCGTAGTCGGCGAAGTAGTAGGCGGTGTCTCGCGACTGCCAGCCGCCGCGCTCCTGCAGCGCCTGCGGCAGGTCCCAGTGGTAGAGGCACACCCACGGCTCGATCCCGGCGGCCAGCACCGTGTCTACCAAGCGGTCGTAGAACTCGAGCCCGCCACGGGAGTGGGCGCCCCTGCCCTCCGGCAGCCAGCGCGGCCAGGAGACGGAGAAGCGGTAGACACGTGCGCCCAACTCGCGCATCAGCGCCACGTCTTCCGGGTAACGGTAGTAGTGGTTGGTGGCAACGGCGCCACTCGAGCCGTCGACGATGGCGCCCTCGCGGGTGACGAAGCGGTCCCAGATCGACTCGCCCTTGCCGCCCGCCGCGGCGGCGCCCTCGATCTGGTAGGCCGACGTGGATATGCCCCAAAGGAAATCGTCAGGAAAGCTGGTCACTAGCGGCTCCTGTCGGCGAGATCGGGCGGCAGCTTGGCGCACAGCGCCTTCGGCCGCGCTAGACGCCAGCCTACGCCGATGGCCAGCGCACCCAGAACGGCGCCCGCAAGTGGGCGTTAACACCCTGGTGTAGCATCGCTGTCATGCCACGAGGCCAGGGTACCGCTCACGAGGCCCGCAGCAAGGTGTGGCTGGTACTCGGAGTGGCCCTCGTCGCAGTGTCCTTCGCCTCCATCTTCATCCGGTGGGCCGACGCGCCTGGCGTGGTCGTCGCCTTCTACCGCATGCTCATAGCCGGCGTGCTGATGGCGCCGCTGACGCTGGCAGGTCTGCGCCGCACGCGGCCAAGCGCGGCTGCGCTCCGCTCCACCCTACTAGCGGGCGCCATGCTCGCCGTGCACTTCGCGGCCTGGATCACCTCGCTCAGTTACACGACGGTGGCCGCCAGCGTCTCGCTGCTGGCCACCTCGCCCCTCTGGGTCGCGCTGTTCGCGTGGTTCCTCCAGGGCCGCGCGCCGACGTTCATGCAGATGGTCGGCGTCCTCGTCGCCATGGCTGGCGGGGCGGTGATCGGCTTCGGCGACCTGAGCGGAGGCACGCAACCCGTGCTCGGTGACGCGCTTGCGCTCGTAGGCGCGGCGGCTGCCGGGGCGTACTTGCTGCTCGGCAGGCGCGCGCAAACGCTTGGCCTTGGGCTGCAGGCATACGCTGGCACCGCCTACCTCTTCGCCGCGGTCGTGCTCGCCCCGCTGCCCCTGCTCTTCGGAGCGCCCTATGGCGGTTATCCGGCGGCAACCTACTTCTTCGTAGCCGTGCTGGCCGTCGTGCCGCAGCTCATCGGCCACACGGGCCTCAACTACGCGGCCAAGCACCTCGACCCGGCGGTGGTGGCCGCGGCGCTGCTCCTCGAACCGGTCGTGTCAGGCGTGTTGGCGCTAGTGCTGTTCGGTGAGGAACCAGGCGCACTGACCCTCTTTGGCGCCGTCGTTCTGCTCACCGGCATCGGCGTTGCGCTGCGCGCGGCGGCCCCAGTCACGGAGTTGGCGGGGCAAGAGTAGTCGTGAGGCACGCTACGTAGTTGTACCGCGTGCAAAATCCTTCGGTTCCTGCTACCATACGTGACGTGCTCGTGTGCGTTGAACTCTACGATAACTTACGCTCACAAGCTGCAAGCCCCCTCTCTACCAACCAGGTCGCGCACCGGTCAAACACCGGCGCGTAACCGCTATTGGGCCGGGGAGCCCAAGTGCCTCAGTGTTCAATACGTGGCCTAAGCCACCACGCTGTGCCACTCGCGCCCGGCGGCGCGCTGCGAAGGGAGACAGTTGCATTGAAAGACCAAGGTAAGACGTTCAAGATGGGTGATCAGGTCGTTCTACCACCTTACGGTGTTGGCGTCGTAGCAGGCACCACGGAACGCACCATCGCGGGTGCCAACCAGAAGTACTACCAGGTCGAGTTCCCTAACGGAACGTCTCGCGCGTACGTGCCCGTCGCCGCCCCTCAGGGCGCTGGCCTGCGCGCGGCCCTCACGCAGGACGAAGTTCAGAGCGTCCTCGAGCGCCTCCAGAACGGCCGCATCACCCTCCCGAAGCAGTGGGCGGCCCGTCACCGCAAGGTAACCGACCTCCTCACGACCGGCGACCCTTACCAGATCGCCACTCTAGCGAGCGAACTGCGCCGCTGGGACCTCGAGCGCGGCCTGCCCGACCTCGACCGCCAAGCGTACCGCCGCGCGCTGCGTCTGCTTGCAGGCGAGATCAGCGCCGTGCTGCACATCAGTCAGCAAGAAGCGCGCGTGCTGATGGACGCGGGTGAGGAAGACGAACTCAACTAGATTGCAAGGGCGAACGTGAAAGTAGGGCGCGCCGCGGCTTCAACCGCGGCGCGCTTCTTCATCTTCTAACCAGCGCAACGCTATGGCGTACGCCGCATAATCGTCGATCAGCACCGGGGGGTTCAGCAGGCCGCGCGGCAGCAGGCGCGCTAGGCCGCGAGGCGGATGTGCGGCGAAATAGAGCTCTCGTCCCGCTAGCGACGTGCCCCTCTCCCCCACCAACTGGACGCTCAACCCCCTGGCGGTCAGGGCGCTAACGACCGCCGCGCTGCCGGTGCCGTCGCCCACGAGCAGCGTGGCGTCGGCCGGGAGTTCGAACGCAGCCAACGCGCTCGGCTCGAGCACGAGCCCGCGCTCCAACGTCCCGTCTAGCCCAACGAACGCCACGCCGAGGTTCTTGCCTGGATCGAACGCCACGATCATAGTCGTGGCCCAGCGTAACAGGCGGCCGCCCGGCGCGCGCCCAGGGTAAAGAAGGGGCCCGCACCCAGACATGGGGTGCGGGCCCTATTCGCCCTAAGTGGCGAAGCTAGCTCAGTTGGCGTCTGGTTGAGCCGGCGCGTCGCCTGCGCCTGGGCGCGTGGTAGGCACAGCGGCCTCCGCTTGACGCGGCGCCGTCTTGAGCTTCTCGAGCGAGCGCTTGTCCGCCACGCGCGTACGGCGGATGGCGGCGAGGCCAGTGCCGGCGGGCACCAGGCGACCGAGGATGACGTTCTCCTTCATGCCGACCAGGTCGTCGACCTTACCAGCGAGAGCCGCCTCGGTGAGGACGTGCGTGGTGTGCTGGAAGGACGCGGCGGACAGCCAGCTCTTCGTCGAGAGCGAGGCCTTGGTGATGCCGAGGAGGAGCGGCTTCCAGGAGGCGGGCGTCTTGCCCTCATCCAGGAGCGCCTCGTTGACGGCTTGGACATCGAAGTGTTCGATGGTCTGGCCTTCGAGGAACTTGCTGTCGCCCGGCTCGTCGATCTCCACGTACTTGAGCATCTGGCGGACGATCACCTCGATGTGCTTGTCGTGCACGCTTACGCCCTGGCCACGGTAGACCTTCTGGATCTCATCGACCAGGTAGGCCTGGACGGCGCCGGGGCCGCGCGACTCGAGCAAGTCGTGTGGGTTGATGCTACCGCGCGTGAGCGGCTGGCCGGCCTCGACCTTGTCGCCCGTGTTGACCAGCACGCGCAGGTTGCGGTCGACGCGGTGTGGGCGGATGAACTCGCCGTCCTCGCTCGTGATGACGATGGTCATGCGTTCCTTGTCGTCATCGTCTTGCACTTCGACGATGCCGTCGAGTTCGGCGATGACCGCCTTGACCTTAGGCTTGCGGGCTTCCACCAGCTCGATCACGCGCGGGAGGCCCTGCGTGATGTCGGCCCCGGTGGCGATGCCGCCCGTGTGGAACGTACGCATCGTGAGCTGCGTGCCGGGCTCGCCGATCGACTCCGCCGCGATGACGCCGACGGCTTCACCGAGGCTGACTTCGCGCATCATCGACAGGTCGAGACCGTAGCACTTGCGGCATACGCCGGCGCGCGTCTGGCAGGTGAGGGGGCCGCGGACGGCCACGGTGCGCAGTTCTGGCAGCGCCGCCATGGCCTTGACGATCGCCTCGACGTCCTCCTTGTAGAGGAGCGAACCGAGCGCAAGGGTTACGCCGGGGAGTTCGAGTTCCTCCGCAAGGCGCCTGCCGTACAGGCTCATGTCGATCTGACCCTTGGGCCGCGCGCGCTCGCCTTCGTAAAGGTCGACGGTCTCGAAGTCTGCGCTGCCGCAATCGTCCTCGCGCACCACGACCTCGTGGGCAACGTCGACGAGCTTACGGGTCAGGTAGCCGGAGTCGGCGGTACGGAGGGCCGTGTCGGCGCCGCCCTTACGAGCCCCGTGCGTGGAGATGAAGTACTCGAGCACGTCGAGGCCCTCGCGGAAGTTCGCCTTGATGGGCAACTCGATGGTCTCGCCTGACGGGTTCGCCATCAGGCCACGCATGCCAGCCAGCTGACGGATCTGTTGCGGGTTACCACGAGCGCCGGACTGCGCCATGACGAACAGCGGGTTGAACGGCATCTGCGTCTGGAAGTTATCGAACACGGCGTCCTTGACCTTCTCCGTCGTGTCGTTCCACAGGCGCACTACCTGCTGGTAGCGCTCTGAGTCGGTAACGAAGCCGCGCTGGTAAGCCGAGGTGATCTTGGCGAGCTTCTCCTCCGCTTCCGCGATCAGGACCTTCTTCTGAGGCGGGATGGCGACGTCGTCGATGCCGATCGTGATGCCAGAGGTGGTCGAGAGCTCGAAGCCGTACTGCTTGAGGCCGTCGAGCAGAGCCGCGGTGCGCTCGACGCCGAGGCGCTTGTAGGTCTCGACGACGAGGTCACGCAGCGCTCCGCGCTCGTAAACCGTGTCGTAGCGCAGGAGATCGCGCGGCACGTCGCCGCCCGCCTCGAGCGTTTCCTTGACCATGCGGGCGAACAGGAGCCGGCCTGGGCTCGTCTCGATCACTTCACCGTCGACGCGGGCCGTTACGACGTCCTGCATGTCGATGCGGTGCTCCGCCACGGCGAGAAGCGCCTCGTCGACGTTACCGAAGCGGTACATGATGCGCCCGACGCTGCTCTTGACTCCACCGACCGTGATCTCGGAGTTGAGGTCAACCTCGTCGCGTTCGAAGGCGGCAAGTGCCGCGCTCTCGTCGGCGAACTCGAGGCCGACGCCGCGGTGCCCCGTGTGGAGCTGCGTGAGGACGTACAGCCCGAGGATGATGTCACGCGTCGCCTGCACGTTCGGGTTGCCGTGCGCCGGGCTGAGGAGGTTGTGGCTCGACAGCATCTGGAGGCGCGCTTCGGCCTGCGCGTACACCGACAGCGGGACGTGAATCGCCATCTGGTCACCGTCGAAGTCGGCGTTGAACGCCTCACACACGAGCGGGTGAAGCTGGATGGCCTGACCCTCAACGAGGACTGGCTCGAACGCTTGAATGCCGAGGCGGTGAAGCGTCGGGGCGCGGTTGAGGAGCACGACGCGGTCCTTGATGACCTCTTCTAGGGCGTCCCATACTTCGTCACGGGCGTCGCGGTACCGCTCGAGCATCTTGCGGGCGCTCTTGATGTTGGAGACGATCCCGCGTTCCTCCAGCTTCTTGAAGAGGAAGGGCTTGAACAGTTCGAGCGCCATGCGCTTCGGCACGCCGCACTGGTGAAGCTGTAGCTGCGGCCCGACGACGATGACGGAGCGGCCGGAGTAGTCGACGCGCTTGCCGAGCAGGTTCTGCCTGAAGCGCCCCTGCTTGCCGCCGAGGAGGTCGGTTAGGGAGCGCAGTGGGCGGTCGGAGCCGGGGTGCACGACGGCGCTGCCGCGGCGGCCGTTGTCGATGAGGGCGTCAACCGCTTCTTGCAGCATGCGCTTCTCGTTGCGCACGATCATCTCGGGCGCGCCCTGCTGCATGAGCTTCTTGAGGCGGTTATTACGGTTGATGAGCCTGCGGTAGAGGTCGTTCAGGTCGGAGGTCGCGAAGCGCCCGCCCTCGACTTGCACCATGGGGCGCAAGCTGGGCGGCATGATGGGCACGGCCTCGAGGATCATCCAGGCGGGCTTGTTCTCGCCCTCGCCCACGCCCGACTGCAGGAAGGCGCGGGTGATCTCGAGGCGCTTGCGGGCCTTGGCGCGCTTGTGACGGCTCTGGGAGTTCATCTCCTCCTCGAGCTCGGCCTCGAGCTTCTTGAGGTCGATGGCCTCGAGGAGCTCCTTGATGGCCTCGGCGCCCATCTTGGCTTCGAAATCGTAGCTTTCGATGACGCGCACTTGGCGGCGTACGAGGTCGATCTCTACGCGGCCTTCGACGTCTGACTTGATGCGGCCGTCGTCAGCGAGGTCGTCACCGCGGCGCACGCGGTCGCCGTTGACGACGATCGGCTCGTCTTCGTAACCGTAGATGCGGGCGCGCGAGACGATGATGCTGGCTGGGTGCGAGAGGCGCACGGTGCCGGACGCGGCGGCCGTGATCTCCTGGGCTGCGTCGATGGCGCCAACGACCTTCTCGCCAGGGCGCACGGTCGCGCCGTCGCCGACGAGGACGTGCATGGTCGGGTTCGTCTCGTGAGACTCGGAGCGCTCCCACTCGACCTTGAGGGTAACGGTGACGTTGACGCCCTTCGCCTTGCTCGTGCGCAGCGTCGCCGTCGCGCCTTGCGGCAGCGTGAGGCTGGTGCCGGCCGCGGCGCGCGCCAGCTCCGTGCCCGCCTCGACGAACTCGCCGCCCGCAACGAGCGGCTCGACACCCGCCGGGAGCAGGTAGGAGGCGAGGACCTCTTCCGTGTCTACGTCGTGGATGGAGAGGATGCCGCCATCTGTGCCGATGGGGAGGAGTTCGATGACGCCCTCGGCCTCGCCGGTGATGACGAGGTCGGAGCCGAGCTCACCTAGCGGCTGTCCGCCCTTGTACGACTCTTCCTCGATCCAGTCCTTCTTGGCGAGGACGAGGCGAGCGTCGCGCGACTCGTGGTAGTCGAGGACGATGCGGCGCGGGAAGCGGTACTGCGCGATGCCGGCGATCTTGGCCTTGACGCCCTTCGCTAGTTGCTGACCCGGCTCGACGATCTCGCCGTCGCGCACTACGGCGTCCTCGCCGCCGGAGACGCTGTAGGTCTCCTGCTGGCCGTAACGGAGTTGACGGTACTCGTCGTCGGACAGGAGGTCGGCGCGCTTGAGCGGGCGACCGTCGGGCAGGCGGGCGTCCTGCGGGTCGGTGACGATGTACTTGGCGAAGTACAGGACTTGCTCGAGTTGAGCGGTCGAGAGGTTGAGCAGCCCGCCGATCTTGTTCGGGATGTCCTTGACGTACCAGATGTGCGCGCACGGGGTCGCCAACTCGATGTGGCCCATGCGGTAGCGGCGCACGGTGGCGCGCGTCACTTCAACGCCGCAGCGCTCGCAGGTCTTGCCCGCGAAGCGCTGACCGCGGTACTTACCGCACGAGCACTCCCAGTCCTTCTCAGGACCGAAGACGCGTTCGTCGAACAGACCGTCACGCTCGGGCTTGAGGGTGCGGTAGTTGATGGTCTCAGGCTTGGTGATCTCGCCGTAGCTCCACTCGCGGATGCGCTTCGGTGACGCTATCTGGATCTTGACCTGAGTGAACTCGCGAGGCTGTTCCTTCACGCGCGGGCCATCACGGAAATTGTTGAACCTAGGGTTGTCGCTCACCAGTGCCGTCCCGTCTCGTCGAAGATGCTCACGGTCTTGTCGTCGGCGTCCAGCACCGTCACGTCAAGACCGAGGGAATGGAGTTCCTTCACCAACACCTTGAACGACTCGGGGATGGTCGGTTCGAGAACGTCGTTCCCCTTGACGATCGCCTCGTACGCGGCGTTACGGCCGTCGATGTCGTCCGACTTGATGGTGAGCATCTCTTGCAGTGTGTAAGCAGCGCCGTGTGCCTTGAGGGCCCACACTTCCATCTCCCCGAGGCGCTGTCCACCGAACTGCGCCTTGCCGCCGAGCGGCTGCTGGGTGATGAGCGAGTATGGCCCGGTTGAGCGGGCGTGCATCTTGTCCTCGACCATGTGGTAGAGCTTCATGATGTACATGATGCCGACCACGATGGGCGCGTCGATGGCCTCACCCGTGCGGCCGTCGAAGAGCACGGCCTTGCCAGAGCGGGCGAGGGCTTGGTGCGCTTCGCGCGGCGTGAGGTCGCGGTCGACGATCCCCAGCTTGGCGGAGCGGCGGTAAACCTCGAGCTCGCGCTCGTCGTGATCGAAGCCGGCCGCCTCGTTCTCATCGGCTTCCCTGATGGCGTTGGCTTCGAGCAGGTCCTTGATCTCGCTCTCGCGCGCACCGTCGAAGACGGGCGTTACGTAGGAGACGCCGTCCTTGAGGGCAGCGAACCCGAGGTGGGTCTCGAGGATCTGGCCGAGGTTCATGCGCGACGGCACGCCGAGCGGGTTGAAGACCATGTCGACTGGCGTTCCGTCCGCCAGGTAAGGCATGTCCTCAGGGGCGAGGATCTTAGCGACGACGCCCTTGTTACCGTGACGGTTCGCGAGCTTGTCACCCTCGATGAGGCGGCGCTTCTGGGCCACGTACACCCGCACCATCTCCTGCACGCCAGGCCTTAGTTCGACGCCGTCGTCACCCTTGCGGAAGCGCACCGTGCGCAGCACGATGCCGCCATCGCCCGGTGGCACCTTGAGGGAGGTGTCTTTGACTTCCTTGGCCTTCTCGCCGAAGATCGAGCGCAGGAGGCGCTCTTCTGGGGTCGGGTCCTTCTCGCCCTTGAAGCTGGTGTGCCCAACGAGGATGTCGCCTTGGCGGACTTCGGCCCCGATGCGGACGACGCCGTCCTCGTCGAGGTCGCGCAGGGCAGCCTCCGAGAGGCCTGGGATGTCGCGGGTGATCTTCTCGGGTCCGAGCTTCGTGTCGCGCGCTTCCTTCTCGAACTTCTCGATGTGGACGCTGGTGAAGGCGTCAGAGCGGACGAGGTTCTCGGAAAGGACGATGGCGTCCTCGAAGTTGTAACCGTCGAACGGCATGAGCGCGATGAGCACGTTCTGCCCGAGCGCCAAGCGACCGACCTCCGAGGCCGGGCCGTCGGCGATCGCCTGGTTCTGGACGACGCGGTCGCCGAGGCTAACGACGGGCCGCTGGTTGAGGTTCGTGTTCTGGTTGGAACGCTGGAAGCGCGTGAGCTGGTAGTCGCGCTCGATGCCCTTGTCGTTCTCGATGACGATGCGGTTGGCATCGACGTACGTCACGGTGCCAGGCTCGACGGCGAGGACCACGGTACCGGAGTCGCGCGAAACGCGCTCCTCGACGCCCGTGCCTACGAACGGCGCGCGCGCGCGGATGAGCGGCACGGCCTGCGACTGCATGTTCGAGCCCATCAGCGCGCGGTTGGCGTCGTCGTGCTCGAGGAACGGGATGAGCGAGGTCGGCACCGAGATGATCTGCTTCGGGGACACGTCCATGAAGTCGACCTGATCTGGGCTGAGGAAGACGGCGTCGCCGAGCTTGCGCGCGACGATCGTCTCCGTGCCGAAGGTGCCGTCGTCGTTCAGGGGCGTGTTCGCCTGCGCGATCAGGAACTTGTCCTCGTCGTGGGCGTCGATGTAGACGACCTCGTCGGTCACGCGCCCGTTGACTACGCGGCGGTAAGGCGCCTCGATGAAGCCGAGCTCGTTGACCCGCGCGAAGCTGGCCAGCGAGGTGATGAGGCCGATGTTGGCACCTTCCGGCGTCTCGATCGGGCAGATGCGGCCGTAGTGCGTGCGGTGCACGTCACGGACGTCGAAACCCGCGCGTTCGCGCGTGAGGCCGCCCGGCCCTAGGGCCGAGATGCGGCGCTTGTGGCGCAGTTCGGAGAGCGGGTTGACCTGGTCCTTGAACTGGCTGAGCTGGCTGCGCCCGAAGAACTCGCGGAGGGCCGCAACGATCGGGCGGCTGTTGACGAGCTTCTGCGGCGTGGCCGCGTCCGGGTTACCGAGCAGCATGCGCTCGCGCACGCCGCGGGCCATGCGGCCGAGGCCAACGCGGATCTGATCGGCGACGAGTTCGCCGACGGTGCGGATGCGGCGGTTGCCGAGGTGGTCGATGTCGTCTTCCGTGTAACCCTCGACGCCAGCCTGCAGGCGCACGAGGTACTGGAGCGTCGGTACGAGGCCGTAATCGATGAAGCGCCCGTCCTCGAACCCGAGGAGGGTGTTAGGGGCGAAGTCGAGGCCGAGCTTGCTGTTCATCTTGAAGCGCCCAGCGTCACCGAGGTCGTAGCGGCGCGGGTCGGCGAGGAGCCCGAAGAGGTACTGCGTTGCCTTGTCGACCTTAGGTGGGTCGCCAGGGCGCAGGACCGTGAACAGCCGCAAGAGCGCTTCGTCAGGCGCGATGCCTGGTGAGGCCTCGTTCTCGAGCGTTGCGTCGATGAGGCTCTCATGGCCAGCGAACAGCTCGCGGATCTGAGCGTCGCCGTAGCCGAGCACGCGCAGGAGCAGGGTGAAGTGGAACTTGCGCTTGTTCACCTTCATCCAGAGGACCTGCGAGTTGTCGAACTCGACTTCGATCCATGGACCGCGCTTCGGCATCGGGATGATGCTCGCCGTGTAGCGCATCTGGTTCACGCCCGTCATGGCCCCAGTGAAGTAGACGCCTGGGCTGCGGTGGATCTGCGAGACGATGACCCGGTCTGCCCCGTTGATGATGAAGGAGCCGTCCTCCGTCATCAGCGGCAGGTCGCCTAGGAAGACTTCGTCTTCCTTGATGAGGCCCGTGTCCTTGTGCACGAGTTGCAGTTTCGCGAAGAGGCCAGCGTGGTAGGTGAGGTCCTTCTCGCGGCACTCGTCCGGGCCGTACTCTGGTTCGTCGAGGCGGTACTCGAGGAAGTCGAGCACCAAGTCGGTCTGGCGTCCGCGCTCGGTCTCGTCGATCGGGAACACCTCGCGGAACGCTGCTTGCAGGCCGGTATCTTCGCGCTCATGGGCGCTGCGACCTTGCTGGAGCAGGTTGTTGTACGAGGTGATCTGGATGTTGGTCAGGTTCGGCAGTTCGATGACTTCCTTGATCCTGCCGAAGTTCCGGATCTCGCGCATCTTCATCCCTTCGTTAAAGGCCGGGGCTGGCGCTTACTGCGCAGCTCCTGAGCACAGGTGCCGGGACGCGCGTCTCGCGCCGTACGGCTCTGTTCGCCAAGGAGTTGCATGTTCGGGTGTGGCTGTGCGTAATATGCGACTAGGCTTACCGGTCCACCGAGCACCCGTCTGGTGCGCACGTTGGCGGTAGCGTGAATAGACACGACGTGACGAGCCACGACGCTGCAGGGCCGGTTTGGCCCTTGCTCGTGGCGTTCACTTAGCAAGATATTTTCCAGCAGCTCAATCGTCAGGCCTCCCGGCGACCTCGCATTGTAGCAGTTGCCCTTGGCAGTTTGGGTAGCGCTGCGCTACCGGCTTGCCTTTTCGCCTTGCTCCCCCGTTGGTGTTGGCGGCGCCCCTATTCGAGACGCCGCCCGACCAACTGTGCCGCGTTAGCGGCTGGCATCCTGGTACCCAGCGGTGATGCGCCGCCGGTCAGGCAGCGCACGACTGCGGGCTTACTTGACCTCGACCTCGGCGCCCGCGGCTTCGAGCTTGGCCTTGACGTCAGCGGCTTCTTCCTTGCTGACCGATTCACGCACGGCGCCGCCTGCTTCTACCAGGTCCTTGGCTTCCTTGAGGCCGAGGCTGGTGATGGCGCGGACTTCCTTGATGACGCTGAGCTTCTTGTCGCCAGACGTCGGCTTGATGCTGACGGTGAACTCCGTCTGCTCTTCGACGGCGGCGGCTTCGACTGGCGCGCCCATCATCATGCCGACTGGCATGGCCGCGGCGGCTTCTACGCCCCAGGCCTCTTTGAGGCCGTCAACGAGGTCTACTAGTTCCAGCACGGTCAAGCCGCCGAGCTGCTCGATCAAAGCTTGCTTATCGAATGCCATTCTCAGTTACCTCCATCTTTCTGTTTGTCTACGTAGTTGTTCATCACGGTGACCAGGTTCCGCTGTGGACCTTCGAGCACGCCAACGAGCTGCTGGAGCGGTGCGGATAGCACGCCGACCAACTGGCTCTGGACTTGCTTCTTCGAAGGCAGTTTGGCGATGCGCACGAGCGCATCCTCGCCGAGGAAGCCCCCCTCGAGGCGGCCGCCCTTTGACTTGGGCAGCTCCCTTGGGTGGGCTTTGGCGAACTCGGTGATGGCCTTGATCGGGGCCACTACCTCGTCGCCGACGAGGATCAGGGCCGTAGGCCCCTGCAGCGTCGCGTCGTAACCCTCGATGCCTTGCTCCTTGAGCACGACATTGATGAGGGTGTTCTTCGCGACGAGCAACTTCCCGCCGGCTTCGCGCACTACTGCGCGCAGCCGACCGAGATCGCCAGCGGAGAGCCCCTGGTAATCCACCAAGAAGAACGTCTTGGCGTCGCCGAGCTGCTCACGCAGGTGGGCTACTGCCGCTTCGTTCCTGGGGTTAGCCATGGTGACCTTCCTCTATTCACGAACTTGGTTCGGGGCCGGGTGGCCCGCGAACATGCCGCGAAGCGCGTGCTGATTCCCGGGGTCATGCCCCGGTTTCCTCACGTTCACGCCTCGGCAGGGTCTTTAAGCCTGGCGGCCCCTGCTGTCTCCAACGCCGGAGGTGCTTAGCTCGCGCTGCGCACCAAGATGCTTAGTTCAGGCCTCAGTCGAGGTGCTTAGCGTGACGCGCACGCTCGGCCCCATCGTAGAGGTGAGGTGAATGGTCTTGAGGTACTGGCCGCGCGCGGTATCAGGCTTGGCGGCCTCGACGGCTCCGCGCAGCGCGGCGAAGTTCTCGGCGAGCTTGTCCGCCCCGAAGCTGGCCTTGCCGATGGGAGCGTGCACGACGCCCGTCTTATCGGCACGGAACTCGATCTGGCCCGCCTTGAGGGCGCGGACGATGCCACCGATGTCGGTGCCAACGGTGCCGGCCTTGGGGTTCGGGAGGAGCCCACGCGGTCCGAGCACGCGGCCGAGCTTGGAGCCGATGGCCGCCATCATGTCTGGCGTGGCGACGACGGCGTCGAAGTCCATCCAGCCACCCAAGATGCGCTCGATGATGTCGCTGCCACCAACTATGTCGGCGCCAGCTGCCTCCGCAGCGGCCACCCCGTCGCCCTGCGTGACGGCGAGGACGCGTACCGTCTTGCCTGTGCCGTGTGGCAGGGCCACGGTGCCGCGGACGTTCTGGTCGGACTTGCGCGGGTCGATGCCGAGGCGGAAGTGCGCTTCGACGGTCTCGTCGAACTTGGCGCTTGCCAACTCCTTGACGAGGCCGGCGGCTTCGTCGACGGAGTAGAGGCGGTCGCGGTCGACCTTGAGCGCCAGCTCGCGGTAACGCTTACCGTGCTTGGCCATCAGCTCGGCTGCCCTTCGATGGTGACGCCCATCGAGCGTGCGGTTCCCGCGATTATCTTCGCGGCCGCGATCTCGTCTGCGGCGTTGAGGTCGGTCATCTTGACCTTGCCGATCTCGAGGCATTGCGCCCAGGTGAGCTTGCCGACCTTGTCCTTGTTGGACGTTGCGGAACCCTTACCGATGCCAGCGGCCTTCTTGATGAGGTAGCTAGCTGGCGAGGTCTTGGTGATGAACGTGAAGGTGCGGTCGGCGTAGATGGTGATCTCCACCGGCACGATCGCGCCGGACTGGCTGGCGGTCGCGGCGTTGTACTCCTTCACGAACTGCATGATGTTGGCGCCGTACTGACCGAGCGCCGGGCCGACAGGTGGAGCTGGGGTCGCTGCTCCGGCCGGCAACTGCAGTTTCACGACTCCGGATATCTTCTTTGCCATGGTTCCTCCTTTGGCTCCCCCACGCACATGGCGAGGCGCGGGGTGATGACGCGCTACTGTCTACAGCGACCTGGCTTAGTGGCGCACGTGCGCCACGCGCTCAGGCGCGGATGACCTGTGAGAAGTCGAGCTCGACGGGGGTCTCGCGCCCGAAGATCGAGACGAGCACCTTGACCTTGCCGCGCTCGGGGTTCACTTCCGATACTACGCCCGTGAAGTCGGCGAACGGCCCGGCCGTGACCTGCACCATGTCGCCAACGTTGAACGTGATCCGCACCTTGGGCGCCTCACGCTGGCCGGTTACACCGATGGCGTTGAGCATGCGCGCCTCTTCGTCCGGTGATAGCGGAACCGCGTGCGTGGCAGTGCCAACGAAGCCGGTGACGCCGGGCGTGTAGCGCACGACTTCCCAAGCTTCGTTCGGTTCGTCTGGGTTATCGCCAAGGTCCATCTGGACGAAGATGTAGCCAGGGAACAGCTTGCGGACGGATTCCTTCTTCTTTCCACCGCCGATGTGCTCCATGGTTGTCTCCACCGGCACGACGACCTGGAAGATCGACTCCACCATGCCGAGCGAACGCGCTCGGCTCAGGATGTTCTCCTTGGCTTTCTCTTCGTGCCCCACGTAAGTGTGGACGGCGTACCACTCGATGCTCATGAGATGTCCTTTGTCTGGGGCCGAGAGCCCGGCTCAAGCGGGCCCACCCCCGGCACTAGGCGGCGCTGGCTCAGGTTATGAGACCAAGCAGGTTGCCTAGCGTGAGGTCGGCGACGAACAAGAACAGCGCCGTAATGACCACGAACAGTAACGTTGCCTCGGTCGCCTGGATGACTTCCTTGCGTGAGGGCCACGTTACGCGGCCGAGTTCGGCACGCGAGTTCCTGAGGTAAGTGACGAAGCCTTTGAACACGAGCTTAGACCTTCACCTCTTTATGGACAGTGTGCTTGCGGTCCCACGGGCAGTACTTCTTGAGCTCCAACTTGCCCTGGGTGTTGCGCCGGTTCTTGTGCGTGGCGTAGTTACGCCTCTTGCACTCCGTGCACTCGAGTAGAAGCTTGATTCGAACGTCACTGGCCATTCTGGCCTCCCAATCAGACCACGTAGGGTAGCAGATTATCGCGCGGCGCGTCCAGGGTCGGAGCTGGTAACGGGCACGAGTCGAGAGTGGATGATGACCGACCTTGCGCGGCGCTGCCGAGGGTTACGCACTGGTAGCCCTCGGCAGCGCCGGATGAGCAGCGATCAGCAGTTTACTTGAGGATGGCCGTGACGACGCCTGCGCCTACCGTACGCCCACCCTCACGAATCGCAAACCGC
>CALCHY010000054.1 GCA_937907415.1 uncultured Trueperaceae bacterium
TCATCCGACCCGTCGGTTACCTCAACCCCTTAACCCGCAAACGGCAGCTGGCCGCCAAGCGCGCTCACGCGCAACGTAAACGCCAAGGCATGCGCCCCACCCAGCCGGGTGAGCTGGTGCAGATCGATACGTTACAGGAGCGAAGCGAACGCGCGGTGCGTTACCACTTCAGTGCAGTGGATCCCGTCACGCGCCTGATTCAGGCGGGCTTGTACCCGACCGGCAGTAGTCGCAACGCCAAGGCGTTCCTGGAGAACCTACTGCGCGGCCTGCCGTTTCCCATCACTAGCGTGCAGGTGGATAACGGGAGTGAGTTCATGGGCGCCTTCGAGATCGCCTGCCGAGAACTCGGCATCCGCCTGTTCACCATCCCACCGCGCACCCCCAAAGCTAGCGCCATGGTGGAGCGGTTACAGCGCACCTTCAGAGACGAGCATTACGCCTTCGAAACACCAACCTACGACCTAGAAGCACGCCGCAGCGCGCTACGCGACTACGTCCACCACTACAACCACGAACGCCCCCACCAAGCCCTCAACTACCTCACCCCCAACGAGTACACTGCCACGAGGAACCTCTAAGTCTCAACTAGCCTGAACCAGTGCACTGCGTTGACGGGCCACTGCCTAACAGCTAGACTTCGTAACGCTAGCGATCGCGCTGGCGGCTCGGGCGGCTAGCTCAGCGGGAGAGCACTCGCTTCACACGCGAGGGGTCACAGGTTCAAATCCTGTGCCGCCCACCAGACGAATCCCGACAGGGACACGAAAACGGCGAGGCCCGACATCGGCCTCGCCGCCTTGCTTTGGGGAATCCTGGAGTTTTCCTGGAGTTGGGGCTCCCGGGCTAGTTGAGGGCCTCGAGTTGGGTGGGTGCTGGCGTCACGTCGAAGGACAGCACCGCGGCGTCGTACTGGTCGGAGTAGAGGTGCTGGTACGTGCGCAGGGTGAAGGCCACGTCGGTGTGCCCCAGGCGGCGGCTGACGAGCTTCGGGTCCTTGCCGTCGAGGATGAGCAAGCTGCCGCTGGTTCGGCGGAAGATGTGCAAGCCATCGTAGGGGATGCCCGCGGCCTTGCAGATGACCTCGATGGGCGGGTACACGCGCCACGTGTTCAGGTACGTCCCCAGCTCCGATGCGAACACGATTCCAGGGTCCGCCCACGGCAGGCCGGACTCCTGCTCGGCGCGTTGCTGCTCCTGGTGCGCCCTCAGCACGGCCGCCATGTCCGAGCCGACCCGGATGCGCCGGCGCGAAGCCGCCGTCTTGGGCTCCTGGACCACCAGCTCGCTGCCGGGCTGCACCACGTTGCGGCGGACGTGAACGTCTGCCTCGCCTGTTGGGAGGAAGTCGATGTCGTCCCAACGCAAGCCTAGGAGCTCGCCCCGGCGTAGGCCGGCTGCGAACGCGAGGTAGTACATCGCGTAGAGGCGGTGCCCCTTGGCGGCTTCGAGGAAGCGGACGACCTGGTCGCGGGTGTAGCCGTTCGGGTTCGGTGGTGGGACTCGAGGCCGGCTGATGTCCTCGAGCCAGTTGGGGGAGACCAAGCCCCACCGTCGGCCTTGCTCGAGGACGCTCTTGAGGATGCCCATGATGCGGTGTACGTACGCCGGCGCGAACCCATCCCGTTGTAGGGCGAAGCTGAGGTCATCGACCTGCATGAGGCGCAGCTTGGTGAGCGGTACGTCGAACAGGGGTTCGAGCTTCGCTGCGGCGTACTCGTAGGCTCGAGCGGTCGTCGGCTTGACCTGGACCGACTTGTGCGCGAGGTAGCGCTCGACGAGCTCACCAAGCGTCATCTTGCTTGGCAGGGTACTGCGGCCGTCTCGGTGTTCCGCGCGCACCTTCCGTAGCGCTTCTCGCACCTCCGTCTTGGTGGCGCCTGTGCGCGTTACCCGTTGGCGCTTGCCCGTGTCGGGATGGTAGCCGACCATGATGGTGCCTTCCCATCGTCCGTTGGGGAGTAGGCGGATACTCCCTTCGCCGTTGCTCTTGCGGGTTCGCTTGGCCATGCGTTTGCTCCTTATCGCCCAGAGGCTCGCGGGGGCGCCGCGTCGCATGCACTCGTATATGCCGATGTATATACAACATCCACGCTGGGCCCCTTACGAGGCGGCAAGGTAGAGGTTGCTTCCGTCTAGCGCACCGGCTAGATGCGCTCCACCTTGCGTGCGGCTGTTGTGCCGCGCGGTCGTCTTTCGGAAGGCGGCGCGCTCGGCTTCGTGCCTGGCATGTTGATTGGTGCGCCGGATTATCGCCCCCAACGCCTCAGCCGCTTCGTCGAGGCGCTGGACGTGGTCTTCGGCGATGCGGAAGGCGCCGTCGCCCGCGTGCTCGATGACCATGTGTTGGAGCAGGCGTTGCGTTGCCTTCTTCAGCCGATACGGTGCCCGGTCGAGATGCTTCGACAGGTCCGGCAAGGACAGCGTGCCTGCCTCGCAACGGCGAAGTTCGGTCACGATGAGAGCTGCGAGCTCCCCCAGGCAACCTCGGCGGAAGGCTGGGTGGTCGAATGAACGAACCCAATCGGGTTCCATCTGTATTGCTGAACATGATGGAGTTGATTGGGGTCGTTGATTGGCTTCGCCACTTGTGACGGGCAGGATGATGGTTCCAGCCTCGCCCCATCCACGGCTAGCTCTCGTCACGGCGAGACCGCGCTGCACGAGCCGCGTCAAGGCATTGCGTGCACCGCTATCACTGAGGTGCGACCTGATGGCGAGGTCCCTGCGGGACACTCGGACGGCGATTCCCTCCGCCTGAAGTCGGCCGTAGAGCGTCGCCAGTCGGACGAGGGTCTCGAGCAGCTTGCGGTCGGTGAGGCCCGTGCGGCCCTTAAACGAGACGGTGGCGGCGCGCTGTTGCAGGTCGTTGAGCTTCGCGAGCAGGTCGGAGCTGCGCCCCACGGGCATCGGTACCGGCACGTCTGCCTGCTGGTAGTACCGGTACCAGGCGACGAGCTCTCCGCGTTCGTGACGGTTGATGGTCTGCTGCGCGGCGTTGAGGAACGCCCCTATGTCTCGCTGCCGCGTGGTCTGGGCGACGCCTGAGTCGCGATGCAGCCGTCGGACCGCTTCAAGGATGGTCCAGCGGTCTATTCCTAGGCCGCTTGCGCCGTAGGCCGCCAAGCCCTTCACGAGGAAGTTGCGGACTCCGGGGCGCCAGTAGCGGGCCAGGCGTTCGACTTCTTGTTCGAAGCTGTGGTGACCGTCCTCAGGTACGCGCGGTTCAACCTTCGGGAGGGTCGCGGTCGAGGTTGCTGCCTCGTCTTCGCGCCAACGCTCCGCGAGGTCGTAGAGGCGCCCGGGAGGGGTTCTCTTGATGCGTTTCTCGGCTTCGTCGAGCCGGATGGGCAAGTAGTCGTTGTAGGCGTCGAGGACGGGGTTCGCGCCCAAGCCATCGTTGCCAGCTCCGCGGTACGGGAGGTAGATTCCTTTGCCGGTGCCGGTTCGGCTGGATGGGAACACTTCGACGGATGTGCCGGGGGCCCCTTCGCGGATAATGCGAGCCAGCACTTGGAGGCTGTCGTAGGCGTGCTCTACGGGCATGGCGTGCTCGAGGAAGACGTAGAGATGGGAGCCGCGGCCCGTCGAACCCGTGCTCACGTAGGGGTGGATGCCAAGGCTCTCAAGGCTGTCGATGATGGGCGTGTCGCGAAGGCTCGACACGGGTAGGTTGTCCAGGTCGATGGCGACGACGCTGCACTCGATGTTCCCGTCTTCGCTTGTGCGGGCGAGCTTCACGCCGATGGCGCCAGGACCGGCGAGGGCATCGACAGCGAGATGCTCCGCGTAGTCGGCCGTGGTGGGGGCCCGGTGTCGCGTGGCAGTGGGCTTGCTGCCTGAACCGCTCGTGGTGCGCCACTTCAGGAAGGCGCTGTCCCCTCCCGGGAACAGCGCCATGAGGTCAGTCGGACGCGTGCTTGCGCTGGGCTTGTGGGGGTCGGCCGTCGTCATGCCCGGAACGTCCCGGCAGGAACGACATCGTCGTCGGCGCCCGCAACCCACTCCTGGAGGCGCTTCAGGGAGAACATGATGTGGCCTCCCACGCGCTTGTGCGGGACCTTGCCGGCGTGAACCCACATGTAGAGAGTGTTGCGGCTCACGCCCAGGCGCTGGGCGGCCTCCTTGGTTCCGATGGCGATGCGGCCGGCGTCGAGGGCGGTGGTGTCGGTGGCGGACGGGTGGAACTTCCTATCGTTGTTCATGATTCCAGCGTCGAGACGTATGTGGGGGGTAAATCGGGTGCCCCCTGGTCAACTCGATGAAGAATCGGTGCGGCCAGGTAACGCTTGTCAGTCAGCGGGGTCGGCAGCTAATCCGGGAGCGACCGGATAGGCGCCTGCCAACGCTCCCACGCGCCTCTGACGGCTTGACGGTCGGCCGTAAGAAGCGCTGCTTCGTAGGCGCTGCGGGGAGTGAGGTAGCACGCCCGTCTGGCCGTCTTGACGAGGGAAGCGGGTGAACCAACTGCGCGGTGACCGCGGTCGCGCTTGACTATGGGCTGTGTTCGGCTGTCTCCCGGACCTCGTCGAGCTGCGGTATGAGCGACAGGTCTGACGTGGCTCTGGTTGTGACGACCACCCCGCGGTGCCCGTTCACGGGTGTGTGCCACGTCCTCAGGGCGCTACGGTTCGGCGGCTTCAACCAGCAGCCCAGTGGATAGGTGCTGGCGCGAACGGGTTCAACTGAGTGGTTGGTCGACCGGTGTAGGTGCCAATCGGCGGCGTGGCTCGGATGAAGAGAAGGCCCTGACGAGGTGTCGGACCGAGCAGCAACCTGCTGCAGACTGCGACGTCGCCTCGAGGTCGCGGCATACCCATGAGTAGGAGCGGTGGTCGGAAACCCCGGCTACCGTTCACTCGGACTCTCGGCTGCCGCCAACTCCGGTGGGCACTTGATAACCGGGGTTATCAGACGGGCAGGATTCGGTGTGCTGGTGTTCCTCGTGTCCGCCCGCGGCCAGCAGCGCCCGCGCGAGGCGCAGCCCAGCGACGACCGCACGGCGTTCTCGCCCGCCTACTGGCGCTACCTGGTGGTCGTTGCCCTTGGCGTCGCCGGCTTCGCGCACCTCGTGCTCATCGCCTACCGCCTCGAGGTGAACCAGCTCGTCCCGGCAGCCAGCATCCCCCTGCTCTTCGCGCTCGCCATGGGCGTGGACGCCGTCGTGGCGTACGTCACCGGGCACCTGTACGACCGTATCGGCCTGCGCACCCTGTACGCCCTACCCGTGCTGATGCTGCCCAGCGCGCCACTGCTGTTCCTCGGTACCAGCGTCTGGACCTTCGTCGTCGGGATGGTCTTCTGGGGCGCCGCCATGGGTTTGCAGGAGAGCCTCCTGCGCGCGGCGGTGGCCGGCCTGGCACCCGCGCAGCGCCGCGGCACCGCCTACGGACCGTTCGACACCGCCTACGGCGCCGCCTGGATGGTGGGCAGCATCGTCATGGGGTGGCTCTTCGGGCTCTCCCCCACGGCGCTCGTCGCGTTCGCGTTGGCGGCGCAGGTGCCGTCACTGGTGCCGCTGGTCGGCTTGGCGCGGCGCGCGGTGGGGTGACGTCGCCCAGCCGCCCGAGAACGCGACCAGGACGACCAGCACGGCGAGAGCGATCACGCCGCCGAAGAGGAAGGCGTGCTCCGTGAAGCGCGCGCCAAGCAAGCTGGCCAAGGGGTAGGTGAACGCCCACCACAGGTGGCTCCAGGCGTAGTGCGCCCCGTAGACCCGCCCCTGCGCGTGCTCCTCGGTGCGCTCGGCCAGGAGCGTCTCGGTGGGGAGGTTGACCCAGTTCTGCCCCACGCCCGCCATCAACCACAGGGCCATGAGCGGCGCGAAGGAGGCGGCGTCGGCAGGCAGCAGGGCGACGGACGTCACCAGCGCCCCGATCAGGACGACAAGCGGCCGAGACAGCCTCTTGCCCATGGCGCCGAACGCCAACGAGGCGACGGTAGCGCCGAGCCCGTAGAGGGCCATGAGCCATCCGTACTCGGCGTCACCGAGACCGAGCCCTCCCTTGACACGCACCACCGAAACCGTCAAGATCAGCGCGCCGCTGATGGCCGCCACGAGCTCCATCAGGAGCGCGAAGCGAACCGGTGCGTCGCTCCAGAGGCGTGCCGTGCCGTCGCGCACATCGCTCCACCGGCTGGACGTGACGGCGGCGGCCTGCGTGACCCGCAGCTGCGGCAACGTCATCACCAGGATGCCGGCCAGCACGAACGACGCCGCGTCGAAGACGAACAGGACGCGACCCCCGACCAACGCCGCCAGCACCCCGGCGATCCCCGGTCCGACGATGCCGAGAACCTCGGTCGTGGCGCTAGACAGCGCGAAGGCCCGGCCGGCGTCCGCCCGCCCCACCACCAGCGGCACGGTGGCCTGATTGGTAGGCGTGAAGAACGCGGTGAGCGCGTTCAGCAGGAACATCAGCACGTACACCTGCCACACCGTCGTTACCAACGGCATCAAGCCGATCACCAGGGCGCGACCGAGGTGCGTCGCGACGAGCACGGTGCGCCGCTCCATCCGGTCGGCCAGCACACCCGCCCACGGCGAGAGCAGCACGTAGGCGCTCACGCGCAGGGTGAGGGCGACGCCCAGCACCACGGCCGCATCGGCTCCCGCCAACTCGTACGCGAGGAGAGCCAAAGCCACCCACGTGAGCGCGTCCCCCACCTGGCTGACGGTCTGGGCGGCGTAGAGGCGCGCGAAGCGCGGATCGCGCAGCGCCCCGAACGCCGCGAAGATCCTCACCGCGCCACCGAGGCAGCGTCGGCCCGCACGGTTCGGGCCGCGTCCTGGCGCTCGTGCTCGGCGTGCGAGAACGCCTCGAGCAGCAGGTCGTGCAAGTGCGGGCCGGCGAGGCGGTACACCACGCTCGTACCGCGGCTCTCACCTTCGACGAGCGCCGCGGCCCGAAGCGTGGCGAGGTGGCGCGACACGGTGCTCTGCGGCAACCCGAGGGCGGCCACCAGACCGGATACGTTGCTCTCGCCGTGGCTCAAGTGAAGAACCAGGCGAAGCCGGGTCGGGTCGGCGAGGGCCCGGAAGACTTCGGTGATGCGGTCGACGTCGTCCTGGGCGGGAGAGGCCGGGAGGAGATGGCCCTTCACGCGTCCATCCTACTATCCGGATAGACGGATAGGACGGGTACCCGCACTGGGGCTGCGTGCCGTTGGATTCTGGAGTGCGGTGAGACCACTGGGCGTAGCCGACTGTGTTGACAACGGTAGTGGGGGTGCTGCACATCACGCTGGTGTCATGGCGCGCGGCCGGCTGCCGCTGGAAACGGCGTACGCGAATTGACGCGCTCGTGACGTCGCCCTACCCTGATGACCTCAGAGTGCGGGCTGGGATCCGGGGGGCCGTGTCGCTCACGTTCCGCGGAAGAGGGAGGTGGTGCCATGAATCTACGGTGGAGGTTGCTTGTCCTGAAGCGCCTGATCGCCTTCGCGATCGTCTGCGCGGCCGTCACGATGAGCTGGTACCTGACGCCGCGGCCAGCGCTCGCGCAGTTCGCCGAAGGGAGTAGTGAGACCTCACCGAGTGAGGTCGCGTTGCTCATGCCGATCATGAACCCCGAGCGCGGACGCCTCTTGTTCGCCAGCAAGGGGTGCGTCGTGTGCCACGCTGTAAACGGCATCGGCGGAACGGACGCGCCCGCGCTCGACACGTACAGCATGGGCGGTCCGATGAACCCATTCGAGTTCGTGGCGCGCATGTGGCGCGGCGCGCCGGCCATGATCGCGATGCAACTCGCCGAGCTGGGTCATCAGGTTCAGTTCACCGGCCAGTAGCCGGCCGATATCGTGGCATTCGCCCACGACGCTGGCGAGCAGCAGAAGTTCTCCGCGGACGACATCCCCGACGACATCGCGCATCTCATGGAAGAGGGGCACTGAGGCGCGTTTGGGTTCTCACCGCCGACAACCGCCGAGTGCGGTAGGAACGTGGCGTCGCTCGGAATCGATAGCGGGCGTGACGCTGTTGAGGCGACGTACGTTGGCATCGGCCCTCTGTCAAGGTGCGGCAACGCCCGTCGGATGTCCGTGGGCGCCGATGGTAGACCGGTAGCGCGTTCGTGCCGATCGGTGGGGGCGAGGGCGCAAGCCGGCCCCTTTATCCTGGCGTAACATTGCTGTCCTAGGCTTGGTTTCGTGCACGGCATGAACTACCTCTCGACGGCAGGAACGCGACCGACGCGGACCGAGTACCGCGGCTTGGTCGTGCCGTGTGTCGCGAGTGCTTCGCAGCACGAGTGCGGGAGATGGTGAGGCTTCCCATATGTTGTGGCTCTTGATCCCACTCGTCATGTTGTTGGCGCTCGCACTCATCGCCCGGCTCTTTCCCATGCCCCGGAGCACGATCAGCCGGCAGAGTCATGCTGGCAGCGACCGCCTCGATCCACCGGAAGGTCCTTGCCGATGACCATGAGCCTTGCCCCTGGAAGACTCACGTGGCGGCGCGGGTACTAGTCGTCGAGGACGATCGCGACGTGGTGCAGGTCGTGCGCGCTTACCTCGAGCGCGAGGGGTTCGCCGTCGAGGTCGCCACGGACGGACTTCGCGGCCTGGATCAGGTGTTCGCCGCCCCACCGGACCTCATCGTGTTGGATTGGATGTTGCCCGGAATCGACGGCCTCGAGTTCCTCAAGCGACTCCGGCGGGAGCACCGCACACCGGTCATCTTGCTCACTGCGCGCGGCGAGGAGGCGGACCGGGTGCTGGGCCTCGAGTTCGGTGCTGATGACTACGTCCCCAAGCCCTTCAGCCCACGCGAGCTCATTGCGCGCGTACGCGCCGTGCTGCGGCGCGTGCAACCGGACGAGCAACGGCCCGAAGCCGTGGTGACCCATCGCGGCCTCGCAGTCGATCCTGGCCAACGACGCGTGACCAGCGAGGGGCGCACCGTCGACGTCACGACGTTGGAATTCGACCTGCTGTACGCCATGGTTCGGGCGCCGGGCCGCGTGTTCACCCGCCAGGAGCTCCTGGACCGTGTGTGGGGAGAGGACTTCGTTGGTGTTGACCGGGTGGTCGACGTTCACATCTCGAGCCTGCGGCAGAAGCTGGCGGAGCTCGGCGCCAGCGACTTCATCGGGACCGTGCGTGGTGTCGGGTACCGTGTCGCATGACGGCCCGTCGCTTCCGCTTCCCTTCCCCAGTGTTCGCCGCCGACAGGCGGTCGAGTCTCTTCTGGCGCTTGCTACCTACCTACTTGATCGTCATTGCCGTGGCTGCGGCTACGATGCTCTTGTCGGCTCAGTCCGTCGCGCCGTATTTCCTCCATCGTCATGTAGACCAGATGATGCGAGCCGCGCAAGGATCTCCCATGGAGGCCATGACGCTCGAGATGGCCGACGACCTCGCAATCGCGTATTCCCGCGCCATGAGCCAAGCCATCGTTTGGTCGGTCCTGGCGGCCGCCGCCGCCTCGGGCCTCGTCGGGTTGTACGTCACGCGCCGCATAGTGGCACCACTGCGCGCCATGCGTCGAGCGAGCCGCAGGATCGCGGATGGGCGGTACCACGACCGGCTCGGGGCCGGCGCGCCTGGAGAGATCGGCGACTTGGCCGATGCCTTCAACGCCATGGCCGACACGCTCGAGCACACTGAGAACACGCGTGTACAGTTGCTGGCGGACGTCGCTCACGAGTTCCGAACGCCGCTCAGCAACCTGCGTGGGTACCTCGAGGGACTCGAGGACCGCGTGTTCGCGGCGGAGCCGGCTGTGTTCGATGCGTGTCGACGCCAGCTCGGACGCCTGGAGCGTCTGCTGAACGACTTGGGCCTCCTATCGCGGATCGAGACCGGCCAGATCGAACTCACGCCACGGCCGGTGGAGGCGCTTGACCTCCTCGAGCAGGCCGTCATCGACATGGCACCTGCGTTCCAGCAGAAGGGCGTGGAGTTGCAGCTCCCGACGCGCACTTCCTCACTGACCGTTCTCGCGGACGCGGACCGAACTGCCCAAGTCCTTGGCAACCTACTGCATAATGCCCTGCGCTACACGCCGAGCGGGAAAGCCGTGAGGCTCGTCGCGCAGGGCGTCGGTGACGAGGTCCGGTTCGAAGTCGCCGACGAGGGCCCCGGCATCGGGCCCGCCGACCTCCGCAACATCTTCAAGCGCTTCTATCGTGCCGACAAGAGCCGCGGCCATTCCGAAGGCTCCGGCAGCGGCATTGGCCTTACGATCGCACGCGAGCTCATCGAGCGACAAGGCGGGGCGATCGGGGTCGAGAGCGCTCTAGGACAGGGTGCACGTTTCTGGTTCACGCTGCCGCTGGCAAACGGCGGTGACGGACCGTAGTCGAGGAACGTCTGGGCGCTGCTGGTCGCGCCCAACGAACTCCACGCCCGCGCTGCGGCACAAGCGACATTGGAGTTCTGTCCCTGGGTTCTTCGTCGGTCACGGCACGCTGGGCGTGGCCAGGAAGGTGCTCCAGCCTTGGGGGGTGACGGTGAAGGTAGTGCCGCCGACGCCGGACGCTGTCAGGGCAGCAGCCGGTCCCGACACCGTGGCGGTGTGGGTCGAGACCGTCGCCAACCCTAGCGGCACCGTGCCGGACCTCCCAGCATTGGCCGAGGTGGCGCACGCCGCCGGCGCACCGCTGATGGTGGACAACACCTTCGGTTGCGCCGGGTTCCTGTGCCGCCCGATCGAGCATGGTGCCGACGTGGTGATGCACTCCGCCACCAAGTGGATAAACGGTCACGGCACGGCCGTGGCGGGGGCGTTGGTCGACGCCGGCCGCTTCGACTGGGACGCCAAACGCTTCCCCGGGTTCCGCGCACGCGACGGGCACGGCCGGAGCTACCTCGACAAGGGCGGCCGCGCCGCGTTCCACGCGCGCGCCTTCGACCTGGGGCTGTTCACCATGGGGATGACGTTGTCCCCGTTCGCGGCGTTCCTGGCGCTGCAGGGGTTGGAGACGCTGTCGCTCAGGGCGCGGCGTTCGTGTGATACGGCGCTCGCGCAGGCGCGTTGGCTGGAGTCCGTGCCGGGTGTCGAGCGCGTCGTGTACCCGGTGAACCGCCCTGGCTTTGATGGAGACTCTCCTTCCACGCGAAAGGAGAGAATGA
>CALCHY010000055.1 GCA_937907415.1 uncultured Trueperaceae bacterium
GACACACGATTCTCTACTCCCCGCGCGCTAGTCGTGATAATCGGGCTTATCCGATATCCTTCCACGAACAGACCGGAGCTCTACCGATTTCCTCTGGACATTAACGAATCCAGTCGGCATGAGTTGCGCGCACGAGTCAAGAGTCCAGGAATGTCCGCGTGCAAATCGGTATTCTGACTCGACTTGCCTGTCTGGTAGAGGAGTTCATTATTCAAAGACGCTACTGGGCACAGGCTCCTGACGAGGGGTCCGGTGTCAGGGAACAAGGCGATGGAACCAGCCCGCGGCAAATCCGAGATGCGCGAAAGTCTCGCGCATCAGAAGAAGGCCTCGCCGCGTCCTCGGACTGTTACGTCGTCTCCGGTGAATGTGCCGGCATTGGCAATAAGGAAGACGACGTTGTCATGATGATCCTCGACATTTTAGAGAAGGACTGTGTGTCCAATCCTCAGCTTATCGTCCCCGTGCCTCACGGCCTCCTGGCGCGGGCCCGCGAACTTGTTGAAGGCGTAACAGTTGACCTGAGTGCCCCTCTTCACCCTGACGACGATTGAACTTGGTCCGACTCCATCAGCTTTATTTGTTGGGCGACGAGCAATGGGAGCTGGTGGCCGCACCAACGTAGCTCATACAAGTGCAGGCAGAACCGAAGGGCCACCGGCACGTAGTTGCGCCGGTGGCCGAGGGTGAGGCCGCTAGGGACTTGCCTGTTCCTTTAGGCGCCTTCGACCAGTCCCAGTAGCTCGGCGAGGTAGGCCGGTTCGAACACGCCCTTGACGCTGTTGAGGGTGGCGAGGAACTGCAGGCTGCTGTCAGCCAGCGCGTAAGAGCGAGGCTTGTCGAGCCAGTTGCGGGCCGAGAGGTCGGAGAGCTGGGCCCAGACGACGAACTGGAGGGCCTCCTCCGCGTCGAGGCGGGCGTGGAAGGCGTGCGCCTGGGGCAAGCGGAGGTAGCAGTAGAACTCCAGCAGTGCGGAGTAGTAGCGGGCCTCCGCCAGGGGGCCGAACGCCAGGGTGTCGCCGAAGAATGATCCACCGGTCATGTCGAACGCAGGGTGAAACTCCGCGCCGGTGAGCTGAGTCAGTTCGCCGATCAGGCAGTCAAGGCACAGGTTGTGGAGGGCCCCGAGGCTCACCAGGTGAGCCGCCTGCGGCGACAGCCAGGTGTCGCGGTGGCCGCAGTCGAACGGGTCAGAGCGGAGCTGGCTGCGGCCTACTTCCAGCGTCAGCGCGATGCGCTTGACGCCCGTGGCGGTAGCGGCGAACACCCAATTGCGGTTAGCGGATGCCGCCTGGTAGGCGGCCGACGGGTCGTTTTGCGCGTCTGGTGACGCGGCTGCGTCGTTGTTGTTCATGGTCTCCCTTGGACGCGTGGATCTATCACCACGCCTGCGAAGCGAAGAGTGGGGCCTTGCCGCCTAACTGGCGGCGGATAAACGGTGGTAGGCCGAAAAGCTTTGGCCTACCACCGTGATGGAGTGCGTGCCTAGCGTCCGTGCTCGCCCTCGGTGAGGTCGAGGCCCAAGAGCGTGGCCAGCTCGTAGTGGTCGCGGTCGTAGATGCGCTTGGAGCGTTGAAGATGGCGGACCTCTTGGTTGGCGCCCTGCAGCAGGGAGAGTTCGCCATCCTCGCTCAGCCACGCGTCGGTGTTGAGGGTCGAGAGCTGGTCCCAGAGGAAGTAGATGAGCGTGCGGCGGTCAGACCCAGCGAGCTTGGCCAGCAGGGTGGCGCCGGCGCGGCCGTTGAGCTCGTAGTGGAGTTCGAGAAGGGAAACGTAGTAGCGCGCGATGGCGCCGTGGTCGCGATCATCGGAGCCGAACTCCCAGTCGGCTGTGAACGCTGGGTAGAGGTCGCGCTCGAGGACGCTGTGCACGGTGTCTGTGAGGCACCAGAGGCAGACGAGTTGGGGCTCGACCTCGCGGAGGATGTGGCGGGCGGCGGGGGTGATGTAGTGGCAGGTGTGCCCGCAGCGGAAGGGGCGTGGCTCAGCCGGATAGCTGTTGTGGAGCAGGTTGGCGAGAGCGTAGAGGTTGCTGGGGTCGGTCGCCTCGTAGACGCGGCGGCGCGGCGCGGCCAGGGCGGTAGCGAGCACCAGCGCGGGGCCATCGAGGAGGCGCGGTGGTGCGATGGTCTCCAGATCGTCGAGATCCTTGATCATGGCGCGCGCCTTAGGCGACATGCTCGGCGATGTCCATCTTCGCCTGGAGCTCGGTGAGGAGGAGGTCGCGCGCTACGCGGTCAGCGACCTGGTGCTCGAGGTCCGCCAGAAGGGCCTCGCTGCCGTCGTACACTTGAGCCGTGTACTCGTCGGTCTGGCCCTGCCAGATGGTCCAGTGGATCACCTCGAGCACGAGCTTGCCGCCGCGGGTCTCGTAGACAGTGGCGGTGGTGGCTTTGCCAACGCGGCCGCTGTAGTCGGGGTGGGCGTTGTTCAAGCGGCTCTCGCCCGTCGCCAGTTCGCGGCCCTCGAACGTCAGGGGGCGCTGGCCGGTGCGGGTGAGGGTCACCTGCGTGAGCTTCTCGTCTTCCATGAAGACTCCTCAGAGTGATGTCATGGCTAGGCCATGCACTCCGATGGTCGCGCCGCAGGAGTAACCGCCCATCTGTTTTGCCCCTTATTTTTCGTTCTGCCCGTGAGGCTAGCGTTGAGGGGTCAGTCCCGCTGGAAGAAGAAGAGGGTCCTGCCGACTCGGAAGCTGGGTGACCTCCCGAGATGGTCGCTGCGCGTTGCGCGCTTTCTCGACCCAGGTGGGCTAACCTCGATCGGCTGCTCTACTTCGCACACCAGAAGTAGTCCGGTGAGGCGGAGGTTCACCTGTCCGCCCGGTACCCCCGCGATGTAGGCCCGGTAATCCCTTTGGGGGTAGAGGAGCCTTAGCCGTTCATTAGGGTGCCGATGGACCAGCTTCTTGAGGGCATCAATGCGCGATCGAACGTAAGGCGTCTCACGAGCCACCTGCGGCGTCAGGAAGCGAAGGTGTTCGTCGAGCACGCTGCTCGTCGGGTTCTCGGGTAGGTTTACCTTCGCGGCTAGGTCCTTGAGTAGTTTCCGGCGAACTTGGCCAACGGTGTTTTCACGGCTGGTTGTCTTCTCGCGCACGCTGATAGTGACTCGAGTTGCGCCATACCTGATGGCTGGTGGCATGCGCACTCTCAATTTGCTGTCGGCCCCGGCCAGCTTCGTCAACGCAAGAGCCTCGGACACAAAGGACTTTGACGAAGGGTGAATCTGGTACACGGGACGCCGGACCTCCCCGCTTCCGCCGTACTGCTCCGCCCACAACAGGTGAGCGACCGTTGGATTCTTCAAAGCATCGAGTAGGCGAGCGAGTCGCGCTTCGTAATTGGTGCTGGAGCGAGGCATAACAGAGCAGAGCTTAAGCCAGGCTGGCTGGGCACCAGGGCGTTAACGAAGTGTGGCCACCCGTTGGGTGGCCACGTTGCAGTCTGCCGGGGGCCGGCCTACTCGATGGTCTCAGCAAAATCCATGAAGGTTGCGAGTTCGCGGAAGAGGGCAGGGAGCGACTCGGCTCCGCCCGCCGCGATCGTGAGGTGATCGATCATCGCCTCCTCGCTCTCGTGGACCTCGACTTCGCAGGAAAGCACGCTCGCGCCGTCGTCGAACAGAGACTCGACCCAGGAGACCAGCGTTCCGGCCTGGGTCCTGAAGACCTTCGCCCTCACGCTACTGGTCTCGACTGCTGCGAGTTGTTCCCCGACGAACTTCAAGGGACGGTTGTACTCGCGGTACAGGACGTGTGTTGTCAAACGCTTCTTGTTCACGCAAACTCCTAGAGCTTGAACTCGTGG
>CALCHY010000056.1 GCA_937907415.1 uncultured Trueperaceae bacterium
GACTGACGTCGCTGCGCAGCCAGAACTGCGCCCGGCCAGGCTCTTGCTCCGTGCGCCTGACCTCCAGCGCGCGGATGAAGCCGCCCGGCCAAACCTCGGTTGGGTTCCAGTGCGGCAGTTCGCTCGGTGACGGGATGGGCGGGAGCGGTGAGGCCTCGATCTGAGTGGTGGCGAACTCCTGAGTGAGCCAGGCGCGTGCGATAACGGCCGGGCGGCCCGCATGACTGAGACGCGCCTCGACCAACTCGATGGTGCGGCCTGGCCGCATGACGGAGACGGTGAGGTCGAACGGTTCGAGCGGCAGCGTGCCGAGGATGTCGCACGAGAGGCGCGCTAGTTGCAGGCACTCGGCCCGCCGTGAGGCATGGTCGACCTCGACGGCGTGCGCTATCAGCCCGATGGCGGGCGCTATGTGCTGCTCGTCCTCAACCCACGCCCCACCGACGTGCTCGGTCGGGAGGAAGCTCGTCTGGGAGAGGCGCTCGAAGTAGGCGCGGCCTTGCCAGGCAGTCTGCGGTGATCGGTTCGGGGCTTCGGTCATTTTGGCTCAGACTAACCTCGCGCGGGGGTGAGCGTTGATAGCGGCGAGCCAAGGCTGCACGGTCGATCCCGTCGAGAGGTAGCCTCCCTTGCCATGGCAGGGGTGCGACCGCCGCCGTTAGGTGCACGTGACGGTAGACTCGGCGATCATGCAACGTTCCTCGCACGGATCCGAGGCAGAAGGCAGCGGCGCGACCTCCGAGTTCGGCCCCGCGGTCTACGAACGCTCGCTAGCCGAGCTCAGTAGAGAGATGGCGAGCGGCGGACTCACGTCGGAAGCCGCAGTGAACGCCTACAGCGAGCGCGTCCGCGCCCTCGACCACAGCGGCCCGCACCTCGGCTCGGTCATCGAGCTGAACCCGGGCGCTCTGGACGACGCGCGCGCGCTCGACGCCGAGCGCCGCGCCAAGGGGCCGCGTGGGCCGCTGCACGGCGTGCCGATCCTCCTAAAAGACAACATCGCTACCGCCGACAGGACCCGCACGGCAGCTGGTTCCCTGGCGCTGGCCGAGTCGTTCGCGCCGCACGACAGCGGCGTTGCCCAGCGGTTGCGCGCGGCTGGCGCGGTGTTGCTGGGTAAGGCGAACATGTCCGAGTGGGCGAACTTCCGCTCGACACGGTCCGTTTCCGGCTGGAGCGGCCGCGGAGGTCAGTGCCGCAACCCTTACGCGCTGGACCGCAGCCCGAGCGGCTCGTCTAGCGGTTCGGGCGTTGCCACCGCCGCCAGCCTCTGCGCCGCGGCAGTAGGAACGGAGACTGACGGTTCGATCGTCGGGCCCTCCTCCGCGAACGGGGTCGTCGGCTTCAAGCCTACGGTCGGCCTCGTCTCGCGCGCCGGCATCATCCCCATCGCCCACAGCCAGGACACCGCGGGCCCGATGGCGCGCACCGTCGAGGACGCGGTGCTCTTACTCGCCGCGATGCAGGGCGCTGACCCCAACGACGCTGCCACGGCCAGCGTTCCGGCAGGCGCGTACGTTGGTGCAGCAGACGTGTTGCGGCCCGGCGGACTCGAGGGCGTGCGCCTTGGCGTGGTCCGGGGGTTCGTGGACGCTCACCCCGAGGTGGAACTGCAGTTCACGGCGCTGCTTGAGGCACTGAGGGCGGCGGGGGCGTTACTCGTCGACGGCTTGGCCATGCCGAAGCTGGGCGAGTGGCGGGCCGCCGAGCTCGAGGTCTTGCTCTACGAGTTCAAGCACGGCGTCAATGCGTACCTGGAACACCTGCCAAGCGGCGGGCAACCGCGAACGTTGGCGCAAGTCATCGAGTTCAACAGCGCTAACGCCGGGCGCTCCATGCCGTTCTTCGGCCAAGAGCTCCTGTTCTCTGCCCAGGCGAAAGGGCCTCTCACGGACCCCGCCTACCTCGAGGCGCTAGCTGCCAGCCGCCGCATGTGCGGTGAGGAAGGCATCGACGCGCTGCTCACCGAGCACCGGCTCGACGCGCTGATAAGCCCGACGACGGGCCCCGCTGGTCTCATCGACCACGTGTACGGCGACGCGAAGCGGCCGGGGAGTTCGGCGGCCAGCCCGGCAGCCGTGGCTGGTTACCCGCATGTGACGGTGCCGGCGGGGTTCGTTCACGGCCTGCCGTGGGGCATGTCGATCTTCAGCACCGCCTGGCGCGACGCCGACGTGCTGCGCTACGCCTACGCCTTCGAGCAGGCGACCAAGGCGCGGCGCGCGCCTTGATCACCCACGCACTCAAGCCCGAGCTGTGGCTCCTCGATCCTGAGGTCGTGCACCTGAACCACG
>CALCHY010000057.1 GCA_937907415.1 uncultured Trueperaceae bacterium
TCGCACTCACGAGGTCAGGGGTTCGAATCCCCTCGGCTCCACCAAGGAAAGCACGTCAGGGACGACGCTCAGAAATCGAGCGTCGTCTTTCCATTGGGCGTTCGGGGCAGGTCCGGGGCAGGAGGCATCCGCAAGGCCTCGCAACGTCGGTCGTGATTGGGGGTTCGGAAGGTGGATATTGGCGCGGCCTCAACTGACCTGTCAGAGCCCCGTAAGGCCCGAGGCCTGTAGAGTAGGCCTACGTGACAAGATAGAGACAAGAAGGGAGAGTGGCCATGACCAAGACCCCAGCCTTCACCGCAGGCGTGCTCCGCTCGCTAGACACCTTCGGAGCAGGACGCCAAGACCAGAGAACCATGGAAGAGTCCAAAGCTCTTCGTTCCACCACGCCACAGTGCCAGATGCGAGCACGCCGGCTGCAGTCGGGACGCTACTTTATGAAGGGCGCTCCGCACGCACTTGATGGAGTCCTTGCATGAGCGGAAAGCACAAGAGGAAGCAGGCAGCGCCACCTTCCCCGGAACCTAACCCACCAACCGAATTGTTCTTCGCCTATGCCAACTTCGTAAGCGTCACAGTCGGCCTTTACGACATGCAACTTGAGTTCGGAATCGAAATGGACGGCGTTCGAACCCCAACAGCCAGAATCGCCATGAGCCCACAACACGCCGTATCACTGCAGTTGATCCTGGCTCGGCTCTTGAAGGAATACGAGACTAACGTGGGTCCCATCGCGCTGCCGGCAGAGGTTCGCGAGCGGCTAGCGCACGGCCAAACGCCAGCGGACGGCCATGAACCCGGGGAGCCATCATGATGACCCGATATGAAGCTAGTTCCGCCGAGGCCGACGATGCGAGGGTCACACTCGAAGTACGTCCTTTCGATGGGTTGCCGGCCATGGTGCGAATCCAATCGGACGGTAGCGAGTACGTTGCAACACTCACGGTAGATGACGTGGATGACATTTTCGGAGTCGGACGGTCGGCGAATGAGGCAGTCGAGGATCTGGTCGCCACCTTGCACGAGACTCGCCGCCATCTTGAGACGAACTCTGTTCCCCTGTCATCCCGTCTCCAACGCCAGCTTGAATCACTCAAGTCGCTCTTGCCCGACAAGGCTGAAGTGTTCAAGGCCGACACTGGTGTCCGCCGCAAGAGCTATCCGCGCCAGGAGAGCAGTAATCTCGGACGTAACCCGGCATTCCGCTGGGCGGCCGCTTCCTAACACCGATGGAGTTGGACGCGCGAAGGGTCGAGGCGTGCCTAACTGGCAAGCTCGGTTGTTCAAGACGCAATGGCGATCACATCTTTTTCGACCTCATAGAGAAGGGGGAAGTGGTCGCCGTCACGAAGATGTCGCATGGCAGCCGGCCATTGCGAAACCCCCTACAGGCAGCAATGGCGAAGCAACTTGGCGTACCAACGGCAACCTTTCGCGACGCTGTCCGCTGCACGGTCTCACGCGAACAGTTTATAAAGGCGCGAGGCACTTAACGATTCTGATCCTGGCAGGCCCTGTGGGCTTCCGTTCACGGCATTTATGCCGCTAGCCTCCTGAGCGCTTCGAGGATGGGGACGCCGAGTGTGCCGCCGAGGGCGCTGAGGATGACGCCGACGACGATGAGGGTGAGGCGCACGCCGCGCAACTGCGCTTTCGTCTGATCCCACTCCTTTAGCATCGACTTCACTTCCTTCCGGTCGCCTTCGATAGTGCGAATGCGAGCCGCGATCCCCGGGTTCCCGTTGCCGTCTCCGCGCAGCATGACGTCGTGCGCGTTGACGTCGCGGCAGAGTGCCGCTATCACCTCGTCCATCTCCATCTCCCAAGGGGGCGCCCAATAGACGGGCAGAGTCGTTAGATAGCGTCGCCGGCCGGTTTGTCAGCAACTGGCGACCGGTTGTGGGCGCCGTTACCGCTTGGGTGGGCGCGCATGGCCGAGGACGGCCACGAATACGGCACTGGTCGCGAAGCCGATGACAGCGCTCAACAAATAAAAAGCCATCTCCCCTCCTCTCTAGGGTGGGATTCCGTAGGTGAACCCGACCCTCAACCAACTTGCTTTCGCCAATGGGCTTTATGCCGCCTGTTTCGGGTAGGCGCACCTCCGTCCATGCGCTCCACGTGTCGGCGTAGTAAGCAGTGACGACGTAGGGAGCCAGATGCCCCTCGAGCTGGCCACCAAGCACGGCCTCGGCAAGGAAGCCGATGGGGAGCTCGCGAGACCGCCGAGCACCAGGACCGGGCGCTCCCAGAAGCAGCCCACGACAGGTACTGGAGCTGCCTGCCAGAGCACTAGGGTTAGCGTCTACGCCTTGCGGGCTCGCGAGCGACGTCGTCGCGAGAATCGTGGCTAAGAGCAGGTGGAGGGGCCGGCGGAAGGTCGCTCATGAGGCCAGGGGTTCGAATCCCCTCGTCTCCCACCAAGAGAACACCGCATAGGTCGGCGCGCTGGCAACGGGCTCTTGCCGCTAGCGGCTCCCTTTGCTTGACATCCGACCCGCTGAACGCGAGCGTTATTGCTAAAGGGAACGCCAGTTGAGGACGCTGTTCGAGGCGGGCTAGGCCCCGTTCCGCGCGTGGTCGTTGGCTGTGCCCGTCGCGGCGCCAGCAGCCACCA
>CALCHY010000058.1 GCA_937907415.1 uncultured Trueperaceae bacterium
TGAAAGTGCGTCAACGCAACCGAGGGGATGGCATCGTTCTTGTGGAGATCAAGGGGGAATACAACGATTTTCGGGGCAACGCCCAGGAGAAGGCTCAGGCGAACCACCCTACCTACGGCAACGTCCTCATGCTCCACTGGGACAGAGAGCGTGAATGGCGACATGTTCGCTACAACGCCGAGCATGGACGAAATGACCTCGATGCGCCGTTCCGCCTCGATCACTTACGGACCTATCACTAGGGCGAGAAGACATGGTTAAGCCAACAGGAGATTCAGCAACGACTAATGACGGCGATGGTGTCCTCGCTCTGCATAGGCGTTTACTTCAGCTCCTAGACAGCTCTCCTGCCGACGCAATAGAATCTGCGCGAGCCCTGTCCACCGGTAACGATGATTTGCGTTCGTTGCGCGCGGCGATTCTATGCGACGCGGGCCAACTCACGGGCGACAGGGAAGCCGTTGACGAAGCAGTAGGGATCTACACCGAACTGTTGCAGGCGTATCCGGACGATTACCTTCTTTCGTACAACCTAGCCAACGCTCTAACTGCAAGCGCCCAGCTCGACGGGCCATTGGACGACAAGGCCTGGTATTTACGAACCAGCGATATCCGCCGGCGCTCGCGATCACTAAACTGGAAGGCAGCAATTGAGTTTGAGCAAGACGATCGGCGCCAGGCGTCACAAGCACTAACCAACTTGGCGAATGCCCTTGACACCGCTCATAGGTGGATCGAGGCATTCGATAACTACATGCATGCCAAGTGGCTCTTTCCCGAAAACGGTGTCGCATCTGGCAATGCCGCGCGAGTGCTATTCCGAGTCTCTAGCCGCACCGTTTTTGGGCACGAAAACCACATGCAGGACGTAGCATTAAGACTTGCTCACCACTGCAAGGAGAACATAGACGTAGTCAGAGTGATCGCCGGTGACCGAGCAGCCGAATCATTTCAACGGCTTCCGAGCACCCCAAATACCCTGGAATCAGTGGTTGACGACCGAGACATTTCAGAATACGAAGAGTTTGTTGCCAAGCACCGGCTGTTTCTAGCGCCAATCCTGGAAGGTCCCGGGCACGCTCCTCAACGATGGGACGACGCACACATCCTCTCCGTTATCCAACCAATCGAAGAGGCCTCACGGGTGCCCCCCGTCTTTGCAATGTTCAATGTGCTCAAAGCTGACTACTTGGTCGCGCGGGACCTACTGTTTCAGGCCTTCGTCAAGCGGCCCTTAGAATCCGGCCTTTACATGGACACTCTTGACTACGCCTTGTACGGCCAAACGCCCTCCCGCTTAGTTCTCGCACAGAGAGCGGCATTGGACCTCTTGGACAAGGTCGCCGTCGCAATCAATGAACACTTCCGGCTTGGGCACAATCCACGGCAAGTTACCTTCAGGTCGATCTGGAGTGACAAGAAGAGCGCGAATGTATGGGGTCCTCGACTTAAAGAATTAATTGATCGAGGAAATCCAGCCCTGATTGCGCTCTCAGAAATAGCTTCAGATATTGCGGTCGCCACTGTAGATGGCGAAGACGGAATACTCCAAGAAGAGCGAGAAGCCCGCCACGCTGGTACGCATCGTTTCACCGTGCTCCACGACATGGGGCTTGGACATTCCATCCCTAGCGCAGCAATTCAACCCTACGACCTTCACGAATACAAGAAGCTCACACTACGCACAACCCGTCTAGCTAGGGCCGCGCTCCTGCACTTCTTGGAGGCGATATTCTACGAAACGCAAGCGAAGGTTCGAGAAGGGGTGGAAGTAGCGCCTATGACCGTACGCACTCATCACTACATTCGAGGTGATGACTCGTAAGGTCATCGCTCAGTAGGCGCGATCTAGACGAGGGGGCTATGGAAAAGTCAGTGAAGCAACATTATGTTCCGAGGTTCTACCTCCGGAGCTTCAGTACCGCTACGAAACGGAATGCGGTTTATGCCTATAGGCTAAGCGAGAGAAAGCTGTTCGGTCCGGTTCTAGTCGACCACGTGGCGCATGAAAACTACTTCTACGACTTGGATGACAAGACTTCTATTGAAGATGAATTCGCACAGCTTGAGAGCGAAGTCGCTATCGTTCACAGACGAATTCTAGAAACTCGCAAACTATCACGGCTGTCGACACACGAGTTCGCTGCCTACGCGTTTTTCATTGCAACCCAAAATAGACGAACGAGGCGCGCAAGGGATGACGTGCAATTGGCCCTCAACCTCATGGCTGACGCAGGTGATCTTCCAGATACGTCAGAGGCTTCACGGGAACACATCCGCAAGACGGGTGGAGCAGTTCTCAGGGAGTTTGAGCAAATCCTGCCTTCGGCGATAGACAAGGCCCTCACGGACGCAGGCCTTGTTTCGCATGAATCCCGGGAGGCGAAACGCTCCGAGGCGCTAGACATCGCTAAGGGAGTCCTTGACAAGTACCGTACGTTCTTGGCTGATGGCCAACTTCCTCCTGACGTACAGCAAGGAATGCGCGAGGCAGCGGCAGATCCTAGAAGTGTCAAACGGCTACACATTAATGCTTTGCCTGTGACGGCTTCAAGGGCAGCTAAATCACTTGTATTAATGAACTGGTATCTCTTGCCAACCGCGTCTGATGAGCCGCTCATCACCTCAGACAACCCGGTAGTCGTACTAGATGGCTCATTTCAAGGCACCCAAGAGGGGAGCCTTGAATCGCTTCCCATGATTTTGGGTTACTCAGATTGGAATGAGCCCGCCGGGAACTTGAAGCCCTCACTACGCGTTCTTATGCCTATGTCACCCACCCTGATGCTCCTAATAGCGCCCGTCTCGACACTCCAGATGCGACCGATAAATGACGATGGGGTGGCGGCACTCAACTCGCTCGTTGCTGCACAAGCCAAAGACTTCCTATATGGCACTACCACCGACTTTTCGTCCGCCATGCCCGGAGTAGAACTGAGATCGAAGTCTATCGAAGCCATAGAAACAATCAGGCGGCTAGTTCTAAGCACCATTGGGAAAACGTCCGGTCCATTGAAAAACTGGTAGGGACAATCTTCATTAGAATCCGCAACACGCCTGAACTATCAAGAGAACCTCCGTATCAGCTAGACGATGGCGGTTACGGCACGAGCGCGGCGCCTATCTATC
>CALCHY010000059.1 GCA_937907415.1 uncultured Trueperaceae bacterium
AACATAAGATGTATTATGTTGCATCCTCAATCTGTGTTAACGCCTTCCCACAGGCCCCTCTGCGATCGGATTCGCTTACGTGGTGAGCGTGGTCGCTCTGCGCCGGACTGAGCGTGGGATGGTGATCGTAACCGTTGCTCTCGGGCAACCCTCGGGTGCTAGGGGCCTAGGAGCGAGAGGGGCACCACGTTCACGCCATCGGCCCGCTGGTATGCGTAGCCGGTTGGTGTGATGACGACAAGAGCGGTGGGCGGACTGGTTGCCACCGTTTCGCTCACGCGTTGTAAGTTGAGCGCCGCTGCATCTATCTGACCGGCTCCAAGTTTCACTTCGAGCGCCAGCCAGTCGCCGGATGGGGTTTGGAGTATGGCGTCTGCTTCGAGCCCGTTGCTGTCTCGGTAGTGGTAAACGGTTGCGTCCAGTTCGGCGCCGTAGGCGAGTAGGTGCTGGTACACGAACGACTCGAAGGCGAAGCCGAGAGTGTTCGGGTCCCTTAGGAGGCGGGGTGCATCGCTATTGAGGGCGGCGGCGGCTAGTGCGACGTCGACCAGGTGTCGCTTTGGGGCTTTGCGGAGCGTTGCCGAGGAGCGGAGGGCGGGTGACCAGGCTGGTTGCTCTTCAAGTAGGAAGATTCGGCGGAGCGAGTCGAGGTAGCGGTCGATGGTTGCGCGGGCTAGGGTGCCTTCGCCGCCGGACAGGTCGGAAGCTAGGGTTGCGGTTCTCGCTTCGGTCGCCGTGTTGCGCGCAATGGACCTAAGTAGGGCGGAGACTTTGTGAGGGTCGTGGTCGAGGCGGCCGTCACTAGCGATGTCTACTCGTGACATCTGATCCAAGTAGTCGCTATTGAAGCGCCTGGCAGCTTCATGCGTGAGTTGTAGCGCGCCGGGGAAGCCGCCTCTCACCAGGCGCTCGACGAGGCCGGTCAGCTCAAGATCATTGGCGGGGGCCCTGGCGGGTTCCCCAGCGATCAGCGCGGCGAGGGAAACGGCTCCGGTAGAGTGCCCAGTTTCGAGCATAGTCAGCGGCCTGAGGCGAAGTCGGGAGAAGCGCCCGGCGCCAGAGTGGCGCGTACGGTCATCAACGGGTACGGCGGAGCCGGTAAGGACGAATTGACCAGGGACGCCAGCTTCGTCAACTGCCCTGCGGACGTAATTCCACAACTCGGGCGCTACCTGCCATTCATCTAGTAGCCGCGGCCTCGCCCCCTCAAGCACAAGCGCAGGATCGACGTCCAGCAGGCGCCGCAACTGCACGCCTGTGTCGAGGTAAGCGGAGCTGTTGACTACTTGACTGGCCGTGGCGGTCTTGCCGGTACCCTTGGCGCCTTCAATGACTACCGCGCCTGAGGACTGTAGTCGAGATCTAAGTCTCGCATCAAGAATCCTCGGCCGGTAGGTAATGTCCATGAGTCATTATATGGGAAGCGCACTTAGCATTATGTGGCGCGATGATGTTGCATTTTGCGGCACGCCCGTGTGATGGTATGCGGTTGGCGCGTCAGCGCGAGTCGGCTAAGCTATCTATGCAGGGATATTATGTTGCATGCATGCACGTCCTTTGATCACGCTGCTTCCACTTCCACTAGTTAGTGGTCGTTGATGCCGCGCGCTGAACTCGCTAAGTGGTCGCCGACGACGGAGTTGGCCAAGGTTGATGAGTTGATTGGGTCGAGTGAGCCCGAGCGCCGGCGGTTCGCAGCCCAGGCCGTAGCAGAGCGCAATCACGAGGGCTTGTGGTTGATCACGCGCTCGTTCCTGGAGGCGCGGCATCGCTCCAACAACACAATCAGTTCGTACCGGAAGGGCGTGATGGTGCTCTTGAAGGCGTGGGTGGGCGTGGACCTGTTGCGGCCGACGAGGGCGGACGCGGAAGCGTTCGTGAGGTGCCTGCGGAATCCGCAGCGTGAGGCGGACCCTGATGACAACGCCGCTGTGGGCAAGCGGCACCTGGGTGGGAAGGCGGTAAAGGCGCTCTCCCCCGCTTCCGTGCGGCAGCGCGTCTCGGCGGCCAAGGCGCTCTACGAGGCGCTGCGGTGGACGGGCGTCACCACCTCCGACCCGTTCGACGAGGTTGCGCTCCCCAAGCTCACGGAGAAGCCCGTGGAGCGCGCGAAAGCTAAGGCCTACACACTGGAGGAACTCGAATGGATGGCGGGCGCTACGCGCGATTGGGATGACAAGCTCATCCTTCTGTTGGGCGCTCACGCTGGCTTGCGGGTGAGCGAGATGTTGGCGCTGTCATGGGATGACCTGGACTTGCGTGCAGGGCGCCTGACGGTGCGGTTCGGTAAGGGCGGCACGACGGCGGCGGTGACGATGAGCGAGGAGCTAAAGCGGAACCTGGTGGCCAGGTCGCAGGACGTGCCTGAGCGGCGCCGCGGCGAGCTGCCCATCCCGGTGTTGTCGGTCAGGTCGCGCTCGCAGGTGTACCGGCGCCTTGAGGAGTTGTGGGGCGAGGCGTTCGAGCTACATGGGTTGATGGCCCCACCGTTCTCGAAGGGCGTTCACGGCCTGCGGCACTTCTCTGGCCTCTACTACGCGAACCAAACGAGCGACCTTCGCAAAGTGCGTGATCACTTGAGGCACGCGAGCATGAGCAGCACGGAAATCTACACGGCGGCCGCGCAGGACACGGACGAGGTCAAGGGGTGGAGCATCGGGCTGGAACCGGATTGAACCGGTAACAGCTTATTGGAGTTGCGAACCCCCGCAGTGTTGGGGTGGCGGCCGTCTCGGTTGCTCGCCGGAACTCAGCCCGTAGCGCGGGTCTCCGATAGGCGGCTCTCCAGCTTACCTCGCGGTAGCATGTTGCCTGTCTCAGTGGTGTAGGAGAACTCCTGCGGTGTTGTCGTGCCTCACGGCTGTGGCCGGACGTTTTGCAGGAAGGCATCAGAATCCCTTGACATTCCTTGGAAGGAATAATACTGTGCAGGTGT
>CALCHY010000060.1 GCA_937907415.1 uncultured Trueperaceae bacterium
GGAAGTGCCGGCCCCAGAACTCGTGAGTCTCGACTTTGACTTTCTCCCAGGGTGGTTCTCTCTACAATACAAGCGTGTTGCTTTTACTGGGATTGCGGAGTCGCTACTACGTGAGAGGAATAGGCTGAGAAACACAACCGGCCAGGATGAGGATGGCTTCTGTGTTAGAACCATGTCGATAGCCAACCTGAGCTAGCTGCCGCCAGTGGGAGTTAGGCTACTTCCACCAGCTACTACAGAGCAAACTGATGAAGGAAGGGATTACTGTTACGAGTGTGGATATGGCCAGAAGCACAACAGAGCCTGCAAGCCATCTTTCCCCGATCCGCAACCAACCACCCGAGGTTTGGCTAATCTTCAAGTGACTCCGATAGGCTGCCACAACGTCGTTGACGTATTCGCGGGTCAATCCTTCTACGCTTGAGTTTTGTTCGATTGAGCCTATGTCGGGTACCTGATACATTTCCGTTCTAACAACGCGAATGCCGCAATATACTGACCACGCCATCCCAATAATAGACGCGATTAACAGCACTAGCCCAGGGATGCTGTAAGCACTGAGATTGTCCACCGCGAATGCGCTTATCGCCATCACGATTCCGCCGAAACCGATTAGATAGGTGCCCTTTCGTTCAATTCGGTCACCTCGTTGCTTCTCGGCCTCGTACATTTGAACTGCTATGTTACGTACTTCCCTTAGTTCTTCTGAGCTATAGAAGCCCGGAGTATCCTGTTCACCACCCATTGCGGCCACTCCAATCATGCGAAATTCTTACTGAACGCCCCAAGCAGCTTGCGGTTAAGAAGCAGCATCAATGGTTTGCCTGTTTCATGAGTTGGGCTAAGCCGTCAGACAGGGGAATTCCTGCTTCTTGCTCAATCCACCCCCACTGACCATTAGCGTTGACTTCCAGAAAACTCAGTTGGCCCCTGCTGTCTTCAACTAGGTCTATCGCTGCGAACTTCAGCCTCAGGTTCTTTAGGAGTTCAAGTATCGAGCTCTCTATCGCTTGGGGCAGCGCTAAGTGCTCCATCGGCACTGGTTCCTTGGCCTGTCGCCAGTCGATCTCAGCGCCAGCGACCTGCTGTGAGTCTAGGCGAACAGAGTATATTTTCTGGCCCATTACGGTTACTCGCCAATCAAATGCCTTAGGAATGAAACTTTGGAACAGCACCGGAGCTGGCCCTAAAGACGCCGGTATGTTGTTCGGATGGGAAAACACCGTGGTGAAGGACGCGAGACCCCTTTTGTCATCGCGATACCCCGGGCCTATGCTCTTAGCAACAGTGGGCCCATTTTGCAGAACGAAATTGCGTGCTGCTTTTGCGCTTCGCGTTACTAGAGTCGCTGGAGTTCTTAACCCCACTCGCCGCGCCTGGTCCAACACCCAAAGGCGGTTTGCTGCACGCAGATTGTCTTCTGGGTGATTCACCCAAAGCGGAGCATCTAGAAGTCGATATATGTTGTTCCACGCAAATCTAGTTTCTTCTATGATAAACGCTTTGTGGTCATCCCGGATTGTGACGTCTGTTGGGGTGTATCTGGGCCGCCTGAACCAGACGGACGTTAGAGTCTTTAAGTCGACGAAACGGTCTTGTTGCTGAATTCCGATCCGCACATTTCCATCTAGTTCAATGACGGGAACGGCATCCTCAGTATTGATACGCACGTAAGGTAGCTTGTGGCGTTGAAAGGCCAGTATCCCGAGATCGGATGTCAAATCGGTCCGATTTGTGATGATGGCGATCACCGGAAACTAATGATCTTCATCTATTGCTTCTGTCCTGACCCGTGTGTGGGTTTTAGTGCCTAAGGCGGCAGAGGGATCTTGTACTAGAGGTATTCCTCCCCGCAGCCAAATGCCCTTAAGCTCATCGTAATGGGCGCCGACGGAAGTTAGCCAAGATGCCGTAGGGGAAACGGGGCGGTAATCGAGTTCCTCATCTTCGTCCCGTCCCTCGGTCACGGCCTTCGTAACGGTGTGCGTTCCTAATGCATGAATGTGGTCAACGCTACTTGCGAAGCGTACCAATAGGGGCATTCCGCTGGCCAAGTCCCTGTTGTTCACATGGTCACTCATCCTCGTCCGACCCCTCTCTGGACGCAGTGAGGGTTTTCGTGCCAAGCACGAACCTCCGGTTTTCCACGAGAGGCGAACCATCACATAGCCACAGACTTCGCTTGCTGTCGTACTTTGCGCCGAACTGCTCCCAACTGTTATTCGCCCTAGTTGCAGTTGAGATTAGGGTGCTGGCTTGAGTGGCCTGTCCCGCCGTTACATGATTAGGCAAAGGCGAAGCGAGCTGGATAATAAGGGGTGTAGTTTGAGGCTGGGACGCTAGATGGGTGGGTTCTAACGTCCCCGTAGATTCATCCATTAGGTTGTTGCCCTCCGTGAACAATTATGCCTTAGCGCGGCATCTTTTGCATTTAGGTGCGGATCGCACCTCGGTACATGCCGCGTGTCCGAGGAGCTTCTTGTCTTAGGGTTGCGCTCCCGAGCGTCGGAATTTCGCCCACCGATGAGTACAGCTACCGGGGCGATTGCGGCGCCAACCTTCAAGGCAATTCTCGTGGCAGCGTTACAACCTCGCCGAAGTACAGGTAGCTGGCAAGCAGGAGTGACTTTGCTTCTTCAGGTGTAACCTCTGAATGAACGCCAGTTGATACCCGGTCGTAGATGTTCATCAGGCTCTGCCTGAGCTTCTTCTTCCTAGAGTTGCTAGCTGAATGCTGGTGGACGTAGTAATTGAGGCGATTCTGGTGTTGTTTCGCCCCAAGTTTGATGTTGTCTCCGCCCAGTTGCCAGTCCGTCTCTTGTGGGGGCTGCAAGGCATCCGCAAAAGCTTCAATCATGCGACGGACTGTCGTGAGGGCTTGGCTGACCGCCTCAGGGTCTTGTTCAGTGAGCCGAGCATATACTGCCGGCAGTTTCTCAAGGACATCACCACACTGGCCAGCAAGTAGCATGTCTACTTCGTCTTTATACTGCTGGAATATCTCTTCTGTCATTCCACTAAAGAGCGCTTCATAATAGGCATCTGCAGCAAAATCATGGAGGATGCTCATTACCTTGCCCCGTATTCCGCTTAGTGTTGTGATTGCCTCGCGAAGTCCTCGGGCGGTGTGGGCAACGGACCGAAGGGCTGGGATAAGATAGTCGCCGCTAAGCGACGGTAGGCGTGTTCCTTCGAGCTGAAGTGTGCTCGCCGATAACGTTGCCTCGACTTGAGCTAAGGGATACCAGTAACCTTGTTGCTCGGCCTTGTTGACCCAACGCCCAGTTCGACCCATATATCTGAGCGATAGCTTTTCTGCATTGTTGTAACCACGTAGCTCGTACTGTAGCCAAGCTCGCGTTTCGTCACTCCCAGCCAAGCGAGCCAAACGCGTAGCTTTCAGAACTAACGCTTCCGCTCCAAGCCGTTGGAGCTCAATATCATCGACCAACTCTTTCGCCAGGATTGCTCTATGATCTTTGGTCCTCATCGGATGAGTCACTGTACCTCAGTGACGCTTTGGAGAAGGGGGAAAGGCTCGACTTATACTCAGAGAAGTGCCAAAGCCAGTTCCCTCACGAAGCTTCAATCCCCTGCACTTTGAGGATCTGTCACCGCAGAGATTCGAGGATCTAACCCGCAACCTTATCTACGACTTTCGTGATTGGGCGAACATCGAGGCAGTGGGGCGCGCAGGTGCTGACCACGGTGTCGACATCAGGGCGGTGGAGCGGGTCTCGCAACGTAGCACCTCGGAAGTGGATGGGGACGACGATCCTGAAGTACGGCCGGAGATTGAACGTCGTGAGTGGATTTTCCAATGCAAGCGCCATAAGAGAATTGGCCCTAAGCAAGTCGCGGAAATTGCGGCCAGTGACCTTGGGCGACAGCCAGTTCCTCCATATGGCTATGTCCTCGTCGCGACGTGCGACTTCTCCCATGCTGCCCGCGATGCTTTCCGGGAAAAGATGGTGGAATATGGAGTCCGTGAGTTCTACCTTTGGGGTAAGGGAGAGCTCGAGGACCGACTCTATCAGGCGAAGAACGACCATCTCCTCTTCGCCTATTTCGGCATCTCCTTGCAAGTGACGAGGCGATCCCAGGCGGCACAACTACGGTCGAACCTGACACTAAAGCGCACACTCGTCAAAGCTCTCGGGGGCGTGCAAGAGCACAGTTACGTTCCGGTCCTGCTACGGGATCCAAGCAACGACCGCTATCCCGACATTGATCCAATGCTGGACAGCCCGACCGATCTCCCCTGGAACTATTGGAGTTTCGCTCATCACGCCGTACGCGATGGACTGTTCTTTGAAGTGGGTAGAGCCCAAGCTTACGTTGACTGGACAACCGGGGAGTGGGATTTTATTGAGGACGACCTGCGCAAGGATGGGCTGTTTCAAAACCTTGGGGACTTCCGATACGACCAGGCGCCGCGTGGCTGGTTACAGCAAAAGAATTACTACACGTACTGGAGCAGTCGCGTTCCGGACGCGAACAAGGCGCAGATGGTCGTCCTCGGGAGGCTCCCATACGAGCGGATCCTTTTGGTTGACGAACTCGGAGATGTCAGGAATGAAGGACCGCATATCCTAATCGACTACGTACAAGGAAAGAATCTCGTGGACCAAACCTTCGGGCCCGAGCTCTATTGGTCGCTCCGATCAGCGCGAAGCTACGACAACCGCTCAATCACTCCGGAGGAATCGAAGCGAGTTACCTACTTCCCCAAGAAGATTCCTGAGGAAGATCTGAACCGTCAGATGGAACCACTTGACATCCCTCAGGAAGAGGGTTGAATCGTCGAGAGCACCAAGTCATAAGCAAACCTGCCGACTTAGGCCCAGCCGGGTCAATTAATTTGCTAATAGGTACGTAGGTGATCGAGGTCAAACGCCGCTTGTAGTTCGTTGCGCCCTCGTCGAGAGTCGTAATTGACGTGGCGCCACTCACGCTCTTGGTCCCAGTGAAGCATCAGCACATTGCCATAGGTGGGGTGAGTAGCTTGTGCCTTCTCCTGAGCGTTCCCACGGAAGTCGTTGTACTCGCCCTTGATCTCCACAAGAACGATGCCATCCCCTCGGTTGCGTTGACGCACTTTCA
>CALCHY010000061.1 GCA_937907415.1 uncultured Trueperaceae bacterium
AGATCGGCCTCGATCATGGTCCTGAGTGGATGCACGCGAAGCTGACCGACCTCGTCACGACCTTCTCGTGAGCCGCGTAGTTTGCCGCGCTTACGGGGCGGGCGTCTGGAACGGCGTCGAGTTCCGCGAGCAGGAGGTCGATGGCCTCATGGTTGGCGTGGCGGTGGTGGAGGGTGAGGCGCTGGACTGGTTCCGCGCCCACCCGCACGCCTTCGACGTCGAAGAACCCGAAGCCATCGAGGCTGAGACGGACCCCGCCGCAGAGCCGAAGGGCAAGAAGCGAAAGTGAGGTGAGAGGCAGTGGCACGCACCTACAACGCGTCACTCTTGGCGGCCCCGAGCGTCTCGAGCTTGGCGTGGGCTCGCACGTGGGTGCGCGCTACACTCCGTGACACGCCGAACGATGCCGGCGCTTACCCCGCCGGCAGCTTCCTCGACGAGGAGATAGACGGCGCCCTGGTCCTCGCGAGCGTGCCAGATGCAAGCGACCCGCCTGTGGCGTTGTACGCCCCTCACGTGGTGGCTGCAGCCTTTGTGGAGGGTGACCCCCGGCGGGTCTTGTCCTTCGCCGTCGGCGGCCTCAGCGAATCCCTGCCGGACGCTAAGTCGGTGGCGGCCGCCATCCGCAAGAGCGGCGCGGGTATTGAGGCGCTGATCGAAGCTGCGGGTGGAACACCGCCGATCATGCCGGGCCGCAGTCTGCGTCGCTCGACGGTCTTCTGATGGTGCGAGAATCCCGCTTGACCCTGGTGGTTGAGCGCGCCACCACCACAGAGAACGCCCTTGGCGAGGCTGTGCAGGAGTGGGCGGCAGACGGCACTGTCACCGTAACCGTCGCCCCGGCATCCGCCTCCGTTCGCTCCCAAGCCGCCTTGCGCGGCGTCACCGTAAGCCATACCCTCGTCGCCCCGGCCGGGTTCCAAGCGGATCCGCTCGACACTCGCCTGCGCGGAAATGACGGCACCTACCGGCCACACGGTGTCACCATCACCGCAGCCGGAACGATCATGGAAGTGGAGGTGACTCGTGGCTGACGTTCCACAAGCAGTGCTCGACCACCTTCACAAGAAGGCGCAGCGCGTGCTGCGCGTCCGCAGTAACGGCCTTCGCGCCGAGATCTACGGAGTGCTGGAAGAGGCACGAGTGGGGCGCGGGCAGGCGTACATCATGCGCGGCCTCATGCCGGGCGAGAAGTACGACCCGGCCACGGACAGCATGGGCGTGAGCCCCCTCGGGCACCTGTTCCCGGCCCGGAAGCGCGCGAAACCGCACTACGCCAGCGCGCCGGGCGACCCGCCCGCGCGGGATACTGGACGCCTCATGGAGAGCATCAAGGTCGTCAACCTGGACCTTGAGAACCTCGTGGCGTTCGTGGGGCCGGACCCCGCCGCCTTCCAGGACCGCAGGTACTACCCGAGCGACCTAGAGTTCGGGACGCGCGGCATGGCCCCCAGGCCGTTCATGCGGCCCGCCCTGGAGCGCTTCAAGCAGGCCGTAAGCAGCGACACCGGCAGTCCCGCGTGAGCACCCTCCTGGAGGTCCTGGCGGGCGTCAGAAGCAAACTGACGCCGATCGCGCCGACGTTCATCCGCGACGCCGTCCCCCGCGGCGGTGATGGGCTTCCAAGCCTGCCCGAGCGGTGCATCATCATCGACCTCATCATCGACACCAAAGTCCGCGACTTCACGGACGTCTACGCAACCGTCTTGGTGCAGGTCGGGTGTTGGTCGACCAGCATCGCGCAGTCCCTCACTGACCTCGAAGCCGTCCGCGTGGCGCTCGAAGCCGGCCACGCGTGGGACATGGTGCGCATAAACGGCACGCAATCCGACGGTCAGTACCGCGGCGTGACCGCAGACTTCACTACCCTCTACTAAGCCCCTCAACACGACTAGACCCTTCCAGCTCCGCCAACTCGCGGAGCGCCGCCTCATGGAGGTACAAGCATGTCCGTCCAGAAGCTCATCCGCCGCTCGGGCGTCAAGCTCAGCATCGCCGCCGAGAAAGCCCTCACGCCCGGCACGCCTGACACGCCCGTCAGCGTCGGCCGACCCAAGCAAGCCATCAACATCAACGACAGCCGCGGCACGCAGACCATCACCGACTTCGACACCGCCGCCGCAGCCATCGCCGACCAAATCACGGAAGGCCGCACCGTCAGCGTCTCGTGGACCAGCAACCTCGTCACGGACGACGCGGGCCTCGTGCTCCTGGAGACCGCGTACAACGACGACGAACTCGTGTGGCTGAAGATCGAAGCGACAGCCATCGACGGCACCACGAAGAAGACGTGGGGTTACGTCGGGTTCATCAACCAGCTGAACATCACGCTGAACGAGTCGGGCGTAGCCGAGGCGAGCATCACGTTCGCCGCCAGCGAGCTGTACACCTGGGCTTGAGGTGCTGATCTTGGCGGTGACGCTGCGCGGCAGTCTCTTGCGACCGCGCAGCCGCAAGCCTGACATCCTCGGTTTCGCCGTCGAGCGCCTGGAGGGGAACCTGCGGGTTCCCCTCCTCGTCGTGACGCGCCGCACGCGTGCGCGACGCGTGCGCGGCGTGCTCGTCGAGCGCGACGGCAGCAAGAGCACCGTGAACCTCGCGTGGCCGGCCCTGGCGGTCGGCGCTCATCAGTCTTTGACCCTGGAGGTCGTGTGAAACCACCCGTGATGCTGCCCGCGAAGGGCACCGTTGAGTTGTTCAACCGCCGCATTCCCGTGCTCGATAGCGGCACGGTCGGGGAGGTCATCGAGTTGGAGGCGCTCCTCGCGAACCCGCCGACCAGCGGGTTGCGTCAGAACCTCGAGGCGCTCGCCATCCTCATCCGGCACCGCCTGGGTGAAGCCGTCACGGCGGACGACCTGCTGAGCGAACCGTTGAGTGACATTGCGGCGTTCGAGGAGGGCGTCAACATCCTCTTGGCCCCTTTCACGAGGGCGTTCCTGACGGCGACGACCGCGAGGCGGGAACGCATGCTGAGCGCGGCGCAGGAGGTCCTGGCGAAGATGGAGAGCCGGTTGATTGGGGAGCAATTCAAGCCACCATCCTGAGCACGTACGCGGGCTTCACGCCGGAAGCGTTCGCCCGCACGAGCGTCCGGACCATCTGGAGTTTGCTCCGGGAGCGGCGGCGCGTGGAGTTCCAGCGCGTCTACCCGCATGCGCAAGTCGCGTTCGTGACCGCCAAGAGCATGGGTGGGTACGAGGGCGGCATTGAGGCGTTCATTCCCGAATGGGCGCGGTTGGAGGCCAGCAAACCGCGGGCGTTCCTCAACGCGGCCGTGGACGCCAGCATCCGCGCGGCTCTGTCCCTCGGCCTCGTCAGTCAAGACGCGCTCGACGAACTAACCCTCGCCGGGTTCGAAACCTAATCGCGCTCCGCCAAGGGTGCCCAGATGACAATCAGAACGGTAGCGGTCGGTGTCTCGTCCTCTCCTGCGGAGTAACCAGCTACTAGCGTTCCGGCTTCATGCCACCACTCCTGCTGGACCTTCGCCCTGCCGTGCTCGTCCATGCCGGGTGCCTCCGACACGAGGAGAAACCCAGCGACCTCGAGCCAACCGCTGAATAGGGGCATGAAGGTGCCCATTTGAATCTCAGACCGGTAGCACCGTAGGACGTACCCCTCATAGTTCTGGCATCCGTCCAGACCACCCGCAAGGACTTCGGTCAGGGGCGGGAGGCGCACTTGTGGCGCGAAATCTATGACGGTCGCTGGTGCCCACACACCTTGCGCCAGCACTACGGTGGTCATCCCCGCCAGCACTACCCCCATCAGTCTTTTCATGCGTCGAGCATAATCGCTCGGCCTCACAAGAACCTCACGCGAGGGAGGGCAAGACATGGCAAGCGTGCTTGAAGAACTCGTCATAGCTCTCCGCGTCGACAGCGGGAAGCTCTCGGCGGAACTCGCCAAGATGATCGACCAGACCCGCAAGGCGGGCGGTGAAGGCGAGAAGGCACTCAAGCCGTTCGAGACCGGCCTCACCCGCATCGCGGCCGAGGCGCGCGCCGGACTGCGGCCCCTATCTGATTACCGCGATGAACTGAAGAAGCAAGAAACCGAACTACGGCGCGTCGCGGCCGCGCAGGACAAGAACAGCGGTGAGTACCGTCAGACGGTCGAGCAGTTGACGAGCGTCAAGCGCGAACTCGTCGGCGTGAACGGTGAACTCGCTTCGCACCAGACGCTCTTCGACAAACTCGGTGGTCGCCTCACGACGTTCGGGGGCATCCTCTCGGTTGGCGTCACGGCACCATTGGCGTTACTCGGCGGCACCGGCGTACGCAGCGCCATGCAGTTAGAGGTCTTCCAGCGGAGCCTGGAGACCCTCAGCGGTGACGCTGGCGAAGCCAAGCAGGTGTTCGAGGAACTGTACGAGTTCGACACGAAGACGACCTTCAGTTGGCCGTCCCTCACGAAGGCCACGACCCTCCTGTCCGCCTTCAACGTGGAGGCGCATGATCTCATCCCGACCCTCGGTCGCCTGGGTGACATCAGCGCCGCCGTGCAGATGGACGTCGCGGAGTTGGCGGACACGTACGGCCGCATGAAGGTCAGTGGCCGCGTGACGATGCTCGAGCTGAACCAACTCATGGGGCGCGGCATCCCCATCGTGCAGGAACTCGCCGCGAACTTGGGTGTGAGCGAGGGCGAGATCAAGAACCTTGCGAGCACCGGCAAGCTGTCGTTCGGTGACATCGAGCGGGCCTTTCAGACCATGACGGCCGAGGGCGGGCGCTTCCACGACATGATGAAGAGCCAGACGGACACCACCCAGGGTCGCGTCATGGCGTTACGGAAGGAGTTCGAGCAGGTCACTGACCAGATTGGGGATGCGCTGCTGCCGACGCTGGATGGTCTCGTGGACCGCGCGCGGAGGGCCGTGCAGTGGTTCGTTGACCTTGACGAGGGCACGCGGCAGCTCGTCATCAACACGGGCTTGTTCGCCGCCGCGTTGGGGCCGTTGCTCCTCGGGTTGGGGCAAGCCGTGCGCGTGGTGGGGCAGTTGCGGACGGCGTTCGTGGCGTTGCGTGCCGCCGGGCTGCTGGCCGCCGGTCCGGCAGGCTGGATTGTGCTCGGTGTCGCCGCCGTCGCCGGGTTGGCCTTCGCGTTCAGCGGTAAGCCGGATAGTCTCGACAAGAGCCTGGAGAAGGCCAACCAGGCGCTCGCCGGTGGCGACGTCAAGAGCCTCAAAGGCGCCCTGGGTAATGTCACTAAGGACCTCGAGCCCGGCAGCGCACTCCGTAAGGAACTCGAAGGTTTCCGCGACGAGCTGGAGCGCACCGGCGTGGTTGGCGTCGAGATGGCCGACAGCATCGCCGAGGCACTCAAGCAGGTGCCGATAGAGGCCGCCAGAGCGGCCGTCGCGGTAGCTGAGGCAGGTTTGGCAGCTGCTCAGGTGGCGGCTGCTCAAGCGATGTCCGGTGGTGCGGGCGTCCCTGGCGAGCAACTCGGACCGCTGAAGGACCGCGTGGCAGCGTTAGGTCGCGCTGATTTGGCCATGGCGCTTCAATGGAACCCTGAGCGGCAGTCGTTCGGTTTCCCCGAAGGCTTTGATGCGAAGGGCGTCAGTGTCGAGGTGGCGGAGTTGATTGCCGCCGCGACGCGCGCCGTGCGCGGTGAAGGCGACTCGCAAGTGGCGCGCGTGACAGCAGCCGAGGCCGTCGTGAACGAGGCCCGCGCTGCGCTCGAAGCGCTGCTCAACCCGACCGCCGGAAAGGCACCCCCGCCGACGGTCTCGCCAGCCGGGGGAACTACGCCGGGCGTTCCCACTCCCGCGGCGGTCGAGGAGCAAGCCGCCGAGATCATTGGCATCCTCAACAACTTGAATGCTGACATCGCCGAACTGCAACGGCAACGGATGGCGGCCGAGAGCGCGGCGGAAATCCTCGCGCTTGATCAGGCGATCGCGCAGAAACGCGCCGAGTACGAGTATTGGGACAACCTCAACAAGCGCGGCGTCGCGGCCAGCCCAACAGCAACGGTGCCGGGTGCACGCGGCGTGACCGCCTCACCGATCGCGAGCGTGACGCCCGCCGTGAACATTCCCCCGGCGGCGGCGTTCGCAATCGTTGAGGGTTTCAACCTGAGCATCCGTGACGTGGAGCGCCTGTCGCGCGCAGCTTGGGAGTCGTTCCTGACCGCGAACTCAGAAGAGGACCGGCGGCGCTTCAAGGAGGAATACGACCGCCTTCAGGCCCTCAAGGCCGAGTTGGAGCGCCCGTTCACGCCGCAACCGATTCCCGCCGCCGCGCCATCCGCAGGCGCGTTGCCGTGGCGTGACCTGACCGCTCCCGGCGTCACCGCGGGCGGCATGCCGTGGCGTGACCTGACCGGCGCTGGTCCGTTCGCGCAGTTGGATGCGGAGCAGACGGCGTTCGTCGCGAAGGTGCGCGGTGAACTCACTGCCGCCATGGACCTCGCCGCCAGTAAGGCGGAGGCGCTCGGGGAAGCGTACGACCTCCCGAAGGAACAACTGCGCCTCACGCAAGCCGCCATCATGCAGCTCATCGAAGGCGGACTGCTGCCCGCTAGTCCCGCCGTGCAGGCCCTCACCGGCGACTTCGCGAAGTACGCGCAGGTCCTGCAAGGCATCGCCGACCAGGATGCGCGCGTGAAGGCGTTCCAGGACGCCGTGGTGTTCGCTCGGGACGCCATGGGTGAACTGCCCGGCCCGCTAGAGGAGAACATCACCACGTTGCAGGCGTACCGCGAGAGTCTCGACTTGAGCGAGGAGGGCGCTCAGGCGCTGGCCGTGGAACTCGACCGCCTCATCGCGGGCCTGGAGCGACTCAAGGGCATTGAGGATAGCGGTCTACGGAAGTTCGCGGGTGACGTCAACGCCCTCGCCGCCACCCTGCCCGGCCTTGGCGGCACGTTCGCGCGGAGCACCGGCCTTGTCGCCGAGGGTCTGCATAAGATCGCGGAGACGGATGACAAGCTAATCGGCACCGCCCTCGTCATCCGCGGCGTGACGACGGCCATCGAGGGCATCGCGGCTGCGGCGAGCGACGGTGGGCTCGATGGTAACGAAATCATGGAGTTGGTTGGCGGCATCGCCAGCGTCGCCGCTGAAGCCATCGGCACCCTCACCGGCATTCCCGGCCTTGGGCAGGTGGTTAGCGCCGCGTTCAGCCTCATCACGCTCGCGGTCGGTGACTTGAGTGACGGCCTGGCGGAGATCGAGGAGCAGATTGACGACACCACTAAGCGCGTGCCGCTCCTGGCGCGCGAGACGGTGGACGCATTCGCTCGCGAGTACACGCGGCAGGTGAGCGCCGGCGGTAGTTTCGGCCGAACGAAAGCCGAGCTGGACCAGGAACTCTTCGACGCCGCAATTGAGTTGGCGGGTTCGTTCGCCGCCACCCTAGCCACTGCCATGGCCGCCGCTGACTTCGAAGGCAGCCTCGACCTAGGCTTCGATCAGATGATTCGTGACCAGCGCATCGAGGCGTTCATCCTCAGCCCGGAGGTGCAGGCGCAAATCAAGGCGATGGTTGAGTTCTGGCAGGACGCGTGGGAAGACGGTGTCCTGACGGACGCGGAGCGCGCCCGGTGGGATGCGCTTAGACAGGGCCTCATAGAGTCCGGCAGGGCGACGCGGGAGCAACTGAAGGAACTCGGGTTGATTGAGGACGAGGAGGAGCAGAAGCGCAAGAACCGCACGGGCGGCGCGCGCATCACGGACCTCACCGGCCCCGCAAGGGACCACTTCGCGGACCTCCTCGCGCCCCTCCGGCACTTGGGGGCGCAATTGACTGAACTTCAAGGAATCAGGGGGCTGCTTCAGGACCGACTTCCGAAGGGAAATTGGGGGAGCAGCACCGCCGCTGCTCCCGGAGGCGGAGTGATCATCAACGGCCCGCTGACGGTCACGACGACGGCTGCGAACGCCCGCGAGCTCTTCGACGAGATCAGCCTCATAGCGGCCAGAAAGAACAGGGGGAAGTAGCCGTGCCTCAAGTCTTGGAGAACGCCATCGGCTCGACCTTGACGTTGCCGCGCGGTGTGTTCGTCACGGGCCTGGACCGCCCGCAAGCCCTCACGTTGGTGGAGGGCGGGCTCGGATCCGTAATCACGCGGCGGCGCTTAGCGCCCGCCAGGGGCGCGTTGGAGGGCAGCTTCAAGGGGCGCACGTACGCGGACGCGCAGGCGGCGCTTGACGGGCTGTTGGCGTTCTTGCATGCGCAGCCGCTCAAGCTCCGGTTGCATAGCAGTGCGAGTCGGTACTTGGTCGTGTACACGGAGGGCCTCGCGGACGTTGACTCGCGTCAGGGTCGCCTGGCGCAGTTCCGCGTGCCGCTCGTCGCGCCAGACCCACTGTGGGTGGCTACCGCCGCCAGTGATGGGCCGCGCAGCGTCACCGGCACGAGCACGTATAACGTGACGAACGCCGGGAACGCGGCGACGCCCGTAACCCTGACAGTCACGGCGACGAGTGCGTCCCGTCCGAAGGTCGAGAACCTCACGACGGGTCAGGAAGCAGAGTTGCTGCTGAGCGTACTCACCGGCAACACGTGGGTGTTGAACGGTCGCCTGCACAGTGTTGAACGCAACGGTAATGCCGCGAATGACGCGGCCGGAAATGCGTTCCTGGTCGGTGGGTTCGAGTTGGCGCCGGGCGTGAACGAGATTCGCGCCACCCGACAGGCTGGTTCGTTCAACGCGAAGCTTGATTGGGTGACGCGGTGGTACTGAGCGTCCGCATCCTCGACCGCGCTAGGGCCGTGCTCGCCGTGCTGCCGGACGCGTTCGACGCCCGGTACTCGCGGCGGCCCCTAAGCGCCACTGAGGTCAGCGTGAGCGTCCCTCGCGACAGCCCCGGCCTGGAGCACGCCGTCAGAGGCAACCTCATCGAAGTGTGGCGCGGGCAGACGCTGGAGGCGTCCGGTCGCCTCGAACTCCGCGACGTCAGCGGCGGAACCATCACCCTTACCGCGTACACGGAGGAGATACTCCTCAAGGACTCGCGCTTGCCCGCGGCGTACGGGGCGGTGTTCAGCGGCATGGACGCCGCGGACGTCATCCGCGCCTGCCTCGACGGGTGGGCCGTGCGGCGCATCAAGGCCGCCAGCGAGTGGGCGGTCGACGTCGGGAAGGCCAACGTGCAGGCCATCGACGCGGGCGGCGGCACTCTGTGGTTGACCCGCGACGGGAGCGGCAAGTACGAGCGAGCCGGGTACGCCTACTACAGATTCAATAGCAGCGACTTCCCTAACTTCAAGAGTTGGGACCGCATCAGGTGGGCCTCAGACTACCCACCGGACGGCCTCGTGTACACCACCATTCAGTACCGATTCGGCACGAGCGGCACGTGGCTCCCGACTATCACGTGGCCCAGCGACGGAGACCCCCCACAGACCCTGACCGGCGAGCGGGGCGTGCTGCCGGACGAACTCGGCCTAGACCTCGGCGGCGCCACCAACCCCATCCTCGAAGTGCGCTGCAACCTCTACAGCGACGATCAGGACAGTAAGGAAGAGGGCGAAACCACCACGAGCGGTACCAGCCCGCGCTTCTACGCCCTTGAGGTCGTGGCGCGCACGCACGGGGTCCTGACGGCGGGGAGCATCCCCGCGTCCACGGGCGTGACCATGCAAGCCGTCAACGCCGACGCGGTGACCGCCTTCGACGTCATCCGCGACGCCTGCGAGCAGGCCAGCCTCGACTTCCAAGTCGTGCAGGGCCAGTTGACTGCCGCGCAGGCGTTCGGGTTGAGCCTCACGAGCGTCGTGAACCTCGTCACCAGCGAGGGCCGCGCCGCGCTGAACGAACCCAGCACCATCGAGGTGCTCACGCTCTCTGGTGTGCCCATCACCTTCGACTCTGAATTCATCACCGTGGAGGTGCCCATATGATCGCCGCCGAACTCGTGACGCTCACGGACACGAGCGAGGGCTTCGCGACCGTCCTCACGGCGCGCGGGCCAGGCACCGGCATCAACCGCATGCAGGTGACGGTCAGGAACGAGGACGCCGTCACTAAGTACGGGGTGCGTGAGGTCATCGAGGACTTCCCGGACGCCGTGAACGCCGCCGACCTGCTCGCGAAGGCGCAGGCGCGGCTTGCGGAGGTCAGCGACCCAGCGAAGCTCCAGCAGCTCACCGTGAGGGTCTCTGGGCACACGGAACCGTTCCGGTTGGGGCAGCGCGTGCGGGTGAGCGACGGCGAGTTGGGGTTCGCCACCACCGCCCAGGTCACCGGGATAGACGCGGACGAATCCAGCACGACCCTCACGCTGGGTGATGCCCCCGCCAGTCTCCTGGATGTGATCAACGCGAAGGACGCCGAGGAGCGACGCGACGTCGCGCTAGGCTTGCCTGCGCCCGTCTCCGTGCAGTTGATTCCCGCCCCCACCGGCTTGACGGTGCAGGTGACCCTCGGCGCGAACAGCCGCGCCGTCGGGGTGGAGGTGCACGTCAGCCCCGTCAACGGGTTCATCCCGGACGTGAGCACACTAGCGGCTCGGGGGCCAGGCGCGCGGTTCGAGATCGAGGGCCTACCGACCGCCATCAGGCAGTTCGTGCGCGTCCGCGCCTACGACGACCGCGGGAACTTCAGCCCATTCACCGACCAAATCAGTAACGCCGCGCGTGGTGTCGGCACCGCCGAGCTGGTGGTCGGGCAGATCGACATCACGAACGCCGAGCGCGCAAACGCCGCCCTGAGCGTGAAGACCAGCGCCGGTGCGGAGGTGCTGCGGCTAGGGAACATCGCTGGTAAGGCTGGCGTGCCAGCAGGAACGCAGTACGGGCTGTGGGGCACGGCCGGTAGCGGCGTGTTCATCGAGGGCCTGCCCCTCATCGTGCACGCCGAGGATTACGGCTCTAACAGTATGCTCAGCGGATTGGTTGCGGGTCTCGCTCCCGGCACGAGCATTGCGTTGTCCGGCACCGGCTCGGCGATACCCATCACGATTCCACCAATCCCGGACGGTTACCGCATGCGGGCAGTGTGGATTGGCAACGGCCTGGACTTGTACCTCCGGCTGCTCAACCCGTCAGAAGTACAGCGCGGTTACGGCGTTCCCGAACGCTGGGGCGCGGCAATTGAACTGCGCCGCTCTGACAACACGTGGTCACCGACGCCCTGGTCGGACCCGGTCGGCACGCAATACACCGCCCTGCGGTTCAGTTCGGGCGGTCGAGTCACGGTGATTAAGACGACGCCCGCGTCGGCGCGATCCCCAGAGTTCTGGTTCACGCCGCAAGGAACGGTGCTGTTGATGTTCGTCCCGCGGAACATCTGAAGTCTCGCCACACGCTCAAGAGTAGAGATTGGAGAACAACATGCCCGAGTTAGTGAACATCGGCAACGTCAAGGCTTCTAGCAGCGGTCGCGGTGGTCACCGTGCCTGAACTGAGTGCGCTCGGGAACGTCAAACCGACTAGCGACGGCGGCGCGGT
>CALCHY010000062.1 GCA_937907415.1 uncultured Trueperaceae bacterium
GTGCGGAGCTTCAGTCCGCGTTGGGGATGAAGCTGTACTTGATGACGCCGGCGTCGTTGTAGATGATTGGGGATCCGACCACGAAGGTGGAGGGCGCGATGTCGGCTTGCGTGCCAGTGGCGACCGTAATGAGATCGTAGGTGAGACCGCGGTCGAAGCTTGTCGCGAGTTGGATGGTTCCTGGTGTCATCTCGCTTAGGTTGATGATGTGGATGACATTCGCTCCGTCTATGGCGGCGCTAGCGCCTTGAGGTATTACCGTCCCTGGGTTCGGCACGGATGACCATTCATCGGTGTCGATGTTCCAGAGGCTGGCTTGCGCCTCCATGATGCCGCCAGCGATAACGATCTCTCCGAGTTGGCTGATTGAGTAGTCTGAGTAGAACACGCCGTACGTGGGGTCCACGGTTTGTGCTGCCGAGAAAGTGGCGCCAGCATCGTGGCTGATCGAGTAGTAGATGGTGGGGTCGTCGCCGATGGCATAGACGTCACCGTTACGGGGGTCTACGAGGACGTCGAAGAAGGCGAGGCTGCCGAACGGCAAGGCGACTTGAGTGAAGGAGGCGCCATAGTCTTCTGATCTTAGGAGGACGAACCCCTCCCATGACCCCACCATGACGTACACGTTGGCCTGGTGAACCGCGAGACCGAGCTGTGGTTCAAGCATTCCAGTGAAAAGGTCAGTGGTCGACCAAGTGTCACCGCCATCGTGACTCTGCGCCAGGCCTAGACCAAGAGCGCTGGTGTAGGCGATGTAGACGTGATCCGAGCCGCTAGTGGCTACGGACACTTCGGTGCTGGTCGCGCTCCCAATAAGGACGCTGGCTTCAAAGTCGGCACCAGAGGTGCGCGAGCGGCTGTACCTGACGTCGCTCGCATTGTCTACCCAGGCCACATGGACGCTTAGGTCACGGCCGACGGCAATGTTGCGTGAGGTGTTGGACCAGCCGATAGAGGCATCCGCCATGTCGCTGACCACCACGCCGTTCACGGTGGGCATGCCCGCGAGCACGGTGATGACGCCCGTCCCGCTTCCAAGCGCGGATTCGGCTTTGATGGTTGTAACGCCAGCGCCTAGGGCGGTCACGAGGCCTGACGTGCCGGGGTCGTTGGAGACGGTCGCGACCGCCTCGTCCGAGGAACTCCACATCACGAGGCCAGTCACATCAGAGTCGTCCGCCACACTGATGGCTCTGAACTGAGTGAACGATCCCACGATGAGGTTCTCGACGCTGGGGCTAACCACGATGCCCTCCACCACCGGTTCACTGGGTTCCTCAGGCTCCCCTGGCTCCTCTGGTTCCCCTGGCCCGGTCGTACCGGGACTGGTGAAGGTGACGCTCGTGCCCGCCACGGCAACGCCTTCAACCAACAACGTGACGTCGCACGTCGTCGCTGCGGGAATCGCCGGAACGACACCGGATGCGGTGCGACTAGCCGAACCGTCGCCCGCGATGCCGGGAGCGATGACGACGCGGTCAAGCTTGCCAAGCGCGAGCCCCTCTAGCGGGACGCCGCAAACCTCGACGCGCGTCGCGGCTGTGAAGAGTCCAGCGAGTTCGACGTGCGTGCCGGCCGTACCCGTGGTGGGAGTGATGGCGTCGAGCCTAACGTCAGCTGGCAAGTTGAGCGGTTGCCCGCAAGCGATTAGCAGCCCGATGAGGGCCACTGGAACGAGCAAGCGCCGTCTTACTAGGTTCACCATGGCGACACCTCAAGGCCGAGGCCGAGCGAGACGCCGCCGACTAACGGCGCGGCTGCGACCTCGACACGCGCAGCCCAAGTGACGTCGAAAGGTACCCGTAGCCCCGCCAAAACGGTCGGGGTCAGCAGAGCGAAGCGCGCGCCTGCGGAACCGTACCAGCCTAGGGAGGCGCCAGCCCCGATGTACGGCTGAAACATGTCGTTGCCTGTGAATGCAGCGGTTACCGCCAGCCCTACAGACGGCAATGTCGAGAAGTCGAGTGGCGTTGACACATCGAGCCGGCCGGCGAAGACTACGGGGCCCTCGGCGCTTTCCATTGTCACCACCGGGAGCATGGCGCTAGCAGTCAACACCGGGTAACCGCCGGTGAATGGCGAGACGGTGACGCCGAAGGACGGTGTGGCGGCAGCCGCAGAGCCGACCATAGCGGCGATAGCGAAAACCGCCAACATACGGGTAAGAGGATCTGATCGCATCATCGGTATCAATGAATAGACCTCCGAGTATTACGGGATCATTACAGTCAACGTGCTAAACGCCATTGAGGAGCGTGATGGGGCGGTGGAACTGCTAAGGAGTCTGGGGGCTTTCCGAGAGAGCCAATCAAGTGACTGAACCGGCCCCTGCCTGTGCCTAGCGCTCCATGGCATACCGGTGAATACAGACTTTGCCGGATTGGCCGAGGACCCTCCAACCAGCTCAAGCCAACCGTATTACCCGCAACCAATAACGTGTGGCAGGTTTACCGTCAGCACGTGTCTGATGCGCACAATCCGATGCGGTCAAATCAGCGCGGCTCGAGCAACTGCCGCGCATAATCCGGGTTCCGAATCAGGTCGTACAGCACCTCATACAGGATGCCGCGCCGACCGTCGTCGGGCTTGAGCAACTCGAGGGCGTTCTCGCGGTGGGAGTGCATGGCTCCCGACACGGCTTTCATCGCTTCTCTAGGTAGGTCGCCCTTGAGTGCGTCCTCTCTCTTGTTGTTGTTCACCTGCGCCATGACCCGCTCGTTGCCTCTTAGGGTCTCACTCACTTGGATAAGGAGGAAGATGCCGCCAGAAGTAGCGACGCCGGACGGGAACGCCTCGTTCATGCGGCGGATGATCTCCGAGAGGCGTTCCTTCTCCCGGTCACGCGGTTCACGTTGCCCACCTGCGCCTTTCGGCTTGAGGAGCGGGCCTTGCTCCTCTCCCCCGCCCGGCTTGCCGCCGACGCCGCTCAAGACATCGCCTTCCTTGATGGCGTACCGCACTAGTTTGAGCCCGCTCAGGTCGACCTGCGCGAGTGGAACACTATCCAGGCGGTTCCGGAGCAGCCTCGCGAACTCGGCGTACGCCTCGAGGCTGGGGTCGTTCAGGTCGATGATCTGCGCGATGAACTGGTAGGTCCGCACGAACTTAGCCAGGCCGTCGCGGAAGA
>CALCHY010000063.1 GCA_937907415.1 uncultured Trueperaceae bacterium
CTGGCTCCGGCCCGTACCGCGTTGGCTTGAAGCTGGACGAAGGTTGGGTGTACGCGGACGGCCTCACCGACTTCGACATCAACGAACGCGGCGAGCTGCTCCTAGCTGGCCTCGATTGCGAGGGCCAGCTCACCATGGCGCTGCAACTCTCGGTCACGCCGTTCAGGGAGGGCCCTGAAGATGCTCGCTGAGAACACGCCGACCGCCAGCCACGCAACCGACCACGCGCAACCGTTCGACGCCACCAATGAGTTCGCCGTGCTGTCCGTACTGCCGCACCCTGACGACGAGTCGTTCGCAACTGGCGGCACCTTGGCGCTGTGCGCCGAGGCCGGCGTGCGGACCATGTACTTATGCGGGACCTACGGCGACATGGGGCGGCGCATGGGGCGGCCAGCCTTCACCAACCGCGAGGCGCTGCGCGACGTGCGCACCATCGAACTGCGCGACGCCTGCGCCGTCCTCCGTTGCGAGCTGCGCTTCATGGGCCTGCGCGACAAGTGCATAGAGTTCGAGGACCCCAACCAAGTGGCCGCCAGCATCCGCGCGGTCATCGAGGAACTCGGCGCCTCGAGCGTGCTCCTCTACTATCCAGGCTACGGCGTTCACCCTGATCACGACGCGCTAGGTCACGCCACCGTGCTGGCCGTGCGCAGCATGCCGGCCGCGTCGAGGCCGCGCTTGTTGGCCGCCGCCGTTGGCGACCCGGAAGTGCTGCTCGCCCAACTAGGCCAACCGCAGGTGGTGGCCGACATCCGGCCGGTCGTGCAGACGAAGCTGGACGCCTTGAGGGCGCACCGCTCGCAGACGGAAGTGATGTTCGCCAACTGGGACGAGAACGGCCCGGAAGATGCTCAAACAAGCAACTTCTCGGACCGCCTGACTCGCAGTGAGAACTACTACTTACTCGACCCGGACGCGCCAACCGCCTTCGAGTGACGTCAGCTCGGCCCCTTGTTCGGGTCGGGCACCTTAGCGCCTCCCTCAGCCGCAGGGCCGTCCTGGGGGGCGTTCTCGTCCTCAAGGTGAACTAGCGGCGCGCTGGTCAGTGGCGGAGCTGCCGGTGCTGGCGCTGTTGCGTCCACGGGCTGCGTTGGCGCGACCGAGGCAACGGGGCCGGTCGTCGGCGGAGTCGGCGCGGCTTGGGCGCCAGGTTCGCTAAAACGCCCCCGTTGCAACAGTAGGTACAGACCGCCGCCGATGAGCAGGGTTGGCACGAGCCACCCGGAGCGCCCACCAGCCAGGCCGAGGAGAGCAAGCACGCCGAGTGCGGCCGCCGGGTAGATGGCCCACGGCTGCGGCTTGACGCGCAGGCGCGTAAGAGCGAAGAACGTGGCCGCCATGCCGAGGAGGAAGAGCGTGTCCTTGACGCCCCCGATGGCGCGCGGCAGCGCCGCCGAGATGGCGGTCGACCCCAACACGCCGGCCACGATCACGGCCCACCAGCGCTCCGGGTTCTGGCGCCACGCGAACGCGAACGCCAACCCGACGGCGGCCAAGAAGAGTGCGCCACCACCGAAGCCCGCGAGCAAGCTAGCTAGCGCGAGGCCGGCGAGAGGCAGCGCTGCTAGCTGCAAGACGCCGTTGCCCTTGCGCCGACCCTCCAGGTAAACGAAGTACGCCAGCCCAGCGAAGAGCAGCGCGCCCATGAAGCGCCCCACCAGGCCGGAGAACCCCATGCCTCCCAACAGGACTAGCAGGCCTAGCGCGACGAGCGCTGCTCCAGTGATCGTCTTGTTGTCGAACTTGCGGTCTCGTTCCATTCTCGTGCCTCCGGTAGTTGCGCGCTTCACCCTCCGCGCCTCATGCTCCAAGGCTAGGCGCAGCGGGGCGGTTCGCGCCTCGGCAGTCGGGGGGCAGTCTGTCTCATCCGAAAGGGTGAGGCGCCGCGTGGTCGGCCCGGGTACGCTGAGCGCGGAAGGTGACGAAATGCCCGCCCGCATCCGCGTTTTGCTCGTTGACGACCACACCGTAGTGCGCCGCGGCCTACGCCTAGCCTTCGACCTCGAGTCGGACCTGCACGTGATCGGCGAGGCGGCTAACGGCCAGGAAGCCGTGCAGCGCGTAGGCGAGCTACGTCCAGATGTCGTCGTCATGGACCTCCTCATGCCAGTCATGAACGGCGTCGACGCCACGCGCGTCATCCGCCGCGAGTACCCGGACGTGGAGGTCGTTGCGCTTACGAGCGTCCTCGAGGACCGGCTCGTCATCGACGTCGTCGAGGCGGGCGCGGCCGGGTACATACTCAAGGAGACGCGCCCTGACGAACTCTTCGAGGCAGTGAGGGCCGCCGCGCGTGGCGAGGTGCGCCTCGACCCCCGCGCGCAGCAACGCCTCGTGCGCGAGGTACGAGGCGGCGGCGCCCCTCACGCGGTGCTAACTGAGCGCGAGCTAGAAGTCCTCAAGCTACTGGCAGGCGGCGCGACGAACAAGCGCATTGCCCAACAGCTCGAGGTCGCGGAGGCGACGGTCAAGAGCCACGTCTCCAACTTGCTTGCGAAGCTCGAGCTCAAGAGCCGCACGCAGGCGGCGCTGTACGCCATGCGCGAGGGGCTGGTGGTGCGTGACCCCTGAAGCCGGGGCCGACACCGAGCTCGGCACTCCCCGCACGGCCTGGTACCACAGCCTCAGCAACCGCCTGACGCTGCTGCTCCTGGCCGTTGTTGCAGTGCTCGCGGTAGCCACCGGCATCTTGTTGTGGCGCGGGTTGGCGGCCGTTTCTGGCGCACCAGGCACAGACCTGGCCGGCGCGGCCGCGGCGGTAGCGGGCGGCGATCAGGCCACCGTAACGGCCGTGCTGCGCAGCACCCTCGTCAACCTCGCTGTCGTCGTTGCCATCACGCTCCTCGCGGCCGCCGCGTTCTCGCGTGCGCTACTCGTCGACCCCATCTCGCGCCTAACGCACGCCAGCCGCGCGCTAGCTGCAGGCGACTTGGCTGCGCGCGTCGACCTAGCCGACCGCTCCGAACTCGGTGAGCTGGCCCGCTCGTTCGACGCCATGGCTGACAACCTGGCCGCCGCCCAAGGCGATCTCGAGGCGCGCGTCGTGGCCCGCACGACCGAGCTGCGCGCGCTGTTGTCACTGTCGAACACCATCGCGCTTACGACGGACTTGCGGCCGCAGATAGACGCCGTGCTGCAACAGCTAGTAGCCGGAGGCCGCGTTGCCGCCGCCGAGATCATGGAGCTCGAGCCGACCGGCAAGCTGGTGCGCTTGGCGCGCTTGGCGCGTTTGGGCGAGCAGGGCGCTGGCGCGGCTCACGCGCCCCCGAACCCCGGTCTGGAAGGCAGCCTCAGCGAGATCGTGCCGCACGCCGTGGTGGCCGGCGATCAGTTGGCGCTGCCGCTGCGCGCTCGCGACCGCGTGGTCGGCGTCCTGACGGCCACCGCGCAAGCGGGGAGCGGCTGGGACGAGGAGAGCTTGAGGTGGGTGGGCGGTTTGGCGGCGCAAGCTGCCGTGGCGCTCGAGAACAACCGGCTCTACGAGTTGGCGCGCGACGAGGCAGCCGAGGACGAGCGGCGCCACCTCGCCCGCGAACTGCACGACTCCGTCAGCCAGGCCATCTACTCCGTCGTCTTGACTGCTCACGCGGCGGAGCGGCACCTAGAGGAGGACGTGGAGGCCGTGCGCCGCGGGCTAGCCGGCGTGATCGAGCTCTCGGAGGCAGCACTGGCGGAGATGCGCGCCTTGATCTTCGAGTTGCGACCGGAGGCCCTCGCGGAGGTCGGGCTCATGGGCGCGCTTCACAGGCAGCTCGACGGGCTCGAGCTGCGCCACGAGCTGCGCGCCGTTCGCCGCCTCGGGCAAGAGCCGGACATGCCGTTCACCACGAAGCAGGTGGTGTTGCGCGTAGCCCAGGAAGCGCTGCATAACGTCGTCAAGCACGCTAGCGCCACGACCGTGACGGTGAGCGCGCGCCATGAGAACCAGGTGCTGCACCTGGAGGTCGCCGACGACGGCGTTGGCTTCGACACTCAAGTGGCCTACCCCGGGCACCTTGGCCTCACCTCCATGCACGAGCGCATCACGGCGCTTGGCGGCACCTTGAGCATCAGCAGCACGCTTGGCGTCGGCACCAGCGTCAACGTGCGGGTGCCGTACGAACCAGAAGTCGCGCGTGACGAGCAAACGACCGGGACGGCGTCATGAGTCGAGCACGTAACGAGAACGGCGCCCCGACCGGGGCGCGGCGGCCAGGCACGCGGGCGGGGTGGGTGCTGGTCGCCGTCGGCGCCGCCGCGCTGCTGATGCGATTTGGCGTTGGTGGCGTGCTCATCGAAGTCGTGTGGCTAGCAGCCATCCTCACTGCCGCGGCCTGGACGTGGCGCCTCATCGAGCGCCGCCGTCCGCCCGGCGCGGAGGACGGGGGCCGCTGGTCACGCCGACTGCCCGTGCTGATCGTTGCTGGCTTCGGGTTGTTCGCGATGCTAACCCTCAACCAACTAGCGGGCGTTGCCGCCCTCGCCAGCATCGCGCTCTTCAGTTGGCTGCTGTTCGCGTCCGCCTCCACCGCTCGCAGGCGCGCTACGGGCTTCGCCGTAGTTGGCGGGCTCTTTTCGACCCTCGCGGCTGTTGCGGCCGTAGGCCAGTTGCTCCCTAGCTGGGATTCCGGCGTCATCTTCTTCCTTGGCATGACCGCGACTTTCACCCTCGTCTACTTGCTCCCGCGCGAGCAGGGCGGCGCGCGCTGGGCGCTCTGGCCAGCGCTCGCGTGGGCCGCACTGACGTTGCTCGTGAACGACCCCTCTGGGGGCCTCGGTCGTTGGATGCTGCCGCTCGCGCTGATCGGCGCCGGGGTCGCGCTGATCGGTTACCGGCGCGGCAAGCGGTAGCGCGCCACTAGTTGGCCTCCTCGCGGGTGCGGGTGAGTTGCTGGCAGCCGGCACGAGCTGGTGGGTCAGCCCGTGTGATACCACGCCTTAGTACTATTCTCTGCCGTAGCGTCAGTAGACGAACTCGTCGATGTGATACAGCGCCACTTTCGCCGCACCCACGCGCGCGCGAGCACCAGCCGCCAGCGCGCGGTACTGCGCCTGAGCGGCCTCCTCTCCCAACTGCGCCATTCCTGCAGCGGCGGCGCGTTCGGCGTACGCGGAGCCGGGATGTTGCACGAACGGCGAGAGGTACACCAGATCGTCTTGGCCAAGGGGCAGCCGCTCGAGCAGCGCGAGGCTGTCTGCCACGTGCGCTGCAGCGAAGCGTTCACCGCCCACGCCAACCATCAGGATCACGGAGACGCTCAAACCGGCCGCCTTCAGGCACGTGATGAACTCGGCGGCCTCTGCGGCGCTGCCTGGCTTGTTCAACCAGCTGAGGAGCTCGTCGTGGCCCGTCTCCACCCCGATCGCCACGCGCTTCAGCCCTAGCTCGCGCAGCTCGCGCCACTGCTCGCTGCCCTTCTTCTCGCCAGAGAACACGTCTACGAAAGCGTTGATGGGGCGCTGAGGGAACGTGGCGCTGGCGGCCTCGAAGAACGGCCGCAGCTTCGAGTTGGCGAGCACCAGGGCGTTGCCGTCGGCGAGGAAGATGCTCGAGCGCCCGGCGGCCGCTGCCCCGAGCAGCTCCTTGACGCCGGCGACGTGCGCGACGAAGTCGGCTGGCTGTCGAATGCGGAACGGCCGGTCTTGGTAGAAGGTGCAGAAAGTACAGCGGTTCCAGCTGCAGCCGAAACTCGCTTGTAGTACTACGGCTTGATACTGGTCTGGCGGGAGGATGGCGACGGGCTGGTAATAGCGCAGGAAACGCTCGCGCTCAGCGCGTAGCAGCTCGGGTGTCCACGCGAGGATGCGGTCGAGGCGCGCGCCAAGCTCGTGGTGCTCGCCGGCAGCCTCCACCGCGCCAGCCGTAGCTAAGCGCGCCACCGCCAGGGCTCGGTCGAACAAACGCTCTGCCTCGCCATCCTCCACGCGCCAGCGCTGCCGCGCCCCGGCCACGCTGCGCCTACCGAACACCGCGGACGCCAGCGAGCGTTTGAACGTCTCCCCGTCAACGAACCAGTGAACCGGGCGGCCCTCTAGGTCGAAGCCGACCACCTCGCTGCGGCTAGGGCTGAGCGTGGTGCTTGTCGCATGCACTGTCGCGAGGAACGGTTCACTCACGCGGTCACCTTACGGCTGCCAGCGCCCCGCTACGGTCTCGCCAGCACGCAGCCGCGTGGCCGCGACTCGCGCCACCATCCCTTCCGGCTCGACCGAGTAGACTGGCTCCCGCATGTCGGACGCCCATACCCCACCTAACAGAGCGGACCTCGCGCGTGAGGTCGGGCGCCGCCGTACCTTCGCGATCATCTCTCACCCGGACGCCGGCAAGACCACCCTCACCGAAAAGCTGCTCCTCTACAGCGGCGCCATCCGCGAAGCCGGTTCGGTTACGGCCAAGTCAGGCACGGCGCAGTCGACTTCCGACTGGATGAGCATCGAGCGCGAGCGTGGCATCTCCATCTCCTCCGCCGCCATGCAGGTCGAGTACCGGGGCGTCGTCCTGAACCTGCTCGACACCCCTGGCCACCAGGACTTCAGCGAGGACACCTACCGCACGCTAACGGCGGCTGACAGCGCCGTCATGCTGCTCGACGCCGCGAGAGGCGTGCAGGAGCAGACGCGCAAGCTGTTCACGGTCAGCCGCGAGCGTGGCATCCCTATCTTCACCTTCATCAACAAGCTCGACCGCCCCGCCCTTGACCCTTACGCCTTGTTGGACGAGGTGGAGACGACCCTCGGCATCCAGGCCGTGCCGGTCACTTGGCCCATCGGCGACGGCCCTGACTTCAAAGGCGTCTACGAGCGCACGAACAACCGCCTGCACATGTACGAGCGCACCGAGCGCAACGCGCGCCGCGCACCCATGACGACGGCGGCGCCAGACGCGCCGGAGGTCACGGCCCTGATCGGCGAGGCGGCGCAAAGCAAGCTCATCGACGACATCGGCCTACTCGAGTCTGCATTGCCACCGCTCGACACGGCACGTTTCCTGGCCGGCGAGATCACGCCCGTGTTCTTCGGCAGCGTGCTCACCAACTTCGGCGTCGAGGTCTTCCTCGATCACTTCCTCGACCTGGCTCCGCCGCCAGGCAAGCTCGTGACGACGTTGGGCGAGGTCTCCCCCACCGACCCTGACTTCACGGCCTTCGTGTTCAAGGTGCAGGCGAACATGAACCCGCGCCACCGCGACCGCACGGCCTTCGTGCGCGTGGCCTCTGGCGTGTTCCACCGCGGTGTGCAAGCGGTGCTCACGCGCACTGGCCGCGACGTCAAGTTAGCCCAGGCCGTCACGATGTTCGCCGACGAGCGCGCCACCGTCGACGCCGCCTACCCTGGCGACATCATCGGCTTGGTCAACCCAGGCACCTTCAGG
>CALCHY010000064.1 GCA_937907415.1 uncultured Trueperaceae bacterium
CTGAATGCCGGCCAGGTAGTCGCTGGCGTGCGTATCGTTGACCCGTTCGCGGAGTTCTAGTGAGGTTCCAGCTCCCGCTACCAGAACGCACCACTTGCGGTAACCCCACAACAACACGACAAGCGCCCAGCGGCTGAGTATCTCGAGTGGCATGGAGACGTGGTGTTCAGGCCGTGAAGCGCTCGCTGAGCTAGCTGACCAAGGCTGAAGGCGAAGCAACGGTACGAGTGTGTACAGAGCCCCGGCCACCAACCGCATCCGAGCAGGCCTGGCGCTATGCTCTCCCCCAAAAAACCTGCAGAAGGGAGGCCCAGCCAATGCCTTCGCCTGGGGCGTGGTTTTCGCGTCGCAGGAGCATCACGGTCTAAGCGCCCTCAGGCCGCGCTCGGTGCTGTTCCTCGTGCTCTCCGGCGTTGCCACAGGCGTCTCCGTGGCTCGCGTACTTCAAGGCATTGCAGATGGCGCCCGTCTCGCGCGTGGCCAACATCGACAAGGTGAGCCACGCCCCACACACACAGCACCCAGCGTATGCTCCCCCAAGCGCATATCCACGAGCCACCGCACCCCATGAAAGGAATACCGCCGTAAATGCCAACACCAAGCGCAAACGATGACCCACAACTAGTCGAACATATCCAGCAACGCCAACTCCTCAAGGCAGTCCAGCGCTACATGGAGCTGACCGGCGCGAACTTGGCCGAGGCCAAGGCGAGTGTGGACGCCCTCGTGCGCTCGCCCGCCTATGCGCACCTCTTTCCGTCCAAGCGCTAGGGCCGGGGGTTCGACGCGGACGAATCTACGGCTGGCGGCAGCACCCTCCTCCGCCCCCTCGCCCCTCCGACCTGCACGACCAGCGTCCCCACCGAGGCGAGCAGCAACCCGGCGATCTGCGGCGCGCTAAGCCGCTCTCCGAGAAACACCCACGCCAGCACGGCAATCTGGATGAGCATGGTGTTGTTGATGACACTTGACTCCGTGGCCGATAACCGCTGGAGAGTCAGGTTCCAGAGCGTGAACGCGAACGCGGTGTTCACGGCCGCAAGCCACGCGATGATCAGCCAACTCTGCATGGAGAGGACAGGCAGTCCGTGCGTGGCGAGTCCCGCGCCGAGTAGGCCGAGCGCTCCGACACCCATGCTCACCAGGGTCACGGCGGCCGCCGGGAGCGCGAAGGAGCGGTTGACGTAACGCCCGATGACGGCGGCAGCAGCGTTGAAGACCACGCTGGCGGCCGCGATGATCAAGCCAACGACCTGGCCGCCCGGAACGGCCGTCGGGTTGAGGAAGATCATGGCGCCAACGACCGCCACCAACACGCCTAACCCTTGCAGCCACCCTGGGCGCTCGCCGAGCCACACCGCCGCCAACACGGCCACCGCGATGGGCGAGAAGCTCAGCACGAGGCTCGTCGTCTGCGCGGGCAGCCGCTCGAGCGCCAAGAACTGCGCGCCTTGCGTGAAGGTGTACATCACGACCCCGAGCGCCACCAGCCAACCCCACTCGCGGCGCGATAGGCGCCGGAGCGGCGCGCGGACCCCGCGGCGGAGGAGCAGCGGCGCCAGCAGCAGGAACGCCAGTCCGTAACGCAGTCCCGCGAACATGAGGGCCGGGATCTCCTCAAGGCCGACCTTTATGAGCACCCACGACGTCGACCACAGGAACGTGACGAACAGGGCCTGCAGGATGCTTCTAACGTAAGGCGGCATTCACAACCCTCCGCGGGTACGAGCGTCAATGTCAGTAGCGCGTGCGCTTGACGCCATACAGGGCGCCGTCGGCCTCGGCAAGCAAGCGCCGCAGCACGGCCTCCTCGGAGCCCGGTCCGTCCAGCAACGCCTGACCCTCCAAGTCAGCTACTCCGATGCTCACGTCCAGCCGACCACCGTGGTCGGTGGGCTGCCTTGCGATCGCCTCTTGCAGGCGCGGCGCAAGGGCGGCCGCGGCTCGACCATCGGTTCCCGGGAGGAGCGCCACGAACTCGTCCCCGCCTAGGCGCGCGACTAGGTCATATGGCCTCAAGTTCGCACGGAGTCCTTCCGCAATGACGCACAAGGCCTTGTCGCCCGCCCCGTGGCCCCAGTTGTCGTTGATGCTCTTGAACTCGTTGGCGTCCACCATCAGCAGGCTAACCGGCGCCCCACTGCGCGCCGCGCGCTGTAGTTCCTGCTTGGCGCGCTCCTCGAACCCGCGGCGGTTCAAGAGTTCGGTGAGGGGATCGAGGTGCGCCTGGACCGCCAGTTCAGCCGTGACGCGGCCGCTGAAGACGAGGAAGTAAGCGAAGACTGCCCCTAGCCCGATGATCACTCCCACCGCGACCGAGACGGGAGGAATGCCCCCTTCTCCGAGCAACCGCGGCGCACCCCCAAGCGCTGCAGTGCCAACTGCCCGCACGGCGAGCAGTGCGGCCGCGGTCGCCAGCCAGTAGGCGGCGGGGCGCCTACCGGGGTTGAGGCTGGTTGCGCGGGGGCCGACTAACAAGCGCTGCGAGGTCAACGCAAGCAGCAACGACAACGCGGCCGACATTATGACCACCCTCGCCGAGTACGCGTCCACCACGTAGCGCGCCGCCAGGGTGAGCAAGATGGCTGGCGCCACGACGTACAGGTAGATGCCGCGCTGCGGCTTCTCGCCGTCCAACAGCCTGATGCTCTGGTAGATCAACGACCCCGCAAGCAGGTACAACAGGTTCGCGCCTAGCAAGGTCAGCAGCTCGGGCACCAGGCCCTCGAGCGCGAACAGCGCCCAGGAGCCAGCGAGCGTTGCAGTGGCTATGGCGCCGACCAGGGCGCTACGGCGAGTGTCCTTCGGTAGGGTTCTGACGAGCAGGCTAAGGGTGACGGTGGTGACGACCAAGAAGCCGACCCCCATCACGAAGACAGTACGGATGTCGAGGGTCATGGCAGGTAGTTGTGGTCGTCAGGCACGCAAGTCGTTAGCGCCGAGCACCGACAGGAACTTCGCGTGAACGTGCCCGTTCGTGGCCACCAGCAGGTTGTCGCCCAAGCGATAAGCCTCGCCGGACCCGCCCGTAGCCGCGCCGCCTGCCTCCTGCAGTACCAGCAAAGCAGCGGCCGCGTCCCACGGTTTGAGGGCCAACTCCCAGAACACGTCGAGGCGCCCGCAGGCGACGTAACAAAGGTCAAGCGCGGCCGCGCCGGGCCGACGCACGCCCTGCACCTGCGTCAGCACGCGCGAGAAGAGCTCCAGGTTCTCGAGCCGCTCACCCGTGTCGTAGGAGAAGCCGGTGCAGACCAGCGCGCGCCTTACCTCGCTCGTGGTCGTCACCCTGATCGGCTTGCCGTTCAGGAACGCCCCACCGCCTGAGGTGGCGGTGAACAGCTCGTCGCGGCCTACGTCGAACACGGCCCCGACGCGCACGACCCCATCGATTTCGAGCGCGATCGACACGTTGTAGTACGGGAAGCCGTGAGCGTAATTCACGGTGCCATCGAGCGGATCCACGATCCAGCGGTAGCGCGAGTCGCTGCCCTCGCTGGCGCCAGACTCCTCGCCTAGAACCGCGTGCGTCGGGTAAGCGGTGGCCAGCACCTCGCGAATACGCTGCTCGCACAACCTGTCGACCTGCGTCACGAGATCGACGTCGCTAGACTTCGTGCTCACCCGCAGCTCCGCGCCGCGCTGCGCCTGCTGGATGCGGCCAGCTTCGATGGCCGCGAACACGGCCGTGTGGAGGAACCGCGCCAACGCCCCAGTGTCGGGCGGGGTGAAGTCAGTTCGTGCAGTCATGCACGAGTCTACGCCGCTTGGCCCGGCTCGAGACCACCGGCCACGCGCGGTGCCACAGGATGAGCGAAGGCCGCTGGCCGCCGAGCAACGGCGAGGGGCCGCCCAGAATGGCGGCCCCTCGCGCTCGCGGATCAGTTTGCCCGCGTCAGTTCGGGCGCGTCAGAAGACGCGCGTCAGAAGATGCGCGTCAGAAGATGCGCGTCAGAATACTAGCTTCAGTTGTCAGCGCCCTCGAGGATCACGTAGCGATAGTTGTCGTGGTCGGCCACGAAGAGGCGATTGCCGTCGAGGTAGACGCCCACCGGGTAGTCGAGGCCCGTGGCTGAGGTAGCTGATCCAAAGGCATCGAAGTCGACCTGTCCGAGCACGGCGTCGGCGGGTTGGGCCGTAGTGGTTGGGAAGGTGTTCCACACGAGCACGCGGTTGTTGTCCGCGTCTGCGACGAAGAGCTGGTTCCCGTTGCTTTCCACGCTGTACGGGTAGTCGAGGCCCGTGGCGCCAACAGCGGCAACGTCGCTATCGAAACCGGCCTGCCCCAAGACGATGTCGGCCGCCTCGAAGTTGGTGGTTGGGAAAGTGTTCCAGATCAGCACGCGGTTGTTGCTGGCGTCTGCCACGACCAGGCGGGTACCGTCGCTCCACACGTCGGTCGGGTAGTTCATGGTGTTGGCAGCGACGGCTCCCCCTGCGTTGCTCATGCCGGAGACGAAATCGCTCTGACCAAGCACGAGGTCGGCGGGTACGCCGAATCCAGTGGGAACCTCGTTCCAGATCAGCACGCGGCTGTTGCCGGAGTCGGCCACTATCAGACGTCCGCCAGCAATGGTCATGCTCTCGGGGTTATCGAGGGAAGTGGCCGTCGTACCCCTTCCGTCACTGACGAGGTCCGGCTGACCGATGGCGAAGTCGGCTGCGGCGCCACTCGTCGTCGGGGGCGTGTTGAAGACGCTGATGCGGTTGAACGAGTAGTCGACGATGTACAAGCGCTGTCCGTCAGTCGCCACCGTTTGGGGGCCAGATAAGGTGGCGGCGCCGACCGTGCTGTCGAGGTCGTCGAAGTCCTGCTTGCCGATGACGAAGTCGGCAGCTGCGCCGTTGGTGGTCGGCACTTGCAGGTAGCCCATCACCCTGTCCCCACCGTAGTCAGGCAGGTACATGACGCCGTTCAAGACTAGCGGCCTGAGGTACGGGCCGCCGAACTCCTTGTTCGTGGCGATTTCGGTAGTGGCGTTGAAGTCGGGTTGACCGATAACCACCGCGGCAGCCTGGGAGGGTGCGAACGTCAGGAACGGGTACTCCAGGTTGAGGGTAGCGCTGCCAGGCACGGCCTGGCCCGGGTTGGCAACCGAAACGGTGATGGTGTTGGCGTTGTCCTTCAGTACTACCGTGAGTTCCAGGTCGTCGCCGGTGCGGACCTTCGTGACGTCGCGCGCGTCGCTCGTCACGCTGATTAGGGCGTCGGGCTGGGCGCCGGTGAGCTTGGCAGTGACGACGATAGTGCGGCTGCCGTGAATCGTCTGGCCGCTCGTGTGAGAGGTGAACGCCGCGGCAGCGTTGGGCATCGGCGGCGTGCACGCCGCCAGAACCGCGCTGAGGGCAACTAGGAGGGGGAGGATTAGGCGAAGGCGCATGGTGAGAACGTCCCTTCTGTTCGGTCGGCTTGTACCTGGAAGCGATACGGGAGTTGGGGCCGTGGGCCCCGTCCACTGCCCCCGAGGCGTAGTCGTTCCGAAGCAACGGGCAAACCTAACCTGGTAGTCATCGGTGGGGCTGCGAAATCCGCCCCAAACGCTCGGGGGCCCGCCGCACAACCACGCGGCGGGCCCCCGAACGTCCCGTATGCCTTTCTGGAAGCTACTCGACCCGCACGTACGCCGTCAGGTTCACGGGCCTATCGGGCTCGGGCATGCCGGCGAACCTCACCGAGAAGCTCCCCTTGCTCAGATTGGAGCCGGAGAAGGTGGCCGAGGCGTCACCCAAGCCCCCGAAGCGGTAGGTGTAGTCGGCGACGGGGCCCGGGTCGATCTCCTGCACGATGCCCTCGATGGTGAAGAGGGAGGTGAAGGGCAGGGCGAACGTGAACGACGCCCCGAGCTCTATGCCGTGCGGCGCGGCGAGCTGCATGACGCGCACGCCGTCGATGCTGCCCCAGCACCAGGACTGGTTGTCGTTCGCGCAGGCGGGGTAGCCGCCTGAGAACGAGCCCGAGGACGCGACGTTCCGCAGCTGCAGTGCCCCGTTCGCGTCGGGGTGCCGCACTTCGAAGTTGAAGAAGAAGTCGCCGGGGTTGGCGCCCTCGTCTCCGTCGGAGATGGAGCTATGCGTGTCGCCGATCTGGAGCGACTGATACGTGACCGTGACGAGGTGGTCGGGCACCAGGGGGTTGGTCTGACGGCCTGGGTTGGCCTCGAGGCCGTCAAGGGCGCCGTCGCCGTCGGTGTCGGCCTTGTTCGGGTCGGTGCCAAGGCTGCGCTCTTGCGTGTCCGTGAGGCCGTCGCCATCGCCGTCGGCCGCCAGCGGGTCGGACCACACCACGTAGCCGCCGCGGCCAGCCACGCTGACGGTCCAACTGTTGTTCACCTCGACGCCGTCGGAGGTGCCGTCGCCGTCCGTGTCGTAGCGCACGGGGTCCGTGAAGCGCAGCGGCGCCGACGCGTCGCCGGCGAAGCGCACGCCCATCACCTCTTGCCGGTCGGTGAGGCCGTCACCGTCCGTGTCGGGGTTCATGCGGTCGGTGGGTCCGAAGCGGGCGTCCGAGTCGCAACTGAAGTCGCGGTTCTGGTCAAGGCAGCCGTGGTACTCCTCCCAGTCGGTCAGGCCGTCGCCGTCGGAGTCGACCTGGTCCGGGTTCGAGGTCACCTGCAGCGTGACTAGGCCGGTGCTCCGGATTACGCGCACCGTCTGTGGGATGGTCTCGACCGCGTTCACCAGGCCGTCGGCGTCGTTGTCGCGCACCGTGTCACCGTCCGGCCTCACGGGGTTCGAGCCGAGCATGACTTCCGCCCGGTCGAACAGGCCGTCGAGGTCGGTGTCGCGCGACAGCGGGTTGGTGGCGTACGGCGTGTCTGGCATAGTCTGGTAGGTGAGCACGGTCCTGGCGCCGTTGAGGGCCACGTACGAGAACCCGATGACCTCGACCAGGTCGGTTAGGCCGTCGCCGTCCGTGTCGGGGTTGGCCGGGTCCGTGCGCTTCGTGAGCATCGTGGTTCCGAGCACCAGATGCGCCACGCCGGTGTTTGAGCGGGGCTGGATGGTGGGCACCCCGGCCGCGTCGAGGTAGACCGTGATAAGCGAGCACGACGGATCGAAGAGGAGCTCCTGGCAGTCGGTGAGGCCGTCGCCGTCGGTATCTGCACGACCCGGGTGCGAGGTGGTGGTGTAGGAGTCGCGCCCGTCGTCCATGTGGATGAGCCACCGTTGCCGTCGGTTGCCCTGGAAGGGCCCGTAGACCTCGTCGCCGTCCCTTATCCCATCGCCATCGGAGTCGGGGTTGGTGTCGAGGCTGCGGTAGAGCAGCTCCTCGATGGCCTCCACGTCGTCCTCGTCGAGGTCCTGCACGAAGGCGAAGGCGTAGTCGCGGTCCGCGTACACCCGGTAGCTCAGGAAGTCCCTGCCGGGGCGCGGGCCGACCGGCGCGATGTTGCCGTCCGGGCCAAGCACCCACCAGACGCGCTCGGAGCCCGTCAGTTGCGAGGAGACGCGCTTGACGCGGTAGAGGACGGAGGTGCCGTCCGGCAGCTGCCTGGTAGAGAAGCTGACGTCGAGCAGGTCGGCGTCGGCGCGCACGTTGGGGTTCAGGGTGACGTCCTGCGCGGCGTCGACGTGCTGCAGCCCGAGCACGTCCTCGAGGAGCTGCCGCATCGTGATGCCGGACGGCGCCCCTGCGTCCGTGAAGGTGCCGTTGGTGGCGGCCTGGTAGCGCTCGAGCGGGAGGTTGCCAGCGTAGTTGATCTCGAGGAAGGCCGTGCGGTCGTTGACGTCCTGCTCGACGAAGGCGAAGTTGCGCCCGAACTCGTCCGTGATGTCGTAGTTGGCCACGCGGAACACGACCCCGCGGGGGTTGGCCATCAGGCTCTCGACCAGCGCCGGGAAGGCGTCGTTGCTCGAGAAGCGGAAGGGGCCGCGCTCCGGCGTCAGGGGCCCGATGCTGATCGGGTTGCTCGAGGCCCCGAAGAGCGTCGCGACCGGCACGAGCTTCGTGGGGTCGGCGGGGTCCTGGAGCAGCGCCGTGACCTCGATGTCACGGATGGTGAACGCGATGTTGCTGGCGTTCGTGAGGCTCAGGGCCACCGCGATGGAGGCCCCTTCCACGCGGCGGCTGAGGCTGGCCTCGGCCGAGACCTCGGCCTCCGTGGCGAGGGTGGTGGCGTACTCCCGCTGGGTGGCGTTCACCGACGCGCTGGTGAAGGTGGTGCTGGTCCCGCCGCTGGCGCCGCCCTCGACCGTGAACTTGGCGCCGGCCGTGTCGGCCTCCTCGCAGGAGCCCTTGATGCAGACCTCGGCGCCGCCCTGGATAAACCAGTCGAGGGTCGACGACGTCTCGTGGGACTGCGCCGACTCCTGGGACTGCACGAGCGTCACGGCCGCCGACTTGGAGTCGACCTGCCTGGTGCCGGAGGTCGACGTCTCCTCGAAGCGCACGTCGAGGCGCAGCTCGACGCTGCCGACGCGGATGTTCACTGCCGGCAGGTCCGCGACGCGCGGGTTGCGGTTGTCGGCGCTGATCTCGTAGAAGTCCGAGAGCTTGTCGCCGTCGGTGTCGGCGAGCAGCGGCGAGGTGCGGAAGAAGTTCGCCTCCAGGCCGTCGTTCAGGCCGTCGGCGTCCGTGTCCATCATCGTCGGCTCGCTGTAGTAGCGGTTGAGTTCCTCCCAGTCGGTCAGGCCGTCGCCGTCGGTATCGGCGTTACGCGGGTCCGTCAGGTAGTAGCGCTCGTCGGCGTCGCTCACGCCGTCGCCGTCGGTGTCGGCGAGCGCCGGGTCGCTGGTGACCTTGCGCGTTTCGGTGGTGCCGTCCGTGCGCACGATCAGCACCGTCCAGCCCGCCTGCTCGGCGGCGTCGGACAAGCCGTCCCCGTCGAAGTCCTCGGCCACGCCGGAGACACCGGTGCCCAGGAACGTGACCTGGAATGGGTGGTCGCGGTCGGGTGGGGCGAGGTGGTTCCCCGCGATGTCGGCCACGTCCGTGACCGTCAGCGCGTAGAGGATCTCGGACTGCTGGCGCGTGGTGAGGGTCACGGTGCGCCGGCTGGCGCTGACGGTGGCCGACTCGACAAGCACCACGGCCTGCGGCGCCACGTTGCCCGCGTCGAACCTGGCCCGGTCGGCGATCGAGTACTTGCTCGGGTCCTCAGCGCCGTACACGGGCTCGGAGAAGGTAATGACGACCTGCGTGCTGCTGATGGAGTTGGCGCCGAGCACGCGCGGCGGCGTCAGGTCGCGGGCGGCGTCGACCGGCGCCCCGACGAACAGGGGGGGCGCGCCTGCGTCGATGACCAGCGCGTTGTCGTTCTTGTCGGTCACTCCCACGATCTGGGTGAGGCGGTACTCGACCCCGGCCGTCATCGGCCACGTCGTTAGGGTGACCTCGGTGCCGTACTCGTTTAGCGTTGCTCCGGCTACCGTCAACGCCTTGCCATCGGAGTCGAGGATCACGTAACGAGTTGGGTCCGCGGCGCTTGGCCCCACCGGCTCAGAGAACCGGATGACGACGGTGGTGTTGCTGGTGGGGTAAACGTCGAGCACTTCGGGCGCAACTTGGTCACCGGCGGTGATGCCTCTGAACGACCCCGTGTTCAGGAACGGATCCACGAGCTTGTTTCCTGACGACGACAGCACGTTCGTGACCCTGACGGTGTAGACGCGGTCGGTCATGGAGCCCGTGGTCAGAACAACGCGGGAGCGATCGGTGCCGTTACTGCCGTATGCGGCGCCGAGGACGTCCAAGTCGGGGAGAGCGATCTCGTAATATGCCGGCACCAAGGCGCCGCTACCCATGTTGGCGAGCTGGCCGCTGGTGGGTTCAGCGAACGTCACGAGCACGGTTGAGTTGGAGAGCGCGACGGCGCTGGCGACGATCGGGGCGGTCGTGCCCGAGCCCCCGAACGCGCCTTGCGCTTCGAGACGCGCCGAGCTAACGCCGACCGGGCCGACACCGCGCACCAGCAGTCCGTACGCGACAAGCTGCTGGGGCTCTGTGGCCAACACCACTTTGCTGCCGCCGTCCAGTAGGTAGGCTGCGAGAATCCTTAGGCGCGCGCCGTTGGGGCCGGTGATCACGTAGTTGTCGACCTCGGTGGCCGCATCGCCTACCGCCTGATTGAACGTGACGACCACCGAGGTCTGGCTGGTGGCCTCCGCGTCCAGGATCTGTAGGGCAGCAACTGGCGCGGCTGGCTGACCGCACGCGCCGATCAGGGCCGCTAGGCCCAAGATCAGCGCAACCAACCGGAGCCTAGCTACGAGTAGTATGCGCATCTTCGTCAGTCCCTTCGTGGCGCACCCCGCCGCACTCCTCTGGAGGAGCGCAGCAGTCTGCCCCGCGTCATTTCGGCCGATGATGCAACGCCACCCCTTTCAACACCCTGTCATGAAGGCGTTCAGATGACAGACTGATGTGTATCGTGTGAGAACATGATGCCGCACCCCGACACCGTGCGCAGGCTGCTGACACTCGGCAGGCTCGGCGTGGCGGGCACAAGCTACGGCCGCACCAAGGCGCTGGTTCTGCTGGCATACCTGTGCCTCGAGGGTGTGCAGCCCAGAAGGCGCCTTGCTCGCCTCTTCTGGCCAACCGCCGCTGATCCCCTCAACCAACTCTCCCTCACCCTCTCGCGGTTAGGTAAGGACCTGCCCGGCGTGTTCCGCGCGGACGCAACAAGCATCGAGGCGAGCGTCTCGTGCGACGCAGTGGACGTGCGCACCAACATGAACAAGGCCCAGGTGGAGAGGGCGCTTGAGCTGTACGAGGGCGAGTTCCTCTATGGAGTTGCCGTGCGGTCCGTCAGTTCGGAGCTCCACGAGTGGATCGATGACACCCGTGACGACCTCGCGCGCTCCATGCAACGCGCGCTCCTCGCCATGGCGACCAAGGAGATCCGGGCAGGGAACAGGGTGCGTGCCGCCGACTTCGTGCGCAGGGCAGTGAAGACGCGTGACATCTCGCTGATGGACGCTGACGGCCTGCTTCTCGCGCACGACGTGCTCGCTACGGCCCATGACCCTTCAGCTCAGAGGCTTCGGGCCGAGGCGGAGGACCTCGGACTCGAACTCCGCTCCACTCCCACCCTCGAAACGCACCGGCCTGGCCCGCCAGCCAAGGCAGGAGGCACGCGGCTCATCGGCAGGCGTGCAGAGAGCCGCCGCCTTCACGAGTTGCTTACCTCGAGCGAGCAGCGCCTCGTTACCGTTACGGGCGCTGGCGGGATGGGGAAGTCTCTTCTGGCGTCGACCGCCGCCGCCGCGGCTGCCGCCTCGTATCCAGGCGGCGTCGCTCACGTTGCCTGCGACGCTTGCGACGACTCCACCGGCGTCGTGCGCGCCGCGATGGAGGCACTCGGTGCGGCTCCTCCCGCGGTCGGGCCAACACCAGAACACCTCAGCGCCGCGCTGCGCGCCCGCGGCCCCACCCTGCTAGTCCTCGATGATTTCGATCATCTCATCGACGGTGCGAACTGGTTATCGGGCTTGCTGCGCTCGGCGCCGAACGCGTCCGTGCTCGTGACCGCCAATCAGCCGATCGGTTCGGCCTACGAGTACGTGTTGCCGCTGCCTGGCCTCTCGTCAGCCGGCCCTCAGGCCGGGGAGGTAGGCGAGCTCTTCATGGAGCGGGCGTTGCGGGCCGACGCGAGCTTCGAGCTGCGCCCGAACGATGTTGAGCACGTCGTAGAGCTTGGGCGTCTGACTGGAGGCAACCCGCTCGCGGTTGGGTTGGCGGCGGCGTGGGTTGCGGTCGTGCCGGTCGCCGACATCGTCCGCGAACTCACGGCGGGACTGCAGCTGCTAGCGACCGACGCCCACGACGCGCCTTCTCGGCACCGAAGCATCCTCGCCGTGTTCGAGCACACGTGGGAACTCTTGGGCGAAGCTGACCGCAACCTACTACTGCGCCTCTCCGTCCTGAACGGCTCCTTCGACCGAGTGACCGCGGCTGCCGTCGCGGGGGTGAACCTACCGGTCCTGGCGAGCCTGTGCCGCAAGTCCCTCTTGGTGCGGCCTGCGCCAGGTCGGTTCGAGTGCCCGCCCATCTTCCGGCGCTGGGTAGGGCAGCGTTGGGGCGAAGACGCTGACCTCCGCACTGCCACGAGGCAACGGCACGCCGCTCACTTCCTCGCGGTCGCCCGCGCCGCCGGGCGCGCGTTCGATACTCCGGAAGGCGGTCAGTGGCTCGGGCGCCTGGATCTCGAGCGGCGCGACGTCATCGCGGCCCTCCAGTGGTGCTGGGAAAGTGGCGACACTCGCGCACTGCTCACGATGCTCCGGAGCCTTGGCCAGTACTGGATCAGGCGCGGGCGGCTCGACTCCGTGTTCCCGTGGTACGAGCGCGCCGCGACCCTCACGCCGGCCAAAGGCAGCGAGCGCGACCTGGTTGCCGTTCTACGCCTGTATGCGTACGCCCTGAACGTGACCGGCGATCACGTTCGCCCGGGCCCCCTCCTAGAACGCGCACTGGCCCTAGCGCAGGAAGTCCGCGCGCTCGACGCAGTTGCACAGGCAGCCAACGCTCTCGGCGTGCTCGCCGTCTACCGGCGCGATCTGAGCGCCGCGGCCGACTGGTACCACCGCGCCATGCTGGCGGCGGACGAGTCGGGCTCAGACGGCATGAAGCCTTTCATCCTCAATAACCTGGGCGACCTGCACTACTTCAATGGCCGCTTCGACCAGGCGGCGGAACACTATCTCGAAGCCGTAGAGCGGTCGCGCGTTGTTGGCAACCTGCAGATGACTTCGAACGTGCTCGGTGCGCTTGGCACCGTCGCGCTGCGCCAAGGGCGACTCGCCGAGGCAAAGAGCCACCTCGGCGAGAGCCTGCGTCTCGTGCGGGAACTCGGGATCACGTTCAGCATTAGCGCGGCTCTGGACCAGTACGCCGCGCTGCTCACCGCCTCCGGCGAGCCAGCCGCGGCGGCGCGCCTGTGGGGCGCGGCCGACGGTCTACGCGGCAAGCTCGGAACGACGCTCGACTGGTTCGCAGCCGAAGAGCGCGCCCACTGGCAAGCGAAGGCAGGCGAACTGCTCGCTCCGGGAACGTACTTGGCCCAGCGAGAAGCAGGGGAAGCGCTGCACCCAGAGGCCGCACTCGAGTTCGCGGTCGCGAGCCTGGAGGGTCGGTAAGCGCCGCGCTAGCCACCACGGACCAACGGCACTTTACAACTTTGTCATAACAATATA
>CALCHY010000065.1 GCA_937907415.1 uncultured Trueperaceae bacterium
CCACCAAGACCGCGGCCACCAAGACCGCGACCACGAAGGCAGCGGCCGCCAAGCCAGCCCAAGCGAAGTCCGCAGCGACCAAGGCGGCCGCCAAGCCCGCCGAGGAGACCAAGACGGCAGCCAAGCCAGCCGCCAAGCCGGTGGCGAAGACCGCCGCTAAGTCCACGTCCAAGGTCGCGAGCAAGCCGGCCGCAAAGGCGGCTGCTAGCACCGCGGTGGCGAAGGTCAAGGACGCCAAGACGGCGGACAACAGTGATGCCACCGCTGCAACCTGGCTGCAGTCGCCGGTCATCTCTGCGCTCGTAGCGCATGGCCTCGAGGCAGGCGGACAGCTCGACACCGAGGAGATCAGTGACGCCTTCCGGCGCGCCGTCGAGGAAGCCGGCCTCGACGTCGAGCAGGAGAGCTTCGAGGAGCTCATGGGGCACCTCGAAGCGCGCGGAGTCGCAGTAGCCGACTTGGCAGACGACGAACTCATCGACGACGAAGACCTCGACGACGACGAGCTCGAAGAAGAGTCAGACGACGAGATGGATCGCGAGGAACTTGAGGCCCGCGCCGAGGCCATGGCCGATGCGCGCCCCAAGACCAACGACCCAGTTAGGCAGTACCTGCAGGAGATCGGCCGCGTGAAGCTCCTTACGCTTGACGAGGAGATCGACCTCGCGAGGCGCATCGAGGACGGCGAGGCGTCGCGCGCCATCCTCGCGGAGTGGAACGACGACGGCGAGGAGCGCCAACGTCGGCGCCACCAGCGCATCGTCGAGGACGGCGACCTCGCCCGCAAGCACCTCATCGAGGCTAACTTGCGCTTGGTCGTTAGCATCGCCAAGAAGTACAACGGCCGCGGCATGAGCTTCCTCGACCTCATCCAAGAGGGCAACCAGGGCCTCATTCGCGCCGTCGAGAAGTTCGAGTACCGCAGGCGCTACAAGTTCTCCACCTACGCAACGTGGTGGATCAGGCAGGCCATCAACCGCGCCATCGCCGATCAGTCGCGCACCATCCGCATACCCGTGCACATGGTCGAGACCATCAACAAGCTCACGCGCGCCAGCCGCCGCCTGCAGCAGGAACTCTCGCGCGAACCAACTTTCGCCGAGATAGCAGACGCCATGGGCCCCGACTGGAACGCTGAGAAGGTCGAGGAGGCGTTCAAGCTCACGCGTGAACCGTTCTCCCTCGAGACCCCGATCGGCGACGAGGAAGATAGCTTCTACGGCGATTTCATCCCGGACGAGAACATCGAGTCGCCCGTCGATGAGGCCTCCAAGAACATCCTCAGCGAGGAACTCGACGAGGCGCTCAACAAGCTGAACGAGCGCGAGGCGATGGTCCTCAAGCTCCGCAAGGGCCTGGTCGACGGTCGCGAGCACACGCTCGAGGAAGTGGGAAGCCACTTCGGCGTGACTCGCGAACGCATCCGCCAGATCGAGAACAAGGCGCTCCGCAAGCTCAAGTACCACGAGAGCCGCACCCGTAAATTGCGGGACTTCCTCGACTGACCTTCAGTACACCCCGACGACGAGACGCCGCCGCCCGCAAGCTGGGCCGGCGGCGTTCTTGTGGCGCTGACTAGCTAGCTGCCAGCCACGATGGGCAGGGTCAGGGTGGCTTCTAGGCCGCTCTCGGTGTTGAACAGCGTGAGACTGCCGTCCAGCGCCCTCGCGATCAAGTTCACGAATGCAAGCCCCAACCCCTGGCCGGACGGGTCGATCCCACCGCGCTCACTTGAGCGGTAGAACGGCTCGGTGACCTGCTGGAGTTCGTGCTGCGGCACCCCGTCGCCGCTGTCGTTGACCGTTACGGTGAGGGAGCCCGCGTTGGCTGCGACGCTAACGGTCGTGGTGCCGGAGCCGTGCCGCAACGCATTGTCGACCAAGTTGGTTAGCGCCTGTTGCAGCAAGCGCGCGTGCGTCACCTTCAGTCGGGCTGGTGAGCTGTCGGCCACCGTGAGGCGCTGGCGCTTGTCGGCGGGGAAGGCAGCCAACGACTCTTCGAGCAGGGGTGCTAGCAAGCGCGCGTCGGGGCTGGGGCCAGACGCGCGCGCCAACGCCAAGAGGGCGGCCAACACCTCCTCCAACTGGGTTACTTGGCGCTGAACCACCGGCAGTACCTCGTCGGCCGTTGCCAGTCCCAGCTCAACTCGCTCCACCTGCACGCGCATGGCGCTTAGGGGCGTGCGCAGCTCGTGCGAGGCATACCGGGTGAAAGCGCGCTCGCGGTCGACGTAACCCTGGACGGCGCCCGCCATGTCGTTGAAACTGCTCGTCAGCCTGCTCAACTCGTCGTTCCCGGCCGCAACGGGCACCCGTTGTGGGAACGACTGCCCGGCTACTTGGTTGGTGGCGTGCGTGAGGCGCTTGAGCGGCCTGGCGATACGGCGCGAAAGGAACCAGGCGCCAGTGAACGCGAACAGGAGCATTAGCGGAATGTCGATGAGGTCGAAGAGGAGCCGTTTCGACGAGACGAGCTCCCCGAGGCCGTCAACGGCCGCGCCGGTCTCGTCGGCCTCGAGCAGCGCGCCGTCGCTCGCTAAGCGGTCGACCACGATGTCTAACAAACCTTCAAGTGAGGCAGTGGCGAAAACGGCGAGGAAGACGGCCACGAAGATCGTGCGGCGCAGGCTCATACGGGTCCTAGTCGGTAGCCGCCAGCTACTGTGCGGATCAGGTCTTCCGCGATCTTGTGGCGAAGCTGGCTCACGTAGACCCGCACCACGCTCGCGCCAGACGACGCGTCGGGGAAGAAGCGCTCGAGGAGTTCGTCGACGGTGAACACGCGCTCCGGGTAGAGCGCGAACAGTTCGAGCATCGCGAACTCGCGGTCGCTGACATCGACTTCTTCGCCACTCCAGGCGACGCGGCGGGTCGTCAGGTCGACCTGCAGCGGCGGCCGTTCAAGCACGGTCCGTTTCGTATCGGCTGTGCGCCGCAGCAGCGCACGTACGCGCGCCATGAACTCGGCCAGGCCGAACGGTTTCACCAAGTAGTCGTCGCCGCCTAGGTCGAGTCCTCGCACGGTGTCGCACTCGACGTCCCGTGCGCTCGTGAACATGATCTGGCCGGTGTACCCAACGGCGCGCAGGTCAGCGGCGAACTCGAAACCTGCGTCGTCGTTGTGCGGGAGCATCACGTCGAGTATGGCTAGGTCGTAGTTGCCGGCAGCCATCGCTTCGTAAGCCTCGTCGAGTGTGCGTGCCAGCGTCACGCGGTAACGCGCTCTCTGCAGTACGTCGACGAGAGCTTCGGCGATGTCGGCCTGGTCCTCAAGCACTAGAATTCGCAACTTCGCTCCCTTCGGGGTGCAGCCTGGATAGGCGTGCGACTTATGGCCCACTTACCAGTCGGAAGTAGGCTGCTGGCACGGTTGGCACGGTTGGCACGGGCCACCGTGGTGAGGTGAAGGGTAAGCCGCCCAGTTCCACAGAGGTTTTCGGCGGCTCCGGGTAACATCGTATATCACGCGGTTTGGGCCTGGCACTCGGCTCCGGTGCCACGCTTCGCAGCTGCCGCCGGGGTAGGCACGCCCCACTAATGAAGGGAAGTACCGACTTGAACCGAGCTCCCCAGAACTGGCCCGCCCAGGTCTTTGGCGCCTCTTGGCGCTACGCCGCGCTAGTTGCGCTGGCGCTATTCGCACTGCTGACCTTCGCGCCGCGGGCCGCCGCCCAAGGCTTACTCGAGGGTTCGGTTCGCATCGGCGTGATCCTTCCTCCCGATATCGAGGACCCGGATGCGCTCGAGGCTGCCGTCGCGAGGGCCGCAACGCAGGGTGCCCAGATGGCAGGAGATGAGTTCCAGTTCAACGCCCAACTGCTCGACATCGACTTCGCTCTTGCGACCGCGGCGGCCGAGGGCCCAAGTGAAGTGCGGGCCGCGGCGCAGGCGCTGCTAGATGAGGACGGCGTGTTCGGTATCGTCGGCGGCTTCAACGCCGCGGACGCGGCAGCGTTAGCAGCCTGGTCGGCCGAAACCGGCGTTCCGTTCATGAACGTCGGTTCGTCGGCCGACACCCTGCGTAACGGGCTCTGCCAAGCCACCATGTTTCACATCGAGCCGAGCGCGGCCATGTACCTGGACGCCATGGCCGGCTGGTACGTGCGCAGCGGCCAGCGCAACTGGTTCTTCGTACGAGGAGACGACGACGAGTCGAGCGCCCAACTCAAGCGCGTCATCAAGGGCATCAACGATCGGCACTTCGGTGCGCGCAGCGTGGGGGACACCGTATTCGAACAAGGCGCCGATCTCGGCGACCTAGCGAAGCGCATAAGCAGAGCTGGCGCGGACCTCGTCGTGCTACTGATGCCCGCGCAGGACCAACTGACCGTGCTAGCGGGTCTGGAGGCGGGCGGGGTGAAGGCGATGGTCACGGGCTTCCCGTACCCGGAAGCCGAGACGCGCACCTTCTACGCAGCTTCACGCGCCGCAGCGCCAACACTCGGCACCGGCCACCGCATCAGCTCCTGGGAGGCCACTCTCGACGCTTACGGCGCGCGCGAGCTCAACGCCCGCTACCGCGCCACGTACAACGAGCCGATGGACGCAAGCGCCTGGGCGGTCTATCAGGGCGTGAAGGCCCTCTACGAGGCGGCGTTCTTCGGGGCATCCGCCGATCCTGCGGCCGTGATCGCGTACTTGAGTAGCGATAAGGCCGTGCTTGACGTATGGAAGGGAATCGGTACCACCTTCCGGCCGTGGGACGGTCAACTGCGGCAGTCCGTTTACCTCGTGAAGATCGACGCGAGCAACGAGAACCCGTTCACGCTAGCGAGCTTGGTCGGCGAACTACCAGCCATCTACATGCCTGGCACCGACCCCGTCGAGCGCCTCGACCAGATCGGCGACTTGGAGCGGGCGAGCACATGCGCCCGCTGAGTGACGACCGGAGCGCTGGGTCAGCAACCGTGGTACTTGCGCGTTCCTTACTCCCGCCCCTTAGGCTGGACGAATGTGCCGTCGGTCGACGTGGGGGTCGGCTGAACGCGGCCGTTACCAGCTCGTATGGCCCGCCACGGGCGCGAGCGGAAGGAGAACATGAGTAACCATAGAAGCTGGGGGGCACAGCGCTTTCCTCGATTCGTGATCGTTTCGGCCGCAGCACTGCTGACGTTGATGGGCTCCTCTGCACTGGCGCAGGCGGACTCGTACCGCCTTTACGTCGCCAACGAGTTCAGTGCAGACATCACCGTTATCGACACCTCGACTAACGAAGTGATCGGCACGATCACCATCTCTGGTCGGCCAGGCGAGGTGCGCCCGCGCGGCATGGCAGTTAGCCCCGACGGCACCACCGTTTACGCGTCGATCAGCGACTTCAACCCTCAACTAGAGACGCCTGAGGACAAGATCATAGGCATCGACGTGCGCAGCAACGAGGTCGTTAGTCAGTTTCGCGCTGGCGGCAACCCCGAGCGCGTCGCCGTCACGCCAGACGGCACCCAGATCTGGGCGGCGTTAGAGGCCATCGCTCAGGCGGCCGGCTACGACGTGACTACGGGCGAGCAGTTCGCTACCTTCCGCGTTGGTGTGGAGGCAGAAGGAGTTGCGGTAAGCCCGGACGGCAGCCTCGTGTACGTGACGGCAGAAGCCACGCACACCGTCACTGTGATCGACACCGCCGAGCTCAAAGTCCTGAAGCACATCTTGGTCGGAAACCGCCCGCGCGTCGTCGAGTTCTCCAACGACGGCAGCCGCGCCTACGTGTCCGCCGAGATCGGGGGCACCATCTCCGTCATCGACACGAGCACCCACACCGTCATCGATACCATCAACCTGGGCCTCGACTCGCGCCCGGTAGAGATCGCCGTCGACCCAACCAGCAGCCGCATCTTCGTGGCCGGCGGTGGCACGAGCGCCGTGTACGTCATCGATACGACCGATAACAGCGTGGTTTCCATTATCCGCGAGAAGATGGGCAGGCGCCCATGGGGCATCGCCATCACGCCAGACGGCAAGCGGGTGTACACCGCCAACGGCCTGTCAGACAGCGTCTCGGT
>CALCHY010000066.1 GCA_937907415.1 uncultured Trueperaceae bacterium
TAGATGGGGACGAGGCCCTCGGAGCTGAGTGCGCCCTCGCCCTTACTGACCTTGCGCTCGAAACGGTCCATGCCGATAGTCAGCGCCGTCAGGCGCCTGGCAAGGTCGTGGTCCGTCTGTTGCAATGCTTCACTCATGCGGTGCTCCGATCCGAAGGTCAAGTCAGTAGCGTTCCCCGGGATTCTACACCGTGGAATGACTAGGCAGCTAGAGCATTGACAAGCCGGACTCTGGGCGGTACAACTCTGCACAACATCCATCACTGTCGAACCGCTGGGACTCGGAGAGATGGCTTGTAAACTAGGAGGAGTCAAATGAGATCACCAAGAAGGCACTTATTGAAACTCGCATGGTCGCTGTGTGTCTTGGTTCTGCTAGGCGGAATTGCCGCCGCGCAGGAACGTGGCGGAACGCTCACGGTAGCCCTCAACTACGACCTAGATACCCTCGACCCGTACGCCAGCGGCTTCCTTACCGACGTGCAGGCCACCTTCCTCGCGGGCCTAGTCGCGCCTGACCACAACGCCCAGTACGTGCCCGTTCTGGTCACGGAAGTACCGACCCTTGAGAACGGCGGCATCGTGCTCACGGACGACGGAACCAAGATGGTCGTCACGTATCACCTCCGACCGGGCCTCAAGTGGGCAGACGGCGCGCCGCTTACCTCGGCCGACATCAAGTTCACGTGGGACGCCATCCGCGACCCCGCCTACCTCGGGCCGGAGAAGAACGGCTCGGCTGAGATCGACAGCATCGAGACGCCAGACGACCTAACGGCCGTCGTCTACTACAACACCGTCTTCGGCGGATTCAAGGCCTCGCTGTTCACCTACGGCCTGCTCCCCAAGCACGTCCTCGAAGGCAAGGACCTCAACAAGGACCCGTTCTGGGACGCCCCCTTCGGCGCCGGCCCGTTCATGGTCACCGAGTTCAAGCGCGGCCAGTACGTGGTCGTCGAGCGCAACCCGTACTACTTCGAGGTCGACGCCAATGGCGTGCAGCTCCCCTACCTCGACAGCATCGTCTTCAAGATCATCCCTGACTCCAACACCCAGAGCACCCAGCTGAAGTCGGGCGAGGTCGACTTCGCCTACAACGTGCCGTTCACAGTTGCCCCGACCCTCGAGAACGTCGCCGGCCTGCGCGTCCTCAGGGCCGAGACGCTCGGCTTCCGCCACATCACCTTCAACCTCAGGAACGAGCTCCTCAACGACCTCAGCGTCCGGAAGGCCTTCGCTCACGGCGTCGACCGCGCGGCGATCAACAAGGCGCTCGGCGGCTACATGGTCCCGACCAACACCTTCGTCGTCTCCATCTTCCCGTACAGCAGCGACAACGTTCCGAGCTACGAGTACAACCCGGAACTCGCCCGCCAGATCCTCCTCGACGCTGGCTACGCTCCCGACCGCGACGGCATCATGGCCAAGGACGGCAAGCGCCTCAGCTTCGACATCATGACGCAGGCCGGACGCGTCGAGTACGAACTCGCCCAGCAGGTCGTCATCGCCGAGATGAAGGCCATCGGCATCGAACTGAAGACCGACAACAAGTCCGGCGCCGCCTACTCGCAGGCCCGACGCGAAGGCGACTTCGACGTCTGGTACTCCGGCTGGATCACCCCCGCAGACCCCATCGACTCCTACATCTCCTTCTACGGTACCGGCGGCTTCAACAACGGCGGCGCGTACAGCAACCCGGAAGTCGACGCCGCCCTCAACGCCGCGGCAGCCTCGCTCGACCCGGTCGATGTCCAGTTCTACATGGGCGAAGCACAGAACATCGTGCTGACCGACCTCCCGGCCATCCCGCTGTTCGAAGCGCCATCCATCATCGTCATGACGGAGAGGCTCCAAGGCTTCGAGTCCAACCCAACCAACCAGACCAACTTCAGGCACACGAGTGGTTGGTGGCTAGCGAAGTAAGCTAACGAACCTGCGGCGTGAGGTGAACGACTTCATCTCACGCCGCAGATCGTTGGATCGGCAGCCATGAACAGTACGAATTTCACATTCCTCGCCCGCAGGATCCTAGGATCCGTTCCGCTGCTGATCGGCATCTCAATCATCTTGTTCGGCGTACTGAACTTGGCCCCAGGCGGGCCAACCGACGTATACGCGGAGATACCCGGGGTCAGCGCCGAGACCCTCGAGAACCTCAAGCGGGAACTCGGCCTCGACCAGCCAGTCCCCGTCCAGTACGTGCGTTGGCTTGGCGCCGCCGTGCGCGGTGAGTGGGGCTACAGCATCCGCACCGGCAGGAGCGTCGCCACCGACGTCAAAGAGCGCATTCCCGCCACCTTGCTCCTTGGCGGCACCGCCTTCTTGCTCGCCCTGCTTGGCGCCATTCCGCTCGGCATCATGAGCGCCGTGCGGCGCTACAGCACCGTCGATTACGTGTTCACCTTCCTATCGTTCGTCGGCTTTTCCATGCCGATCTTCTGGCTGGCCTTGATGTTGCAGTCACTGTTCGCGGTTCAATGGCACCTGTTGCCATCGGCTGGCATGGTCTCCATCGGGGACGGGAGTTTCGTCGACCGCGTCCGTCACATCATCCTGCCCGCCTCTATCCTTGCGCTGGCTTACATGGCGAGCTGGGGCCGCTTCACGCGCGCGTCGATGCTCGACGTGCTGGGTCTTGACTACATAAGGACGGCAAAGGCGAAGGGGCTCGGCAATGGCACAGTTATCTACCGGCATGCGCTGCGCAACGCGCTAGTTCCGGTGCTCACGGTCATCGCCCTCGATTTCGCCGGCATGATATCGGGCGCCATCATCACGGAGACGATCTTCGCTTGGCCAGGCATGGGCCGGCTCTTCATCGAGTCCATGAACGGGCGCGATTATCCCGTGCTCATGGCGTTGCTGATGATCGGCTCCCTAGCGCTGGTCGGCATGAACCTATTGACAGACATCATCTATTCGTTCGTCGACCCACGGATCCGCTATGAGTGAGCCGGCACTGAGCATCGACCTGCAGATGGCTTCCGAAGCGAAGTCAACGCGCGCGCGGGTGCTAGAGCGCTTCAGGCGCCACCGCCTGGCGCAGATCAGCCTCGTCGTTCTCGTATTGATGGCGGCCGCGGCGCTCGCGGCGCCCTGGCTCACGCCCTACACCTTCGACGGGCAGGACATAGAACTCCTCGGTCGGCCGACCCCGCCCAGTTGGCAGCACCTGATGGGCACTGACCAACTCGGGCGCGACAACGCTACGCGCGTGCTTTACGGCGCCCGCATATCACTGCTAGTCGGCCTGCTAAGCGCACTGATATCTACCTCACTCGGCACCTTTGTCGGTTCGTTGGCTGGCTTCTACGGCGGCCGCACGGACGCCATCCTCATGCGCGCAACGGACGTCATGCTCTCCATCCCGATCCTGCCGCTCGTGATCGTGCTGTCTGGCTTCACGAGGCCTAACCTGTACATGCTCGTGTTCATCATCGGAGTGCTCAGTTGGATGGGCACGGCGCGCCTGGTGAGGAGCCAGTTCCTTTCGCTGCGGAGCCTCGATTTCGTCGAGGCGGCACGCGCGCTCGGCGGCTCGAGCAACCGGCTGATGTTCACGCACATCCTGCCAAACGCCCTCGGCCCGATCCTCGTCAGCACCACGCTGGCCGTTGGCGGCGCCATCTTGCTCGAGTCGGCGCTGTCGTTCTTCGGGTTCGGCGTGCAGCCACCAACCCCAACGTGGGGCAACCTCCTCAACGCGGCGAGGGACTGGCTCGACACCGCCCCGTGGCTCGCCACGTTCCCCGGCCTCTTCATCCTCATCACGGTGCTCGCCGTCAACTTCCTCGGCGACGGGCTCCGCGACGCCCTCGACTCTCGGCTTTAGTTCTACTGCCACTGGCGGGGACCGCTGCCGGACGACAGCGGTGTACACGAATCCTCAGTAACAGGAAGGCACCCGTGAAGATACTGATCATCGGCTCAGGAGCAATCGGCGGCTTGGCAGGCTCTCACATGACGCGCGCCGGTCACGACGTGACCATGATGGACCAGTGGGCGGACCACGTTGCGGCCATGAACGCTGGCGGCATCAGCATCGACGGCGTGCGCGGCGAGTTCAACATCCCGGTCAAGGCCATAACCCCGGACCAACTGGGCGAGCACGTGCGCGCGAACGGCCCGCTCGAAGCGGTCCTCATAGCCACTAAGACCCAGCACACCGAGGGGGCGGTCAAGCAACTCATCCCGTTCATGAGCCCTGAGACCTTCATCGTGTCGTTCCAGAACGGCTTCAACGAACCTCTCATCGCCCGCCTGTTGCAGGAAGCTGGGCTTGGTGGGGAGGAGCGCGTCATCGGCTCCATTCCGAACTATGGCGGCGCGCTCGTTGACCCTGGGCACATCGAGTTCGTGCACGAGGGACCCATCCAGCTTGGTGAGATGTCGCGGACGCGCACCCCGCGCCTAGCTGAGCTCGGGAGCATGCTCTCCTCCCTTACCGAAGTGCAGTACTCGGACAACATCTGGGGTCAGATCTGGGCGAAGGAAGTCTACTCGCAGCAGGTCGTCTTCAGCGCGCTAGCAGACGCCCGCATCCGCGACACGCTCGGCGTCGAACGCTACGCGCGCCTGGCTGGCGCCGTAGTGCGTGAGGCGCTCGAGATCGCTGAGGCGTGCGGCATCACCGTCGAGGCGTTCGACTTCTTCGACCCGGCCAACTACCGCCCGCAGACGCCGGCCGACACGCAGAAGCTCATCGACAACATCAACCACGCCATCTGGCTTCTCAAGAAGGACCAGAAGCCCGACCAGCACGTGTTCAAGAAGCAGGGCTCCGGCATCTGGTGGGACATCGTCTACCGCAAGCGCGCCTCCGAGGTTGGCGCCATGAACGGTGCGTTGATCGCGTACGGCAAGGCGGCTGGCGCGGACACCCGGTTGGTCGAGAAGGTCGCGGCCATGATCCTCGAGATCGAGGCGGGCGAGCGCGAGCTTGGCTTCCACAACTACGACGAGCTCGAAACCTACACCCGTGAGATCGGAAAGGAACTGCCATGACAACAAGGAAGCTTGGCGTTGGAGTCCTTGGCGCGCACGCCTGGGCCGAGAAGGCGCACCTACCCGGTTACGCCGCTTACGACCGCGCGAACCTCGTTGCCATCTGCGATATCGTCCCCGAGCGCGCCCGCCTCATGGCCGACAAGTTCGGCATCAAGAAGGTCTACAGCGACCCACAGGAACTCATCGACGACCCTGAAGTCGAGATGGTCGACGTCTGCACGCCGACCGACACGCACTTGCCGCTCAGCCTGGCGGCCATCAAGGCAGGCAAGCACGTGCTCTCGGAGAAGCCGCTGGCGCACGACGCCCGCGACGCGTTCGCTGCCGCCCGCGCAGCTGACGCCGCAGGCGTACGCACGAAGCTGGGCTTCACCTTCCGCTACTCGCCCGCCGTGCGCCAGCTGCAGCAGTGGATAAAGGACGGCACGCTCGGCGAGATCTTCCACGTGCACGGCTTCGAGCAGAACTCGCAGTGGCTCGATCCACAGTTCCCACTCAGGCAAGTGTCGGCCGGCGCCGACTGGAGCAAACTCATCCCCTCGAGCATCGTCGGTTACGGCTCGCACCTCGTCGACCTCGTGCGCTGGTGCGCCGGCGAGTTCGGCAGTGTCGTCTCGACCATGAAGAACTTCGTGCCGGAGCGCGTGGTGCGCGGCTACGAGGGCATGCAGCGCATCAAGATCGAGGACGGCACCGTCGCGCTCGTCGAGTTCGCGTCAGGCGCGCAAGGAACGCTGCAGACCTCGTACATCGCGGTCGGCAACTACCCAGGCGTAGAACTACGCGTGTACGGCTCGAAGGGCGCAGCCGTCGCCCGCTTGATCTCCGAGTACGGCGTGGCGGAGACGCTGCACTTCGCTACCCCAGACGACGTCGAGTTCCGTAAGTTCGACCTGCCGGAGAGCGCCCTGCCGCCAGGCACCACCCTCAACACCCCGTGGCCAGAGCTCTACTACCGCAACTTGGTCAGGCACTTCGTGGACGAGATCCTCGACGACACCGAAGCCGAGTGCACGTTCTACGACGGCGCGAAGAGCCAAGAGATCGTCAACGCCGTCGTGCGCGCGAACGATGAGCGCCGCTGGGTTGACTTGCCGCTGTACCCGGATGAGCATCGCGGATGACGATCACGCAGCTTGTGGATCGGTTCCTCGCGCTTCACCTGCAGTTCATGCCCGTGAACGCCACGTTCATGGGCATAGACGGGCACGACCACGAGCTACCGCCAGCAGACGCCGGCGCACGCGAACGCGAACTGACCGCACTGCGCGACCTCGAGGGTGAGGTCGCGCGCCTTCCCGTTGGCACGACGGCGTCCGAGCGCATCGAAGCTGCGGCTCTCCTCGGCCAAGTACGCATGGGCGTCCGCGAGCTAGAGTCGCGGCCCAGGTACCACAACCCCGCTTGGTACACGGGTGAAGTGGCGTTCGGCATCATCTCGCTCCTGCTGCCGGTCACGCCGGAGCGTTCGGCTGCCGCCCTCCTCCAGCGCGTAGCAGCCATCCCGCGCTACCTGCGCGAGGGCAGCGAGCGGTTGGCTGGCCGCGCCATCCCGGCCGACTGGCGCACCCGCGCAGAAGCCGAGGGGCGCGCCATAGTCCGCCTCCTAGAGGTGGGCTTGCCGCAGCACCCCATGTGCGACGACGCCATCGCCGCCGCTGCCGCCGCGGCAGTACCGGCCGTCAAAGAGTTCGTGGCTGGCCTCGCGGGGCGGGCAGACGCCGACCCTGCTGCAGGCAGGGAGTACCTCGACTTCCTCATGCGTGAGGTGCACCGCCTCCCTTACTCGAGCGCGGAGGCGGAGGACCTGGCGCAAGCTGGGTTCGACCGTGCGCTTGCCGCGCTCACCGCTTGCGCGCAGCGGCTCAACCCGGAGCGTAGCTGGCAGGAGCAACTCGCCGACCTGGCGCGAGAGCACCCGGACCTCGCGGGCGTCATGCCCGCCTACGAACGCCTCAACGCGGACGCCATGAGTGCCGCCGACGCCGCCGACCTGGTGACGCCAGCCACCGAGTACGGCCTGAGCTTCGAGCAACTACCGGCGTGGGCTCAGCCCGTCGCGGCCGACCTCTACTTCTTGTTCTACCGCTCGCCCGCGGCGGGCCGTCCAGGCGCAGGCAGCGTCTACTGGGTGTTCCCGCCCGGCGCAGACGAAGAGGCCTACTTGCGCGGCCAGAACTACTCGACCATCAAGATCACTCACGCCGTGCACCACGGCTCCATCGGGCACCACACCCAGAACGCCAGGGCCCGCGCGGCCGTTGGGCAGCTGGGTAGGGTCGCTGGGACCGACTGTTCGGCCGGCATCGCCATGCTCAGCGGTGGCACCCTCATCGAGGGTTGGGCCTGCTACACCCAGGACTTGCTGCTCGAGGCAGAAGGCTTCTACCAACCAACCGACGAGCTGGTCCTCAAGCACGCGGAGCTGCGCAACACCGCCATGTGCCTCGCCGACATCCGCTTGCACACCGGCGCCTGGAGCTTGAACGACATGCGCGGTTTCTACGTCGACGCCCTCGGCCTGCCGCCGCAGCGCGCCTGGAGCGAAGCGACGCGCAACTCCATGTACCCAGCAACGCGCCTCATGTACTGGCTCGGCACCCGCGCCATCAAGGAAGCAAGGGCCGAACTTGGCGAGGGCCGCACGCGAGCCTTCCACGATGAGCTGCTGTCGTACGGTTGTGTACCCGTGTACAGCGTCATCGACGAGATGCGCTCAGGCAACCTGCCCGCTTAAGGAGTAACGATGAGCAAGTTCAACGGCGTGCACACCATCATGCCAACGCCATTCACGGACGACGGCGCCCTCGACCTGGCCAGCCTAGCCACCCTCACTGAGTTCCTCATCGACCTCGGGGTCGACGGTCTGGTCGTGCTCGGCGTGCTCGGTGAGGCGCCGAAGCTCTCGCAGGCCGAGCAGGACGAGGTCATCCGCGTGACCGTCAAGGCGGCCGCGGGGCGCGTGCCCGTCTACGCAGGCACAGGCGCGGGCGGCACCGACCTAGCGGTGGAGAAGAGCCTGAGCGCCCTCGCGCTTGGAGCGTCAGGCTTGCTCGTCGCGCCACCGCCCGTGCAGAACGACGCCGTGATCTACGAGTACTACCGCCGCATAGACGCGGCCGTGGACAAGGTCATCATCCTGCACGACTACCCGGCCGCCACGGGCATAAGCTTGAGCCCGCAGCTGGTCGTCAAGCTCCACGCCGAACTCGAGAACGTGCAGGTCATCAAGCTGGAGGAGACGCCGAGCGTCGCCAAGGTAACGGCGCTGCGCAAGCTCGGGTCCGACATCAGCATCGTCGGGGGCCTCGGCGGGATGTTCTTCTACGAGGAACTCGAGCGCGGCAGCAACGGCATGATGACGGGCTTCTCGTACCCCGAGGTGCTCGTCGGCATCTACCGCGC
>CALCHY010000067.1 GCA_937907415.1 uncultured Trueperaceae bacterium
GCGGCCGTCGTGCGTCCTCTGCCCGTAGATGACCATGTGGCCGTAGTCGGCGAACACCTCGCGCCGCTCGAGGCCGACGGCCTCGAGCGTGGCGCCGTTCAGCGGCTCGGTGGCGATCATCAGGGAGTAGAGGGGGATGAGGGTGCGGCGCTCGCCTTTGAACGCCTTGGTGTAGCCCTCCGTGGCGCGCAACATGCTAGCGGCCGTCGCGCTGCCGCTATGAGCGGCGCTCCTGAAGTGCGCGCCGCCTGGCGCCAACGTAGTAACGGTGACACCCTCGTAGATCTCGACGCCGAGCCGCTCGGCGGTGCGCGCTAGACCGTGGACTAGCAGCGCAGGCTGCAACGCCGCCGCGCAGCTTAGGTAACTGGCGCCCTGGACTTTCGTTAGGCCGCTAAGCGCCCGCGCTTCGATGGCGCTCAGGTAACGCAAGTCGTCGGGGCTTACGCCAAGCGCGTGCTGCTCGGCTACGTCTGCGGCGGCGCGTTGCGCCTGCAGTGGCGAGCGCGCCACGAGCAGGCGTCCGCCTAACGCGAAGTGGCAGTCGATGGCCTCTGCCTCGCAGACGCGCGCGATCTCGTGGACGGCGTCCATGGCCGCGTGCTGGAAGCGCAGTGCGGCCTCCTTGCCGTGCCGGTAAGCCAGGGTGGCCAGCCCGAGGGGGTACTCGGGGTGACACCAGCCACCGTTGCGCCCAGAAGCTCCGAAGCCGACGTGGTCACGCTCGAGCACGACTACGCGCAACTCTGGCGCCAGGCGCTTCAAGTAGTAGGCGCTCCAAAGTCCAGTGAAGCCAGCGCCGACGATCACGACGTCCGCGCTCAGGTCCTCGGCTGGTGGCCTGCGTGTTGGCCCGGCAGGCACCGCCTCCCACCACAAGGGTGACGTCTTGGCGTATTCCAAGGTCATCTGCACTCCGAAGGACCGCCTCGGCGGTCCAAGGTTTGGTTGGGATCAGGATATGCCGAAAGCAGAGCCAGCGTCAGGCGCAAAGTAGCGCGGGCGGCAGGCGCGCGTCGACTGCGTTGCGCACGTGCCGCCCGTCTAGGGTGTGGTGGGCGATGAGGGGTTCGAACCCCCGACCCTCCGCGTGTAAAGCGGACGCTCTGCCGCTGAGCTAATCGCCCTCGTCACACGCTCGCCCGGTGACCGAGGCGGCGCATGGCTCAGCAATGCTAACAGGTTATCGCGGGTGTGAGGCAGCGCCGCCCGGGGGGGGGCGCGGTTTGACCACGTGGGGGCAGGTGGGCTAACTTCTGCGGTGAGGCGGTCGGCTATCGAGGGGCGTGTTGGTGGCCTCGGCGCGTGGCACCTGAGCCCGAGAGCGTGCCGTCAACGTATCTTTCGATGTCGTCATGAAGGGCGTACTGAGTCATATGGCAAGTGCTGCAGGTCAGTTGTCCTCACAGGCCTCACCAGCTACCCCTGAAACTCTGGCCAGAGAAGCCTGGCAAGTGCGGTCGGAAGTCCCCCGGGCCGCTATCTCACTGGCCAGCGAGGTGCTCGCAGGCGCGCCCGCCCCTGCGACGCGCGGCGTTGCCTTAGCGGCGCTCGCGGTTGCCAGGCTGGCCAATGACGAGCCAGCCGCGGCGCTCGAGGCAGCGCTCCAGGTACCAGATCTCGTTGGCGAGGAGGAGTTGGCGTTCGCCGACATCGGCCTGGTGCTGACGGAGGCGCGGCTCACCGCTCTCCGCTCAGCTCACCTGTTGGACGACGTGGCGGGCGCAGTGCGGTGGGGCCGCGAGTCGCTAGCGCTAGCGCAGAAGTACGAGCTGCCGCTGCTGGTAGCTAGGGGTCACAACGACCTGGCTGCGGTCTACGGCTCGCGCGAGGTCATCGACGTTGCCATCAAACACCTCAACTCGGGCATCGCCGCCCTTGAGGCCGCTGGCTTGCCGGTGGCGCCGTCGTTGCTAACGAACCTGGGGAACGTCTACATGGGCACCGGGCGCCTAGACGAAGCGCTCGCTTGTTTCGGGCTTGGCCGTCAGGCTTACACCGACCAGCAGGACCGCTTCGGCGCCGCTTTGGCCCGCTCGAACGAGGGGCGAGCGCACCTCCAGCTCGGCTCTCACGCTGAGGCGGTGACGGCACAAGAGGAGGCGTTGGCGTGGTTCGAGGAGATTGAGAACGCGCGCTACGTAACCGTCACGCGCACCAAGCTCGCCCAAGCCTACGAGGCTGCAGGCGACATCGAGCATGCTGCTGACCTCTACGAAGTCGCGCTTGCCGACATGAGTGAGCACCACGACGCGTTCGAGGCAGAGATCCGCGGCAGTTACGGAACATTCCTCTTGCGCCGTGGACAACACGAAGCTGCCCTCGCGGAGATGCGGTTCGCCGCGAAGCTCTTCGACGCCGCCATGAAGCCCATCCCGGCCGCGAACCTCCGACCCCCGATCGGCGAAGCGCTGGCCGCCCTTGGGCGCCACGAGGAGGCGTATCTGGAGCTGAAGGCGTACCAAGCGGAACGCGAACGCACAGACACTGACCGTACTAGTCAGGTGCTAAGCATGCTCCTCGCGCAGTTGGAGTCGAGCCTTGCTGACGAACACGAGTTGCACGTCGTCGCGCGGCAGGCGGTAGCTGACGCCAACCGCGTGCTGCGCGAGCAGGCAGAGCGGCTTGAAGCGCTGAGCATCACCGACGACCTGACCGGTCTCTTCAATCGCCGCTACTTCCGCACGCGCCTTGACGAAGAGGAGGCGCGCGCAAGGCGCCACGCCAACGACCTCGTGGTCGTGCTCCTCGACGTGGACAACTTCAAGCGCGTCAACGACAGCTACTCCCACACGGTTGGTGACGCCGTGCTCGTGCGGGTCGGTGAGCTGTTGCGGCACGTCGTGCGCGGCTCGGACGTCGTGGCGCGTTGGGGTGGGGAGGAGTTCGTCGTCCTCGTGCCCGGCACTTCGAAGGCGGCTGCGCTCGAGGCGGCAGAGCGGGCCCGTTTGCGCGTAGCCAGCTACGACTGGAACTCAGTGGCCGCTGGCCTCGAGGTGACGGTGAGTGTTGGGGTGGCCGCGCTCTCCGAGGTCGAGGGAGTCGACGTTGGCGGCGGGGTTGCCGAGCTAGTCAGGCTCGTCGACGCGCGGCTTTACGCCGCCAAGCGCGCGGGCAGGAACCGCACGAACTCCTGAAACAGCAGAGCGGCCCAGCGCCGCTACCTGGCAGATGAAGAAGAAGGGCGCTCTTGAAGAGCGCCCTCTTTGGTGACCCCTACGGGATTCGAACCCGTGCCGCAACCTTGAAAGGGTTGTGACCTAACCGCTAGTCGAAGGGGCCAAAGTGCTGGCCGGAAATCCTGGTGGGTCGTGCAGGGCTCGAACCTGCGACCCGCTGATTAAAAGTCAGCTGCTCTACCGGCTGAGCTAACGACCCAGCAGCCAAAGCAGTATATCGACGCCGTGCGGCATGGTGTCAAGCACCCGCACGGGTTCGGGCTGGCTGAGGGCGGGCGTTCGCTCGAGACTAAGCCCGACGTGGTTACAGAAGAGCCAAAACTCACGGCCCTTTCACCTTGTTCGGCCAGATACCCCCTGCTAGACTGTCCAAGAAGCTGGTTGTGAAAACGCGCACGAACTGCGCGCTTCTCAGCATTCGGCATTACGTGGTGATTGGTCTTCAGCAGGGGCCGCTTCTCCCCGATGCGGCTCGAAAGGAGAGGGCTCCTTGTACTTAGAGGTCCTGATGATGTTCTTGGCGGCCGGGTTCATCGCGGTCGCGGCACTGGTGGTGGGCGGGTTGATCGGCCCTAAACGGCCGAGTGAAACCAAGCTCGCCGCCTACGAGTCCGGCATCCCGGCGGTGGGAACGGCGCGTGAGCGCTTCCCGATTCACTTCTACCTGGTGGCGATGATCTTCATCATCTTCGATCTTGAAACGGCCTTCTTCTACCCGTTGGCCGTCAAGTTCAACGCTGCCCCTCAGTTCCTCTTCGCCAACGCCATAATCTTCGTGGCTGTCCTCGCGGTCGGGTACGTTTACCTCGTCCGCAAGGGCGTCCTGAACTGGAAGTGAGCATGAGCTTACTGGACCTGTTCGAGAAAGACGTTCAAGAGCTCGAGGCGGACGGCATCCTCTTCACCAGCCTGAACAAGCTGGTGGCGTGGGGCCGCTCCAACAGCCTCTGGCCCGCCACCTTCGGGCTCGCGTGCTGCGCCATCGAGATGATGGCCGCCACGAACTCCCGCAACGACCTCGCGCGCCTCGGCTCCGAGGTCTTCAGGGCCAGCCCACGGCAGGCGGACGTGATGATCGTTGCCGGCCGCTTGAGCAAGAAGATGGCGCCCGTCATGCGGCGCGTGTACGACCAGATGCCGGACCCCAAGTGGGTGATCAGCATGGGCGCCTGCGCCTCGTCAGGTGGCATGTTCAACAACTACGCCATCGTTCAGAACGTCGATTCTGTCGTGCCGGTCGATATCTTCGTGCCGGGCTGCCCCCCGAGGCCTGAGTCCCTCATCTACGCCGTAGCGCAGTTGCAGAAGAAGGTCAGGGGCGAGACGTTCGACGAGCGAGGCGTGCAACTGCCCGTCGTGGAGGGCTGGAAGCGATGAGCGATCTCGACGCGGGCGCCAGCCTCAAGGGCGTGCTTGACGCCATGACGGACCTAGGCGGCGTCGTCAGCGAGTTCAAGGGCATGACGAGCGTCACCATCGGCAAGGCGCACATCATCGAGGCGCTCACTGCCGCCCGCGGTGCGGGTCTCGAGCTCCTCTCGGACATCTTCGGCATCGACTATCTCACCTACCCCGGCCACCGCGGTAAGCGTTTCGCGGTCGTCTACAACGTGCACGACCTGCACGGCGCCGTGCGCCTCTTCTTGCGCGTCGAGGTCGAAGACGGCGAGAGCCTGCCGACCGCGACCGGCGTGTGGCGCGGCGCTGACTTCCTCGAGCGCGAGACCTTCGACATGCTGGGCATCGAGTTCGAAGGCCACCCGAACCTGCGCAAGCTCCTCACCCCCGAGGACCTGGACGGCCACCCTCACCGCAAGGACTTCCCGCTCGGTGAGACCCCGACGTTGTTCAACGACGGGCGCTTCCTCGACCCAGCCACCTTCCGCTCGGGCCTGACTGGCCGCGACCAGGGGCTTACGGGCTGGAAGGGCGGGGCGCGCGACGGCGTGATCAGCAGCCAAGGCGAGCTGCCTGGCGAGGGGAGGGAGTAGCCGTGGCCAACAAGAACGTCAATCAAACCGTGGCGCCCGAAGCCGAACTGCCAGGCTCGTTCTCGACGCGTTTCATGCGCATCAACGTGGGCCCGCAACACCCGAGTACGCACGGCGTGCTGCGCCTCGTCGTCGACCTAGACGGTGAGCAGATCGTGTCCCTCAAGCCGCAGGTCGGCTACCTCCACACCGGCTTCGAGAAGACCATGGAGAACCGCACCTACCAGCAGGGCGTCACCTACTCGAACCGCATGGACTACCTGCACGGCTTCGCCCACGACCTCGCCTACATGTTGGCCGTCGAGAAGCTCATGGACGCCCGCGTGCCTGTGCGCGCCCAGCGCATCCGCGTGATCCTCACCGAGCTGAACCGCTTGGCGAGCCACTTGGTGTTCTTCGGCACGACGATGCTCGACATGGGCGCCCTCACCCCGTACTTCTACTGCATGCGCGAACGCGAAGGCCTGATGGACATCTTCGAGGCCGTGTCTGGCGTGCGCATGAACTACGGCTACTTCCGCGTCGGCGGCCTCTACCAGGACGTCCCTGACGACTTCGAGCCGATGGTGCGCAAGTGGTTGGCGGCGTTCCCCAAGTACCTCGACGAGTACTTCACCCTCTTCATGGGCAACAGCATCCTCATGGCCCGCACGCAGGGCGTTGCGGTGGTAACGCGCGAGATGGCCATCGACTACGCCTTGACTGGCCCAAGTGCCCGCGCCAGCGGCGTGAACCTCGACTACCGCAAGAACGCGCCCTACTCAGGGTACGAGGACTACGTCTTCGACGTGCCAACCCACGAGGCAGGCGACATCTACGCCCGCATCCTCGTGCGTTATGAGGAGATGATCGAGAGCTGCCGCATCGTCTCGCAGGCCCTCGACATGCTCGAGCCAGGGCCGGTGAAGGACCCGGACAGGCGCATCAGCCTCCCGCCGCGCCAAGAGCTCGAGAACTCCATGGAGGCCGTGATCTTCCACTTCAAGCTCGTTACGGAAGGTTTCCACCCGCCGCGCGGGGAGGTATACGTGCCGACCGAGAGCGCTCGCGGGGAGCTCGGCTACTACGTGATCAGCGACGGCGGCTCGATGCCTTACCGCGTGAAAGTCAAGGCGCCTAGCCTCGCTAACCTGCAGTCCCTCGAGCCATCTAGCTTAGGCGGGCTCTTCGCCGACATGGTCATCAACATCGCGAGTTTCGACCCCGTCCTTGGCGACGTAGATAAGTAAGTGAGCAGATGATCGAACTGAACACAGTCACTCCGTTCTTCGCAAGCCAACCAGAGAGGGTCGCCGAGATCCTGGCGCGCTACCCGGAGGAAGGCAAGCGCAGCGCCGTGATGCCGCTGCTCTGGGAAGTGCAGCGCGCAGAGCGCCACATCAGCGACGCCCGTATCCACGAGATCGCCGAGATCGTCGGCACCACGGCTACCGAAGTGAAGGGCGTGCTGTCCTTCTACTCCACCTTCCACGAGCAACCAGTTGGCAAGTTCCATGTTCAAGTTTGCTCGACGCTCTCCTGCGCCCTAGCTGGCGCTAACGAGATGTACGAGTTCCTGGTCGAGGAGCTCGGAATCGTCAACGGCGAGACGAGCGCAGACGGCCAGTTCAGCTTGCAGAAGGTCGAGTGCGTAGGCTCGTGCGGCACCGCACCCGTGCTGCAGGTGAACGACACGTACTACGAGCGAGTAGGGCGCGGCCGCTGCCAGCACCTGATCGACTCGTTGCGCCAAGGCGAACAGCCGCCCGCCTGGCGGGAACGCGGCGGCGACACGGAGGGCGCTCAGAAACCAGCGGCGCTTGACAACCAAGCCGCCAAGGGTGCCCAACGAGGGGAGGGGTGAGGTGAGCGACCAGTCCGTCAGCGCAGACAAGCCGGCGCCGATCATCAGCCGTCACGACCCGCGCTACGAGGTGACGATGTACCGCTACGTGGGGGTCGATGGCGCGCACGAACTCGACTTCTACCGCGGCCACGGCGGTTACTCCGCCGCCCGCAAGGTCCTCACCGAGATGACCGTTCCGCAAGTGATCGACGAGGTCAAGGCATCCGGGCTGAGGGGCCGCGGAGGCGCTGGTTTCCCGACCGGAGTCAAGTGGTCGTTCGTGGCGCCGCCAGCAGGTGACGAACCGCGCTACCTGGTATGCAACGCGGACGAGTCGGAGCCTGGCTCGTTCAAGGACCGCTACATCCTCGAGGACGACCCGCACCAACTGATCGAGGGCATGATCATCGCCGGGTACGCAATGCGCATGAACTTCGGCTTCATCTACGTGCGCGGCGAGTACTACCTTGGCATCGAGCGCACCGTCAGGGCCATCGAGCAGGCGCGCGCGGCCGGGCTGCTCGGCAAGAACATCCTCGGCACGGACTTCTCCTTCGACATCACCGTTCACCGCGGCGCTGGCGCGTACATCTGCGGTGAGGAGACCGCGCTCATGAACTCGCTCGAGGGCCTGCGCGCGACCCCGCGCCTCAAGCCGCCGTTCCCTGCGGCGGCTGGCATGTACGGGCGCCCGACGACGATCAACAACGTCACGAGCCTCACTAGCGTGGTGCACATCATCAACAAGGGCGCCACCTGGTTCGCTTCCATGGGCACGGAAGACAGCAAGGGCACGAAGCTCTACCAGATCTCCGGCCCCGTCAAGCGCACCGGTGTGTACGAGATGCCGATGGGAGCCACCTTCCGCGAGCTCATCTACGACTTCGCTGGCGGCCCGACCATGGAACCGAAGGCGTTCATCCCTGGTGGGTCATCGACCCCGATGTTCCCATGGGAGGACCGCTTCCTCGACATGGCTATGGATTACGGCACGCTGGCGAAGAACGGTTCGATGCTCGGCACGGGTGGCGTGATCGTCATCCCGCGCGACAAGTGCATCGTCGACGCGCTCTACAACCTCGTGCGCTTCTACAGCCATGAGTCGTGCGGCAAGTGCACGCCTTGCCGCGAGGGCGTCGGTCACTGGCTACCGCGGATGTACCAGAAGCTCCTCGCGGGGCTGGGCACGCCGGCGGACGTCGACCTGCTCGAGAACGTGGCAGGCAACATCAGGGGCACCGCGTTCTGTCCGCTCGCTGACGCGTGCATCATGCCGGTGCAGGCCAGCCTCAAGTGGTTCCGTGACGAGTACGACTACCTGGCGGCTAACGGTAAGTCCAAGTACGCCAAGAACGACTGGTGGCAAGCATGAAGGTGCGCATCAACGACGTCGAGCTCGACTTCGCCCCCGGCACTAGCGCCATCGACGCTGTGTTCGCTGCCGGCGGCGACGTCCCGTACTTCTGCAGCCAGGAGTACATGTCGCCTATCGGCGCCTGTCGCATGTGCCTCGCGAAGGTGGGCGCGCCGCGCAAGGACCGCGACGGCAACTGGATCCTGGACGAGGCGACTGGTGAACCCAAGATCTTCTGGTTCCCTAACCTCATGGCCACCTGCACGACGCAGGTCATGGAGGGCATGGTCATTGACACCGAGTCTGAGCAGGTCAAGAACGCTCAGAACGGCATGGTCGAGTTCACGCTCATCAACCACCCGCTGGACTGCCCCGTGTGCGACAAGGGCGGCGCTTGCGAGCTGCAGGACCGCTCTTACGAGTACGGCAACGGCCTCTCGCGCTTCGAGTTCGACAAGCGCCACTCCGAGAAGCACCACCCGCTGTCCGAACTCATCACCCTCGACCGCGAGCGCTGCATCCACTGCAAGCGCTGCGTGCGCTTCTTCGAGGAAGTGCCTGGCGACGAGGTCCTGGACTTCATCGAACGTGGCCCCCACACCTACATCGGCACGGCCGACGCCGGCCTGCCGAGCAACTTCTCCGGCAACATCGCGGACATCTGCCCGGTCGGCGCACTCCTCGACGCCTCCAGCCGCTTCAGGGGGCGCAACTGGGAGTACGACCACACGCGGACGACGAGCATGGACGACGCCAGTGGCGCGGCCATCATCGTCGACGCCCGCACTGGGCGCATAGAACGCATCAAGGCCGGCCTCAACCCAGACGTCAACAAGACCTGGATCGACGACGGTGTGCGCTTCGGTCACGAGTACAGCGCGTCGGAAGAGCGCTTGACCATGCCGCTGGTGCGGCGCCAGGGTGAACTGCAGCCAGCCACGTGGGACGAGGCCGCCGCCTTCATCGCCGAGCGCCTCAAGGGCTTGAGCGGCAAGGACGTCGGCGTCGTCATCCGCGCGGACGCCACCCTCGAGGAGGGCGTGGCTGCCATGGCCCTAGCGGAGGAGCTCGGCACCGGCCAACTCGACCACTTCCCGCGCCCTGGCGCCAGCGTCATCAGCCAGCGCGACCCCGCAACGCTCACCGACCTCGCGACGGCGGACGCCATCTTGGTCGTCGGCGACGTGACGGAGGAAGCGGGCATCCTCGATCTGCGGATCAAGGACGCCCTCAAGGGCGTAACGCCACCGACGCTCATGGCGCACGGGGTGCCGATCGCCGACCTGCGCCTCAAAGAGCGCATGCCTCGCAAGCGTGAACTCCTCACAGTCGCAGCGCCTTATCGCGTTGACCTGATGCGCCATGCGGGCACTAAGGCCACCTACCCCGTCGCCGGGGAGGCCGCCTTCTTCAAGAGCCTCACCAAACTCGCTAGCGACGCCAACGCCACCCTCAGCGCGAGTGAGGAAACGGCCGTCGGATTGACGAGCGCGGCAGCACGCTCCACGGTCGCTCAACTAGCCGCCGCCAAGAACGGCGTCCTCGTGCTTGGCGGGTTCGTGCTAGCTACCCGCGAAGCCGCCGATGCCGCGCGCGCCTTCGCCAAGGCCGTCGGGATCAAAGAGATGGCCGTCGGGCCGATGGCGAACAGCTACGGCCTCGAACTGCTCGGCGTGCTGCCAAGCCACGAGCGCTACGCTTACGCGGGCATGCTAGAGGGCGCCAAGGCGCTCATCATCTCCAACCTCGACCCCGCTCAGGACGACGACCTGAAGGAGCGCCTACGAGGCAAGGAGCTGCTCGTCGTACACGACATCTTCCTAACGGAGACGGCGTTACTTGCCGACGTCGTGCTACCAGCTGCGAGCGTCTACGAGCGCGACGGCACCGTCGTCAACCTCGAGGGCCGTTTCCTCCCAGTGAGGGCAGCCCCGGTTGACGCTGGCAGCAGCGCCGATCTCACTGGCGTCGTGCGCGCCATCGGTGACGCCATCGGCAAGCGCCTCGACGGCCGCAGCGTGCGCTCCGCTAGGCGCGCACTCAAGAAGCGCTTCGACCTCGAACTGGCCGACCTGCCGGACACGGGCGCGCTACCGCGCTTCAAGGGCCGCGCCAGCGCTAAGTTCGTGGCGCGTGAAGCGAACCCGGTCAAGGCAACCGGCAACGTCCTGATCGTGCCTAGCATGGCGCGCGCAGAGTACCTCCACCTGAACCCTCACCTTGCGGCAGCAGTCGGCGGCGCGCGTCTGCGCGTCCACCCGGAAGACGCGGCCAAGCACTCGCTCATGCAAGGCGCGGAGGTACGCATCAGGGTGGGAGCTACCTGGCGCAAGGCCGTGGTGAGCGTCACCGACGGCGTGCCGCGCGGCCTCATGACCGTCCCGTGCTTGCCTGACCAGCCGGTCGGCCTCGCCCAGGCTGACCTCGCCAGCGTCGTGGTCGAGCAGATCAGCTTGGAGGTCGCCTCGTGATCCACGACCCGCTCTGGGTGACCTTTCTCAAGGCTCTCGTGCTGTGCGTTGTCCTGCTTGGCGCGTTCGCGTACATGACGGTCATCGAACGCAAGTTGCTCGGGCGCTTCCAGCACCGTTACGGCCCGAACCTCACGGGCCCAGGCGGTTGGTTGCAGCCCATCGCGGACGCCATCAAGACCATCTTCAAAGAGGACCTGGTCGTGACGGCTGCCGACAAGTTCGTGCTCGTGCTGGCGCCGGCCATCAGCATCGTCTTCGCGCTGTCGGCGTTCGGCGCCATACCGGCGGGTCCGGCAGGCAGCCTCTTCGGTCTCAACCCGTGGGTCATGGACCTCGACATCGGCATCCTGTACATCTTCGCCGCCACCTCACTCGGGGTGTACGGCATCTTCCTCGGCGGGTGGGCGTCGAACAGCAAGTACTCGCTGCTTGGCAGCCTGCGCTCTAGCGCGCAGATCATCAGTTACGAGCTAGGGCTCGGCCTCAGCGTGTTGGCGGTCATCATGGTGGCAGGCACCCTCAACCTGCGCGAGATCGTCGAGGTCGGCATCTGGTCAGTCAGCCCGTGGCTGTGGCCGGGGCTGCTACTCGCCTTCACGACCTTCGTCATCAGCGGCACGGCCGAAGTGAACCGCACGCCCTTCGACCTCCCGGAGGCCGAGCAGGAACTCGTGGCCGGTTACCTCACCGAGTTCTCCTCCATCAAGTGGGCGCTCTACCAGATGGCGGAGTACGTGAACATGATGACGGCTTCCGCCTTCATCAGCACCCTCTTCCTCGGCGGTTACCGCGGGCCCGCGTTCCTGGACGCCTGGATCCCCGGCATCTCGGAGTGGCCGATAATCTGGTTAGTGCTGAAGATGGCCATCTTCATGTTCCTCTTCATCTGGTTGAAGGCGACCCTGCCACGGTTGCGGTACGACCAACTCATGCGCTTCGGTTGGCTCTACGTGTTCGAGTTCGCGCTCTTGGCTGCGCTCGTGACCGGGGCGGTGATCGCCTATGTCATCTGAGGCCCGAGCGGTCAACCTGACAGGGCGCGCGGCTAGCGCACCGCGCCACGGAGGTACACGCTGATGAGCGTCATCGACATCGCCAAAGGGATGGGGCTCACCCTCGGCTACTTGTTCAAGCGGCCCGTTACCGTGCAGTACCCGCGCGACAAGGTAGCCATGCTCCCGCGCTTCCGCGGGCGCCACCACCTCCTGCGCCACCCAGACACCGACCTCGAGAAGTGCATCGGCTGCTCGCTGTGCGCCGCAGCCTGCCCGTCCTACGCCATCTACGTCGAGGCGGCGGAGAACGACCCCAACAACCCGACGTCCGCAGGCGAGCGCTACGCGAAGATCTACGAGATCAACATGCTGCGCTGCATCTTCTGCGGTTTCTGCGAGGAAGCCTGTCCGACCGGCGCGGTGGTGCTTGGCCACGAGTTCGAGATGGCCGACTTCCGCTACCAGGACTTCGTTTACGGCAAAGAAGACATGCTGGTCGGCACCAAGGGCAGCAAGTGGCAGCGCCGCGAGGCGGAGGCCAAAGGCAAGGACGTTACCCTCGGCTTCGAGGCCGGCCACCGCGTGGAGCTAGAAGGCGTGGACTACTGACATGGTCGGCTTCGTAATCCTAGCCGTCCTGCTCGTGGCCGGCGGCGTAGGTGTCATCACCTTGCGCCAACCGGTCCACGCGGCGCTAGCGCTCGTCGGCACGCTACTCGCGCTCGCCGTAACGTACGTGACGCTCCAAGCGCACTTCCTCGCCGCGATTCAGGTGATCGTCTACGCGGGCGCCATCATGGTGCTCTTCCTCTTCGTGATCATGCTCCTCAACGTCGGCGGTGAGAAGCTCGGCGACCGCCTCACGTGGTTGAAGCCCGCCGCTTGGGCCTCCGCAGGGGTGGCTACGGCTGCCGTCATCACGGTCGTGGTTCTCACGCGAACCCAACTGCCGGAGGCGGCCGTGATCGACGCTGCGCTCGGCGGAGGCAACGCTGACAAGATCGGCGAGGTCCTCTTCACCGATTACCTACTCGCCTTCCAACTCGTTGGCGTACTACTCCTCACGGGCGTAGTGGCCGCGGTGAGCCTCGTACAACGCGCCGCGCCTGAGACGCGGCCGCAGCGGCCGCTCGCGACGCGCGGCGCACCGCATGAGCCTTACCTCGGCGTCACGGCGCCAGAAGAGCACGCCAGCGACCTGGCAACGGGGAGCCACTGATGGTAGCGACCGAGTACTACGTTGGCCTCAGCGCCATCCTGTTCGCCCTCGGTGGCATCGGCGTGCTCACGCGCCGCAGCGCGATCATGCTGTTCCTCTCCGTCGAGCTGATGCTCAACGCAGCCAACCTCGCCATGGTCGCCTTCGCGCGCGACTGGAGCGCCAGTGGCGGCAACGCCGCCCTAGACGGCCAGACGGCGGTCTTCATCGTTTTGGCGGTGGCGGCCGCCGAAGTGGCCGTTGGCCTCGGCATCCTGGTCGCCATCTTCCGTAACCGCGTCAGCACCAACGTCGACGAGCTCTCGGAGGTACGCGCATGACCGTCGCAGCCTGGGCCTCCCTGGCCCCGCTACTAGCATTGCTTGGCAGCCTCGTCAACGCTTTCTTCGGGCGCAACCTCAAGGAGCCGCTGCCTGGCATCATCGCCAGCGTGGCCGTTGGCCTCGGGTTCGTGCTCTCGGCGATGGCCTTCCTTGACGTGGCAGGCAGCGGCGAGGCGGTACGCGTCGGTTTCGGTGAGTTCCTCAAGGCGGGCGATTTCAACGTCGCCCTCGGGTTCCACTTCGACCAACTCAGCACCGTGATGATGCTGATAATCACGGGCGTCGGCTTCCTCATCCACGTCTACTCCATCGGGTACATGAAGGGCGACGACGGCTACTCGCGCTTCTTCGCGCAACTCAACTTGTTCATCGCCGCCATGCTCGTCCTCGTCATGGCCGACTCTTTCGTGCTCATGTTCGTCGGTTGGGAAGGCGTCGGCGTTTGCTCCTTCCTACTAATCGGCTTCTGGTACAAGGACCTGAGCAACGCCAGCGCGGGGCGCAAGGCGTTCATCGTCAACCGCGTCGGCGACTTCGGCTTCCTGCTCGCCATGTTCCTCACCTTCAAGGTGTTCGGCACCCTCGACATCCAAACCGTGACAGCCATGGCCCCGACCATGCTCTACGGCTCCGCTGCCCTCACCGGCATCGGGCTGCTCTACCTGCTGGCGGCGGCAGGCAAGTCGGCGCAGCTGCCACTGCACGTCTGGCTGCCAGACGCCATGGCGGGCCCCACGCCCGTCTCGGCGCTCATCCACGCCGCCACCATGGTCACGGCGGGCGTCTACCTCATCGCTCGCACTAGCGCCGTTTACGCCGTGGCGCCAGCCGCCCTCGCGACCGTCGCCTGGGTCGGCGTGCTCACCGCGCTCGTGGCGGCCATCGCGGCCGTCGGCCAAACGGACATCAAGCGCATCCTCGCCTACTCGACCATCTCCCAAGTCGGCTTCATGATCGCGGCGGTCGGGGCGGGCGCTTACTGGGCCGGGATATTCCACGTCCTCACCCACGCCTTCTTCAAAGCGCTCCTCTTCCTCGCGGCGGGCTCGGTCATTCACGCACTCGGCGGCGAGCAGGACGTGCGCAAGATGGGCGGACTCGGCAAACGCATGAAGGTGACGGGGACCATGGCGCTGCTTGCCACGCTCGCCATCGCTGGCGTGCCGTTCCTCTCGGGCTTCTTCAGCAAGGACGCCATTCTCGTCGCCACCTTCACGAGCGGCGCGTTGGCTGACGTTGGCGGTAGCGTGCTCTTCGCGCTGCTCATGATCACGGCAGGCATCACCGCGTTCTACATGTTCCGCTGGTACTACCTCGTCTTCGCGGGCGAGGAGCGGCTGGACGCGGCGGTGAGCGGCAAGGTTCACGAGTCGCCCGCCGTGATGACCGTGCCCCTCGTCGTCCTTGGCATCGGCAGCGTGGTGATCGGCTACGTCGGCTTGCCAGCGTTCCTCACCGACAACCGCATAGCCAACTGGCTTGGTCACGCCACGGCGGCGGGAGACTTCTCGCACCCAAGCGTTACCACTGAGTGGCTCTTGCTCCTCGGCTCCGTCGTAGTCGCCCTGCTCGGGCTGGGCTTGGGTTATTGGGTGTACGCGCTTGGCAAGGGCGCCTTCTCCAAGCGCTTCGGCGGCACCGTGCTGGCCGGGGCGTCTAGGGGTGCGTTCGGCTTCGACACGCTCTACAAGGCGCTGTTCACTGACACTGGCAGCGGCGCGGCAGAAGCCGTGACGCTCCTCGACCGCGAAGTGGTAGACCGCGGCCTCGTCTCGCTCGGTGGCCTCGTGCCGCTGCTTGGCGGGGTCATCAGGCGCTGGCAGACCGGGTACATCCGGACGTACGCCTTCGCCATGTTCCTCGGCGCCGCTGGCCTGACCCTGCTCGCCGCGCTGGTAGGGGTGTTCAAGTGACTGCCCTCCTCATGATCCTCGTTCCCCTACTGGCCGCCGTGCTCGTCACGCTTACGCGCAGCAGCCTCGGGGTGGCGCGCGTGCTTGCCCTGGCAGGCTCCGTTGCCGTGCTCGTCCTAGCCATCCTGCTGCCAGGCACGCGCCCGTTCGACGCCCCCTGGCTGCCCGGCATCGGCGTCAGCTTCAGCCTCGACGGTAACGGCGCAGGCGCCGTGCTCGCCTTCGCCGCCGCCCTCATGATGATCCCGGCCATCCTCGTGGCCACCACGCGCGTGGCGAAGGGCGCCGCGACGTTCGCGGCGCTGCTGCTCGTGGCGCAAGCTGGCCTCAACGGCATCTTCTTGGCCAAGGACCTCGTGCTCTTCTACGTCTTCTGGGAAGCGACGCTGATCCCCAGCCTCCTCCTCCTCGGCATCTACGGCGGCGAGAAGCGGCGCGAGGCGACCGTCAAGTACCTCGTCTACGCCGTAACGGGCTCGTTCTTCATGCTCGTCAGCATGTTGGCGCTCAAGACCCTCTCCGGCGCGGCGTCGTTCCACATCATCGACCTGATGCTCGTAACGCCCAACCTGCCCGTCGCGACGCAGACCTGGCTGTTCATCGGCCTAGCGATCGGCATGGCCGTCAAGCTACCCATCTGGCCGCTCCACTCCTGGCTGGTCGACCTCAACGAGCAGAACCACCCATCCGGCGCCGCTGACGTGCTTGGCTCGCTCTACAAAGTTGGCGCGTTCGGCTTCTTCGCCTGGGCCCTGCCGCTGCTACCGGCTGGCGCAGTGCGCGTTGCCCCCGTGCTCCTCGCCCTCTCCGCCGTAACGGCGATCTACGGGGCGCTAGGGGCGGTGGGCACCAACCACCTGAAGCGCTTCCTCGCGTACGGCTCGCTGTCGCACATGGGCATCATCGGCGTTGGCGTGTTCGGCATGCACTTGGCTGGCATGAGTGGCGCCATGTACTTCCTCGCCGCCCAGATGGTGTCTACGGGAGGACTGTTCCTCGTGATGGGCATGCTCTACCACCGCAGGCGCTCGCTCGACATGGCCGATTACGGCGGCGTCGCCAAGTCGGCTCCCGCCCTCGCTGCCTTCGCGCTCTTCCTGATCTTCACCTTCATCGGCGTGCCTGGACTCTCGAACTTCCCTGGCGAGTTCATGTCGCTGCTTGGCGCCTTCCAGACGGCGCCGTGGCCCGCCACCATCGCAACGCTGGCGGTCATCGCGGCCGGTGTTTACGGCGTCAACCTCTACCAGCGGCTGTTCCAAGGTAAGGAGAACGTGCGCGTAGCTGAACTCGACTCCCTCGAGATGTACGTGCTGCTGCCCGTCGTCGTTGGCGTGCTGTGGTTCGGCCTGGCCCCGGCGCCGCACCTCGGACGCATCGAGGCGCAGTCGCAGATAACCGCGCTACAACTGGAGCGCGTCGCGACGCCGCTAGGCGAGCGAACGCTTAGCGAGGGCGGAGGCGGCAAGTGACCTTCCCTGGCGTCATCGACATCCACTGGAGCGTCATGGCTCCTGCCATAACCCTCCTGGTTACGGCGGCAGTCACCCTGTTCTTCGCGCTGTCCGCCCGCGATTCGCGCGGCGCGGCCGCCGTTGCCATCATCGGGCTCGTCACGGCCTCCGTCTTCACCGTCGCGCAACTGCTAGCCGGTGAACCGACCGCCAGCAGTTTCGGCCTTCGTTACCTAGGCGACGTGCCCGCCCTTGCCCTCACCATCGTCATCCTGCTGGGCACGGCGATCGCCGTTCTCGTCAGCTGGGACCAACTCGGGCGCGGCGCGATGGAGCATCCCGAGTACTACCCCCTCATGCTCCTGGCCGCGCTCGGCGCCGTGATCATGGCGTCTGCGGGCGACCTCATCACCCTGATCCTCGGCCTCGAGATCATGTCGTTGCCCGTCTACGCCCTCTCTGCCTGGCGCACGCGCGACAGGCAGTCGGAGGAGGCGGGCATGAAGTACTTCCTGCTCGGCGCCTTCGGCTCCGCCATCCTCATCTACGGCACCGCGCTCGTTTACGGTGCCAGCGGCTCGTTCGTGTACGGCGACATCGTTGCCTCGCTAACGGGCAGCAACCTCACCCTCCTCGCCACCGTCGGTGGAGCGCTCGTCTTGGCTGGCCTCGGCTTCAAGGCGGCGTTGGCGCCGTTCCACCAGTGGGCGCCTGACGTGTACACGGGCGCGCCGACGGTAGTCGTCACGTTCATGTCCGTCGTCGTGAAGGTCGGCGCGTTCGCTGCCCTGCTACGCATCGCGACGGTCGTGTTCCCTGCGCTGCAACCATGGCTCCTCACGGCGCTGGCAGTGATGGTTGCCCTCACGCTCGTGGTCGGCAACTTCTCGGCCCTCATGCAGCGCGGCGTGAAGCGCATGCTCGCATACTCCTCGGTAGCGCACGCCGGCTACCTTGGCCTCGCACTACTAGCTACCGATAACGGGGGAGGGGCGGCTGCGGCCTTCTACCTCACCGCGTACGCCTTCATGAACGCCGGCGCGTTCGCGGTGCTTAGCCTCGTCTCGGACGCCAACGACCACGGCGACGACCTCGAGCGCTTCGCTGGCCTCGGCCGCAGGCAGCCGCTGCTGGCAGCCGTGATGACCGTGTTCATGCTTAGCCTCGGCGGCATACCGTTCCTAGGCGGCTTCATGGGCAAGGTGCTTGTGTTCCAGGCAGCGATAGACGCTGGCTACGTGTGGCTGGCCGTCCTCGGCATCGCCACGAGCATCGTGGCGCTCGTTTACTACTTCCGGGTCGTGGGGTACATGTACTTCCGCGAGAGCGCGTACGACGCCCCCGCCTTCCGTTCGAAGGCGGCGCAGATCGCCATCGTCGTTGCCTTGGCAGGCACGGTTCTGCTCGGTGTCTTCCCGGGCTGGTGGCACACGCTCCTAAGCGAAGGGCCGCGGTTGCTCGCTTCGTTCTGAACTAGGTTCCGAGTCTAAGGCCGGCGGCGTGAAGCGTCGCCGGCCTTCGCATTGTCTCCCCGTAACATGCAACTCCATGGCGGCAGCTGGGCGGGTAAGAACCTCGTTATCGTCGGTTGCCTATCATCACCACAGCGCCCAACGGGGGTGGGGCGGGCTTCCGGCAAGTGGGAGAGATGGGAAGAACCTAGCAGTGACTGTGCCTTCAGCGCTCTATCATGCCTCAACTGTGGACCTCACTGGCATGCGCATTCTGTTGGTCGACGACGAAGAGTCGGCCCTCGTCCTCATGCGAGGCCTCCTGACGCGCGCCGGTTACCAAGACGTGAGGGTGTGCGACGACCCGGTCGGCGCCGCCAAGCGCTTCATCGAGGACCAACCTGACTTGCTGGTGATCGACCAGCACATGCCGCTCCGCGACGGCCTCGAAGTACTAGCCGAGCTCGGGCCAGAGCTGCCCGACGCCTTCCCGGTGCTCATGGTCACGGGTGACTCGCGTACCGAACTGCGCGAAACGGCCCTCGCCAACGGGGTGCGCGACTTCCTGACCAAGCCGGTGAACCCAACGGAGGCGCGTCTGCGCATCAGGAACCTGCTCGAGACGAGGCACTACCAGCTCGAGCTCGAGAAGCAGAACGAACGCCTCGAGTCGGCCGTTAGGCGCCGCACGCAGGAGCTCGAGCACTCCCAGCTCGAGATGCTGGTCCGCTTGGCGCGCGCGGCAGAGTACCGCGACGACGACACCGGTGAGCACACGTGGCGCGTGGCGCACACCTGTGGCGTCATCGCGCGCGAGCTCGGCATGACGCCCGGCAAAGTCGAACTACTCCTGCGCGCGGCTCGCCTGCATGACGTCGGCAAGATCACCATCCCAGACGGCATCTTGCTCAAGGCCGGGCGGTTGACGCCCGAGGAGTTCGCGGTCGTGAAGGGCCACGCACGAGCCGGGGCCGCGCTCCTGGCAGGTAGTCGCTCGCCCATGATGCGTTTGGCGGAGCTCATCGCGTTAACGCACCACGAGTGGTGGGACGGCAACGGCTACCCGAGCGGGTTGTCCGGTGACGCCATTCCACTTGAGTCGCGCATCTTGGCGATCGCGGACGCGTACGATTCCCTCACGCACGATCACGCGCATCGCAAGGCCGTCAGCCCGGCGCTTGCAGCGGAAGAGATCCGCCGCGGTTCAGGCACGCAGTTCGATCCCGAGGTCATCCAGGCGTTCGACCGCGTCTTCGCTTCGGGGGCGCTACAGTTGCTGCCAGCAGAGTACGGCAACTGACCTACGCGCGACCAAGGTGCCAAGGCTAGAGTAGGGGCCTATGAGCGACTACATGGGGCGCCTGATGACGCTGGTAGGGCAACGCGACCCGGTTGAGGTGCTACAGGCGACGCCTGTGGTGCTGGCCGAACTCGTGGAAGGCATGAGCGCGAGCGAGCTGAACGAGCCTTACGCGCCAGGCAAGTGGCGGCGCCGCGACGTCGTTGCGCACTTGGCCGACGTCGAGTTGGCCACGGCTTGGCGCTTGCGGCAAACGGTGGCGTTGCCAGGGATCGAGCACGTCGAGTACGACCAGGACGTCTGGGCCGAACACTACGGCAAGCTGGACCCTAGCCTCGCGCTCGAGGCCTTCCGCTCGGTGCGCGCCTGGAACCTCGCCTGGTTAGCGAGCCTCACCCTGCAGGACTGGTTGGCGGAAGGCGTTCACCCGGTGCGCGGGCCCGAGAGCGTCGATCAGATGGTGCGCTTCCTGGCCGGGCACGACCTCAACCACCTCGCTCAACTCGAGAGCTCCTAGGCGCGACTGATCCTCGAGGTCTCCACCAGCAACCAGAGGACGGCGCACAGAATGCCGGCCATGCCGATGCCCGTGAGCCACGGGCTGAGGCTGGTTGCCTGGGCTAGCGCCACGCGTATCGTCCCCACGATCAACATGCTCAAGGTGAGGGAGAGCGCCGCCTTCATGACGCGCGGGAAGCGCCGCAGTAGGGCGCCGACTCGTACTAGGTTGCGTTCCGTGACCGTTACGGGGACGTTGTAGAAGCGCGCTGGCAGGTAGCGCATGAAGGTAAGCAGGAGGTAGAGGGCGACCTGCACGCCGATCAGGACGAAGAGTGTCGAGCGCGAACCGAAGCCGTCTGCCTTGCCCGCCGCGTCGAAGTGGGTGGGTATGGTGGTCGGCAGCTCGGACCACGCGGCGAGCAGGTAGCCGAACGGCAGCAGGATAGCGAGGGCGGCGATGACTTCCAAGTACCAGTCGAGGGTGGCTGGCGGGCGTGCCATCTCGCGCTTGATGGCCTGCTCCTGCTCCGGGGTTAGACGCACGTGTGACACGCTATCGTCTGGCGTCTGGCGGGGTCAAGGGCGCTCGCTTTGGCGTGATATCCTCAGCCGTTATGGCAACTGAGCGCACCTTCGCAATGGTCAAGCCAGACGGCGTCAAGCGCAGCCTGGTCGGTAACATCGTCTCTCGCATCGAGGCCAAGGGCTACAAGATCGTGGCCCTCAAGCAGATGGTCATCAGCCAGGAAACGGCCGAACGCCACTACGGTGAGCACGCGGGCAAGCCGTTCTTCGCTGGCCTCGTCTCGTTCATCACTTCCGGCCCGGTCGTCGCCATGGTCCTCGAGGGCGAGAACGCCATCCTCGGCTGGCGCGGCATGATGGGCCCGACGAACCCCAAGGACGCCCCGCAGGGCACCATCCGCGGTGATTTCGCGACCACCATCGACGAGAACGTGGCGCACGGCTCCGACGCCCCAGCCACCGCCGAGCGCGAGATCGGCATCTTCTTCCCTGAGTTGCAGGGCTGAGCGTGCCAGGGCTCGCCGAACGCGTAACGACCTTGAAGGCGTCGTCGACCGTCGCCTTCGCTGGCCGCGCCAAGGAGTTGGCGCGGCAAGGCATCGACGTCATAGCGATGACGGCGGGCGAGCCCGACTTCCTACCGCCAGAGCACGTGCTCGAGGCGGCGCGCGAAGGGATCCGCCTCGGCCTCACGAAGTACACGGCCACTGAGGGAACCGGCGAACTGCGTGAAGCCGTAGCCGCCAAGTTCAAGCGCGAGAACGGCCTCACTTACGCCCCAGACCAGGTCCTCGTGAGCAACGGCGGCAAGCAGACCCTCTACAACGCCTTCATGTCCGTGCTCGAGCCTGGTGACGAGGTCGTCATGGTGGCGCCTTACTGGGTCAGTTACCCGGCGCAGGTGGAGTTGGCTGGCGGCGTGCCAGTGGTTGTCACTGCCAGTGCGGCTGACGGCTTCGTGCCCGACATAGCGGACGTGCGCAAGGCGATAACGCCGCGCACGAAGGTCTTGCTCATCAACTCGCCGTCCAACCCGACCGGCGCCGTGTATCCGCCGGCCCTCGTGAGGGAGTTCGCGGAGCTGGCGGAGGAGCACGACCTGTGGCTCTTCAGCGATGACCTATACGAGCACCTCATCTACGACGGCGAGTTCTCGACGGCGGCCGCACTCGTGCCGCAGCGCACGCTGATCGTGCACGGTGCTTCCAAGGGTTACGCCATGACTGGCTGGCGCATCGGCTTCGGGGTTGGCCCCAAGTCACTGATCGCGGCCATGACGCGCCTTCAGGGGCAGTCGACGTCAGGGGCCAACTCGTTGGCGCAGCACGCCACCGTCGCGGCCCTGAACGAGGTCGAGAAGACGGCGGCGTTCCAGGCCATGACGCGCGCGGCTTACCGCGAGCGGCGTGACGTGCTGGTCGCGGGCCTCAACCGCCTTGGCCTCCCGACACCGAAGCCGGCCGGCGCGTTCTACGTCATGACCGACACCACGAGCATCGACCCTGATGAGGAGCGCGCGGCCATCCGCTTGCTCGACGAGGCGCGCGTCGCGGTAGTGCCGGGAACGGACTTCCTAGCGCCGGGCAAAGTGCGCCTGAGCTACGCGACGAGCCTCGACGACGTCAAGGAAGCTCTGCGCCGCATCGAGGCGTTGATCGGCTGAACTCCGTACAACGGCCTAGCGGGCGGCGTCGTTGGTCAAGCGCGGGACTATCATCAAGGCACCACTCGCACGCGCCGTGAGTCCGTCGGGACCGCTGCAAGCAGCGGCTCGCCTGCTCTAGTTCGGCGCAGGAGGCCTCATGCCGCAAGACCGCGTCGACCCTCAGTTCCACACCATCATCGAGCCGTTCCGCATCAAGTCGGTGGAACCCATTCAGTTCACTACGCGTGCGGAGCGCGAGGCAGCGCTCGAAGAGGCTGGCTATAACCTCTTCAACTTGCATGCCGATCACGTCCTCATCGACTTGCTGACCGACTCTGGCACCGGCGCCATGTCGAGCGAGCAGTGGGCGGCCATGATGCGCGGCGACGAGAGCTACGCAGGCAGCCGCTCCTTCGACCGCTTCGAGGCGGTGCTCAAGGACATCACGGGGTTCAAGCACATCTTCCCGACGCACCAAGGGCGCGCCGCCGAGCGCATCTTGTGCAACGCCGCCCTCAAGCACCGGGACGTAGTGCCGAGCAACACGCACTTCGACACGACGCGCGCCAACATCGAGGCCGTTGGGGCGGTCGCCGTCGACCTGCCAAGCATGGACGCGCGCTACCCAGAAGAGGTTCACCCGTTCAAGGGGAACATGGACATCGAGGCGCTGCGGCTGCTCCTCGAAGAAGAGAGCTCTCGGGTGCCGTTCGTCATGCTGACCGTGACGAACAACTCGGGTGGCGGCCAGCCCGTTTCGATGGCCAACATCCGGGACGTGAGCGCCATGTGCCGCAACTTCGGGGTGCCGCTCATCTTGGACTGCTGCCGTTACGCCGAGAACGCCTACTTCATCAAGCTGCGCGAGCCGGGTTACGAGAACAGCACGCCGCGCGCCATCGCTCAAGAGATGTTCAGTTACGCGGACGGCGCCACCATGAGCGCCAAGAAGGACGGCATGGCGAACATCGGGGGTTTCCTGGCCCTAAACGATGACGCCTTGGCCGGCGCGGCCCGCAACCTGCTCATCCTCGGTGAGGGCTTCCCGACCTACGGTGGTCTCGCTGGTTACGACCTGGACGCGCTGGCGGTGGGCTTCGGGGAGGCGCTCGAGGAGCCGTACCTCCGTTACCGCCTGCGTTCCATCGAGTACCTCGGTGAGAGGCTAGTCGCGGCGAACATCCCCATCATCCGACCCACGGGCGGACATGCGGTCTACATCGACGCAGGCAGGCTCCTCAAGCACTTGCCTAGCGACCAGTATCCGGCGTGGGCGCTCTCGTGCGTGCTCTACCTCGTCGGCGGCGTGCGCTCGGTCGAGATCGGCTCGGTGATGTTCGGCAGGCAACCAGACGGCAGCGAACGACCGGCCGCGCTCGAGCTCGTGCGCCTGGCGTTCCCGCGCCGCACTTACACGCAGAGCCACGTCGACTACTTGGCCGAGGTCCTCCTCTACGTCGGCGGCATGCGGGAGAGGGTGCGCGGCGTGCGGATGGTGGAGGCGCCGCCCGTGCTCAGACACTTCAGCGCACGCTTCGAGCCACTGGACGGCGCTTTGCTTGTCTGAAGGCTGAGGGCTATGCTTCGCGGGTGCGTGTAGCCGTCGAGGTCGTCCCCCGCAACCAAGAGAGCTTCGAGCAACAGCTAGGGGACGTCGCCAGCTTGAGCCGCGTTGACGTCGTGAACGTGCCTGACTTGGCGCATTTCACCGTTTCCGGTTGGGAAGCCGTCCTGGCCTTGCGCGTGAGCCACCCGCACTTCGCTGCCGTGCCTCACGTGCGCGCCATGGAAGTGGATCTCCACGGGCCCTGGCAGCCCGGCGTGCGGTTGGCGGCGGCTGGCGTGAACGAGGTGCTCGTCGTAACCGGCGACCCTCCCGCGAACATGGGCAGGCGCCTCACCGGCGCTCACGCCGTCGACGTGGTCAGGGCGTTCAAGGCCGCTCACCCGGACTGGAAGGTGTACGCGGCCCTCGACCCTTACCGCGCTGGCTTCAGTCAGGAACTCGATTACGCCAGCCGCAAGCTCGAGGCCGGCGCGGATGGTTTCTTCACGCAACCGTTCTTCGACCTGAGGTTGATGGCGGTGTGGCGCGAGTTGCTGCCTGGAGTGCCGATCTTCTGGGGCGTGACGAGCGTTACCACGCAGCGCGCCACGAACTACTGGTTGACGCGCAACCGAGCCGTGTTCCCTGGCTCCTTCGAGCCGACGTTGGCGTGGCACAAGCGCTTCGCGGCCGATGCGCTCGAGTTCGCCGTGCGGAACGACACCGATCTCTACTTCATGCCGATCAGGGTCGACATCAAGGAGTGGCTGGGCGACCTGCTCGGCTGAGGGGTTGCCCTGGAGTCAGTAGCCCAAGTTCGGGGCCAACCAGCGCTCGAGCTCGTCCACGCCGACGCCAGTGCGCTCGGCTAGGTCCTCGATCTGGTCTTTGCCGACCTTGCCGACGTCGAAGTAGCTGGCATCTGGGTGAGCGAAGTAGAGCCCGGAGACCGCCGAGGCTGGCGCCATCGACATGGACTCGGTTAACTCGGCGCCCGTTGCCCGCGTGGCGTCGAGCAGGTCGAAGATGGTGCGCTTCACGCGGTGGTCGGGGCTCGCAGGGTAGCCGGGAGCTGGGCGGATGCCGCGGTAGGACTCGGCGATCAGCTCCTCCGTGGTTAGGGCCTCGTCTGGGCAGTAACCCCAATACTCGCGGCGCACGAGCTGGTGGAGGTACTCGGCGAGCGCCTCTACGAGACGGTCGGAGAGTGCCTGAACCATGATGGCGGAGTAGTCGTCCAACTGGGCCTTGAACTCGGCCGCCTTGGCCTCCGCACCGTGGATGCTAACGACGAACGCCCCAAGCCAATCCTCCGCCGTGCCGCTGGGCGCAACGTAGTCCGCGAGAGCGAGGTTGTGCTGCCCAGCGCGCTTCGCGAGCTGCTGCCGCAGCGTTGGTATGCGGGCGAGCACCTCGCCGCGTTCACTGTCCGTGTAGAGCAAGAGGTCGTCGCCTGCGCGGTTCGCCGGGTAGAGGCCGAACACCGCGCGCGCCTCGAGCCAGCCCTCTAAGATGGCCCGGTCCAGCATGGCGTTGGCGTCGGCGAAGAGCGACCGCGCGGTCGGCCCCATGTTCGGGTCGTCTAGGACTTGCGGGTAGCGGCCAGACATCTCCCAAGTATGGAAGAAGGGACCCCAGTCGACGACCTCGCGCAGCGCGGTCAGTGGGATGCCAACCAGAGTATGAACGCCCGGCCGCCTGGGTTGCGTGACCGCGCTCCAGTCGCTGATCGGTCGCGCGTTGGCGCGGGCGGCGTCAAGCGTGATCATGTCGCGCTGCTTGCGGGAACCGTGGAGGTTCCTCAGCTCCTCGTACTGCGCCGCGGTCTCCTCCTTGAGGAGCGGTCCCTGCTCTGGCGAGATGGCGCGGCTCATGACGCCAACGGCGCGCGACGCGTCCGCGACGTGGATGGTCAAGCCGGAGTAGGCGGGCGCGATCTTGACGGCGGTATGCGCGCGCGACGTCGTGGCGCCACCCACTAGCAACGGTAGCGAGAAGCCGCGCCGCTCCATCTCACGCGCCACGTGCACCATCTCCTCGAGGGATGGGGTTATCAGGCCCGAGACCCCGACGGCGTTGGCACCTTCAGCTATGGCCGCGTCTAGGAGGCGATCGGTGGGAACCATCACCCCGAGATCGACGACGTCGTAGCCGTTACAACCGAGCACCACCCCAACGATGTTCTTGCCGATGTCGTGAACGTCGCCCTTCACCGTCGCCATCACGATCTTGCCCGCGCTAGAGGGGGCGCCGCCCACCTTCTCGGCCTCGAGGTAAGGGGTGAGCTCCGCGACGGCCTTCTTCATCACGCGTGCGCTCTTGACTACCTGGGGGAGGAACATCTTGCCTGCGCCGAAGAGGTCGCCGACCTCGTTCATGCCGTCCATGAGCGGACCCTCGATGACGCTGAGGGGCCGGCCGAGTTCCGCCATCGCCTCCAGCGCGTCGGCCGCGACGTGCTCGTCGAGGCCAAGCACGAGCGCGTGGCGGAGGCGCTGCTGCACGGGCCAGCGGCGCCAAGCGTCGTCTTTCCGCTTGGCGTTCGCCGCGCCTGGCGCCAAGTTCTCTGCGTAGGCCACCAGTCTCTCGGTAGCGTCTGGGCGACGGTCGTAAAGCACGTCCTCGACGAGCTCGAGCATGTCCGGGGGCACGGTCTCGTACACCGTTAGCGTTTCCGGGTTGACGATCGCCATGTCTAGGCCCGCGGCCACGGCGTGGAACAGGAAGCTGGCGTGCATGGCCTCACGCACCTGCAGGCTCGACCTGAAAGAGAACGACACGTTGGATACGCCGCCCGAGGTCAGCGCGCCGGGCAGGTTCGCCTTGATCCAACGCACGGCCTCGATGAAGTCGATGGCGTAGCGCGCATGCTCCTGCATGCCGGTCCCGACGGTGAGGATGTTGGGGTCGAAGATGATGTCTTGCGGCGCGAAGCCGACCTCGTCGACCAGCAGAGCGTAGGCGCGGGCGCACACCTCGCAGCGCCGCGCGAAGGTGTCTGCTTGGCCCTGTTCGTCGAACGCCATCACCACTACGGCGGCGCCGTAGCGCTTGGCGATGCGCGCCTGCTCGATGAACTTCTCAGGGCCTTCCTTGAGGGAGATGGAGTTTACGACGCCCTTGCCTTGCAAGTGCTTGAGGCCGGTTTCGAGCACGGCCCAATTGGACGAGTCGAGCATGACGGGCACGCG
>CALCHY010000068.1 GCA_937907415.1 uncultured Trueperaceae bacterium
CGCGTGGAGCAGGGCGTGCGCTCGCCGTCGAGCTCGCCCGCGCTGGCGCGTACGTTTACGCCACTGGCCGCAGCAGCCGCGTCACTGGCCGGTCGGAGATCGGGAGGCCCGAGACCATAGAGGAGACGGGCGACCTCATGCAGGCGGCTGGCGGCGCATCGTCAAGAGCCTGACTGCCGAGCTGGCTGGCCACGCGCTCACTGCCGTTGGAGTCACCCCGGGTTGGCTACGGTCGGAGAACATGCTCGAGCATTACGGCGTCACTGAGGCGACGTGGCGTGACGCGCTCGTGAAGGTGCCATTTCGCCATCTCGGAGTCGCCGACCTATCTGGCCCGTGGCGTCGCCGCTTTGGCGGGTGACGAGAAGGCGAGCTCTTTCGCTAACCCGATCGCGCCTGGGCGGCGCGCCGAGTACGTCAGTCTGAGCGCGCGCCCTCTGCGAGGGCGCTACTGCCCTCGGCGGTGGCCGCCCACTCGGCGAACGCTTTCAAGGCCTGGCCGCGGTGACTAACGGAGCGCTTCTGCTCGAGGGTCGCCTCAGCGAAGCTTGTTCCCAGCTCGGTGCTTAGGAAGATCGGGTCGTAACCGAAGCCGTCTGCTCCTCGTGGGCCGTGCAGGATGCTGCCCGCGCTCTCGCCTCTGAACGCCATCACCCCGCCCGCTGGCGTGGCGAGCACGACGGCGGCCACGAAACGCGCGCCGCGCTCCCCGTCAGGCACCTTCTGCAGCCGCCTGAGGAGGTGCGCCATGCGCTCCCCGTCCGTCAGTCCGGCGCCGCCGAAGCGCGCCGTGTAGACGCCGGGGGCGCCGCCCAGCGCATCCACCTCCAGGCCGGAGTCGTCCGCCAAGGCAGGTAGACCGGTCAGTGCGGTTACGTGACCCGCTTTCACCAGAGCGTTCTCCTCGTAACTAGCGCCCGTTTCCTCTGGGAACTCGCTCACGCCAACGTCGGTCGCCGCCACTACCTCGAGCCCTGTACCCGCGAGGGCTTCCTTGAACTCGCGCAACTTGCCTTGGTTAAGGGTGGCCACCACCAGTCGTTGGCGCGTCACTTGAGCTGCCCCCGGACGTGCGTGAGGAGCCGCTCGACTGCTGCGACGCCCGCGCCGACGAGCGCGACGTAACGCTCGGCGGAGACAGGGTCCGCCTCGCTGCCGCCCTGCACCTCGACGACGTCACCTGCCGCAGTGGCGACCACGTTCAGGTCGATGCTGGCGGCGGCGTCCTCGGCATGATCTAGGTCGACGCGGGACTCACCGTCTATCACTCCGACGCTGACGGCGGCCAGCTCGTGCTTGAGGGGCCACTCCGCTAGCTCACCTTTGTACACGAGCCGGTCGGCGGCCTGGTGCATGGCGGCGTAGCCGGCCAAGATGGCGGCGCAACGCGTGCCGCCGTCTGCGACGAGCACGTCAGCGTCCACGGTTATCGTCTTGCCGCGGAACAACCTGAGGTCGACGGTGCTGCGTAGCGCCCTGCCGATGAGGCGCTGGATCTCTTGAGTGCGGCCGGAGGCGTAGAGGCGTTCGCGCACGACGCGCTCCTTCGTGCTGCGAGGCAGCAGCGCGTACTCGGCCGTCAACCAGCCGCTCTTGTGCGAGCCGCCCCGCATGTGAGGCGGCAGCTTCGACTCGATGGTGACGGTGGCAAGCACGACGGTCTGACCCCACGTGACGAGCGCAGAACCTTCTGCGTGCGGGTTCGGTCCCAGCTCCACCTTCACGGGTCGCAACTCGCTTGCCGCGCGGGAAGTGCGCGTAAGGGCGGTCATGTACTGCTCCTCTCGCGCCGCGTCACGCGCGCGCCTCGCGGCGCCGCACGAGCTGGCCGACGTCAAGGTGTTCCGTCTTGCCTGCCGCAACGCCGAGGACGCCTGCGCTGTGAACGAACTGTGCGACGTCGCCAGTGACGAGGTAGTGGGCGGTGCCGTTCAAGGCGGCTGGCGCCGCGAGCCCGAACGCGTCTAGGTCGCGCGCCACCACTGCGGCAACTTCCTCGGCGGAGTCGATGAGTGGCAGGTCGGCGCCGACGACCCGGCGCAGCACGGACTTGAGAGCCGGGTAATGGGTGCAACCGAGGATGATGGCGTCAAGCTCCGGGCGGTCGGCTAGGTAATGCTGCGCCACCAACTCCGCGATCTCGGAACCCGGCCCGGCGGCGAGGCCCTCCTCGACGATGGGGACGAACAGGGGACAGGCGCGCGCCCAGGTGCTTGCGCCAGCTGCCTCTAGCCGGTCCTGGTAGACGCGGGCCTTGACGGTGGCGACGGTGCCGAGCACGCCAACGCGCCCGCCGCGCGTCTCGCGCAGCGCGGCGCTGACGCCGGGCTCGATCACTCCCCACAGCGGTACGGACACGCGCTTGGCGAGGTCAGGCAAGGCGGCCGCCGAGGCGGTGTTGCAGGCGATCACGACGCCTTTGACGCCGCGGCCGATCAGTTCAGCGACGATCTCGGTGGCGAAGCCGCGCACCATCTCTAGCGGTTTGGAGCCGTAAGGGACACGGGCAGTGTCGCCTAGGTAAACGAACGCCTCGTGAGGCATGGCCTTACGCAACTCGTTCAAGACGGTCAACCCACCGACTCCCGAGTCGAACACGCCGATGGGAGCGGGGTTAGGCTTCTGCACCTCGAGAGCTTACCACCGGGCGGCTAGCGCCCACGACCACGCGAAACCCCGGCGCTAGGCCGGGGTCATGCGCAACTGCTTGTGGCGGAGAGGGAGAGATTCGAACTCTCGGTGCAAGTTACCCCACACACACGCTTTCCAGGCGTGCTCCTTAAACCACTCGGACACCTCTCCGCGTTACGTCCGTACGCGCGCAGCGGACGGGCACCAAGGAGTCTAGCAGTCGCCTGATGGTCGGTCAACGAAAGCGCGTGGGTACTTGCGAGACAGTGCCAAGCACAGCTGACTGGATAGACTCTGAACCAGCTACTACGGAGGCGAGATGCTGAAAGACAGGATCGTCCTACTCAACACCCCGGAGGCCGTAGAGGCCTTCATCGACCGCTACCCCTCTAGCGTGATCTTCAAGGCTGGGACGTGCCACAAGACCATGCAGGGCTTTGGTTTCGTGCAGGAGCAGCTCGAGGACCGCGAAGACCTGATGTGCGGCGTCATTCGCGTCGTCGAGGCCCGTGCGGCGAGCAATCTCGTGGCCGAGCGCACCGGCATCGTGCACGAGTCGCCGCAGGTGATCATCTTCGAGAGAGGCGCGCCCGTTTTCGCCGTTGACAACTGGGACGTTACGCAGGAAGCGCTGACCGTCGGCTTCTCCAAAGTCGCCGTCGGCGACCCAGTGGCGCCCCCAAGCGCTACGAGCGGCTCGGATCTACGCCCCTACTTCGATGTTCTCGAGAAGTTCCTGTCCGGCGGCATCGACGCCGACCAGTTCGAGCACACCTACACCTACATGTTCCGTGGCGACGCCACGCTGCGCCCTGGCGACGAGGTCGACATCCTCAACTCCATCTTCGGCGACGTCGACCAGCACATCAACATGCACTTGATGATGGCAGGCAAGGCCGACAACTCCCACCTGCGGCAGCGGGCGGAGAGCGCATACGAGCGCCTGAAGGAGCTAGCGAGCACGCGCGCGTAAGTTTCTCGGGCTGACGTGTAAGGTGGCGCCGCGACTAGTCGCTAGTCGCGGCGCTTCTCTGCGTCTAGGAAGCGATCGAAGGCGTCGCGCTCCACGGCGCGCGGCGTGACGGTAGCGCGCGCGGGTTGCTGGGCAGGCGCCGCGGTCTTGACCGCGGACGCGGTGTTGACCGTGGCCGCAGCATCGGCCTTGGCGCGGCCGTGGTTGCCGGCGTCAGTGTTGACGACGCGCGGCTGCCGCTGGCGTGCACGTTCCGCCGCCGGCTCCTGCGCTTCTTGACGCTCGACCACGACTTGCGGGCGCAACCACGGTTGCTCGGCGGCGTCGCGCTGGCGCTGCGCGCTCGGTTCTCCACGCCCGCCGCGGCCCGCGCGCTGGTCGTCTCGTCGCGCTTCGGCGGCGCGTTCGGCCTTCGGTGCCGCCGCGGCCTGCTGCGCGGCTACTGGCGCCTCACGCGCCTGCCGCGGTTGGCGCGCCCTAGCGGGCTCGTCAGCGCCGCCGGGGCCGCGGCGCCTGGTGCCAAGGCTGATGGCCGCCCACACCGTCAACGACAGCGCGAGGACGATGAAGAAGAGCAGAAGGACTAGAACGGCGAGTGCGTTCACTCCCCGAGAATAGTCCGTATCGAGTCAGCTAGCAAAGGTCGAGAGCCGAGGTCACTCGACTTTGGCGGCTAGCAGGTCGCACAGCATGGTTGGGTCGACGTTGCCGCCAGAGGCAACCACGACAGTTGGACCGGCGAGCAGCGAGATGCCGTCGACCGCTCCTTCAGATAGCAGGCGCCGCAGTGCGGCCAACGATATGGCGCCGGTAGGCTCGACAACGAGGCGTGACTTCGACGCGTAGAAGCGGACGGCGTCTGCGATCTCGGCCTCGGTTACGGTAACTACGCCGGCCAGGTAGCGCGAGAGCATGGTGAAGTTCAACTGCCCGATGCTCTGGCTGCGCACGCCGTCAGCGATGGTCCTCGCGACCTTGTCTGCATCCCACGTTCTGACCACGCCCGCGCTGAGCGACTCTTTAGCGTCCGCAGCCAACTCAGGCTCGACCCCGATAACTTGCGCGTCCGGAATCAGCGACTTGATGGCTAAGGCGACGCCAGCAGCTAACCCGCCGCCGCCGATCGGCACCAGCACGTTGCGCACCGCCGGCAGGTCCGCAGCGATCTCCAGCCCGACCGTGCCTTGCCCGGCGACGATCCAGGGGTGATCGAACGGAGGAACCGGCGTCGCTCCCTCGCGCTCAGCGATCTCGCGGACGGCGGCCTCGCGGCCGGCCTGCGTGTTCTCGCTGCGTACGACGGTAGCGCCGAGCGCCTTGGTGTTCGCCACCTTGATGGCCGGAGCGCCCTCCGGGATGACGATGGTTGCCTTGACGCCGAAGCGCTTGGCCGCTGCCGCAACGCCCTGCGCGTGGTTGCCGCTCGAGTGCGCCACCACGCCCTTGGCGCGCACGTCCTCGGGTAGAGAAGCAAGGAAGTTCGTCGCGCCGCGGATCTTGAAGGAGCCGATGGCCTGGAGGTTCTCAGGCTTCACGTAAACAGGAAAGGCGCTGTTTGGGAGGTCGAGCGGCAACAGGGGAGTGTGCAGGACGGAGTCCTTGATGCGCTCACGCGCGGCCTTAACGTCAACGAGTTGCGGCTCACCTAACGAGACGGTCTGCACGCTGTCGGTCATGCCACCTGTCTACCACGACCCCGCACGCCGCGTTAGCGGCCACGTACCGAGAGGAACGCGTCGACCGTCGCCCCGGTCGGTAGGGCGGGGATGGCGCCGAGCTGCGTCGTCGCGAGGGCGCCGCAGGCGTTGGCGCGAAGTACCACGTGGCGCAGTGCGGCAGGCTCGCTGAGGGCCTCCGGCTCGGCGAGGATGCCTGCGAGGAGGCCGGCGACGAACGCGTCACCCGCCCCGGTAGTGTCGATCGCCTCGACGGCGAAGCCAGGCACGTCGCCACGCGCACCGCTGCCCAAGTAGTAACTCGCGCCCGCCGCGCCGCGAGTGACGACCAGCAGACGCAAGGTGGCGTGGCGCAGCCTGTCCGCCGCCGCGTGATCGATGCCGCCCGCCAGAAACGCGAGTTCGTCCTCGCTAACCTTGACGACCTCCGCACCCTTGATGGCCGCCAGCACTTCACGGCGCGCAACCGCGGGTGACGGCCAGGCGTCTAGCCGCAGGTTCACGTCGATGGAGCGCAGAACGCCAGCCGCGCCCGACACGTTCATGGCGTGCAGCGTGGCCTCGCGCACGGGTCCGCCAGCTAGCGTCAGGGTGCCGAAGTGCAACAACCTCGCCGCGGTCAGGTAGTCGTCGTTCAGCTCCAGGGTGTTGAGGTGCTGGTCCGCTGACGGATGGCGGTAGAAGAGGAACTCGCGCTCGCCACCTCGCAACAGGCTCACGAACGCCAGACCGGTCCGGTGCTCGTGGTCCCTACGCAAGCAGCTCGTGTCGACACCCGCGCCCATCAGGACCGCTTGGAGGTGATCGCCGAACGGGTCGGCGCCGACCTTCCCGACGAACCCGGTGTTGACCCCAAGGCGGCTGGCGCCAACCGCCACGTTAGCTGGCGCGCCTCCGGCCGCGCGCACGAAGCGTCGCGCGTCCGCCAACGACGCGCCTGCCTCGTCCGCCACGAGGTCTATGAGGGCCTCGCCGAGGCAGACGAGATCGACTCCCAGAGGGGCCTTCATGCGTTAGCGCCACCCCTCGAGCCTCACGGCCCCGTAAGTTATCTCATTCGTCCTACACGGACCGCGCCGCCGTTGCGCCGCGTGATACAACTTGAGGCTGATGGCGGTGGCGCCTCGGCGCGACCACCGCAACGACAGAGAACGCCAACGCGCCACCCCGTGCCGCCTGCCGCGGTCAACGAGGGGCAAGGTAGCAGGCGTGCCCCAACTTGCGCCGAGAACTACGTAGGTCATGAGGTCTCGCAGCATGGATGCCAGCACCCTTCCCGGTCCGATAAACAGTTCTAGCCTCGAGTACATCGAGGAACTCTACCTGCGCTACCTGGAGGAACCGTCCTCCGTTGCGGAAGAGTGGCAAGCGTACTTCGCCACGCAACCAGCGCCGGAACCAGGCGCACGCCCAGCCCTAGGGCCGAGCTTCGCCGCGCATAGCCTCTTCAACCCGCCCAGCGGCCACTCTAGCGCCCGCCTTGGCGAGGTCGAGATGGCTGCCGCCCTGTTGCAGCAGAAGCTCGATCGGCTAGTGCGCAACTACCGCGTCAGGGGTCACCGCTTCGCTGACCTCAGCCCGCTTGGCAGAGAGCGCTTCGAGGCGCCTGAACTAGACCCGAGCTACTACGGCCTGACTGACGCCGACATGGAGCGCCCCGTCCTCGCCAACACTTTCGCTGGTGCGACTACCGTGCGCGAGGTCATCGAGGGCCTACAGACCACTTACTGCCGCAGCATCGGCGCGCAGTTCATGCACATCGATTCGCTCGAGGTGCGCGTGTGGCTGCAGCGGCGCATGGAGGCGACGCGCAACCGCCTGGCGCTGCCGCGCGATCAACAACTACGCATTTTGACGAAGCTGACTGACGCCACGATCTTCGAGGAGTTCCTCCAGAAGAAGTACGTGGGCGCCAAGAGCTTCTCACTCGAGGGCAGCGAGACGCTCATCCCGCTACTCGACCTCGCCGTGGAGAAGGCAGGCGAGCAAGGCGTCGACGAGGTCGTGCTCGGCATGGCGCACCGCGGGCGCCTGAACGTCCTCGCCAACATCCTCGGCAAGAACCCGCGCACCATCTTCCGCGAGTTCGACGACGCCGATCCAGAGCTCTACCTAGGCAAGGGCGACGTCAAGTACCACCTCGGCTACTCGAGCGACTGGCAGACTTCGCAGGGCAAGAGCCTGCACCTGTCGCTGGCCTTCAACCCGTCTCACCTCGAGTTCGTCAACACCGTCGTGCTCGGCCGCGCGCGCGCGAAGCAGGACCGCCTGGGCGACACCAAGCGCGAGCGCGTCCTGCCCATCCTCATTCACGGTGACGCGGCCTTCATCGGCGAGGGCATCGTGCAGGAGACCCTCAACTTGAGCGGCCTCGTCGGTTACCGCGTTGGCGGCACCCTGCACGTGATAGTCAACAACCAAGTCGGTTTCACCACCGGCCCGCGCCAAGGCCGCAGCACCACGTACGCGTCAGACGTCGCCAAGATGCTGCAGAGCCCCATCTTCCACGTCAACGGCGAGGACCCGGAGGCCGTAGCGCAGGTCATCGAACTCGCCATGGACTTCAGGCACGAGTTCAAGCGCGACGTCGTCATCGACATGTACGCCTACCGCCGCTTCGGCCATAACGAAACGGACGAACCGTCGTTCACGCAGCCCGTCATGTACGAGAAGATCCGCCACCGCAAGGGCGTGCTCGACTCCTACCTCGACCACCTCGCCAAGCTCGGTGAGGTCACGAGCGAAGATGCCAAGCGCATCGCTGACGAGCGCAGAACGCACCTCGAGGACGAACTGTCGGCGGCGCGCAGCACGGAGTTCAAGCTCTCGTACTCGACCCTCGAAGGGGTATGGCACAAGTACCAAGGCGGCGCGGATGCTGCCCTGCCAGATCCAGACACCGGAATCAGCGCCGCCGACGCCAAGGCTTGGCTGAAGGCCCTCACGCAGGTGCCAGCCGATTTCAAGCTCAACTCCAAGATCGCACGCCTACTCAAGACGCGCGAGGCCATGGCGGAAGGGGAGGCGCCGCTCGACTGGGCTGCTGGCGAGGCGCTGGCTTTCGCTAGCCTCGTGGCCAACGGCGTCAAGCTGCGCTTCACCGGCCAGGACGTCGAGCGCGGCACGTTCAGCCACCGCCACGCCGTCTTCCACGACGCCGTCGACGGGCACGAGTACGTACCCATGACCGCCCTGCAGTCAAGGCCCGGCCTCTTCGAGATTCACAACTCGCCGCTGTCGGAAACGGGCGTACTTGGCTTCGAGTACGGCTACAGCCTCGACGCGCCAGACGGCTTGGTGCTGTGGGAGGCGCAGTTCGGCGACTTCGTCAACGTGGCCCAAGTGATCATCGACCAGTTCATAGCGAGTGCGGAAGAGAAGTGGTCGCGGTTGTCCGGCCTCGTCATGCAACTCCCGCACGCCTTCGAGGGGCAGGGGCCAGAGCACTCGAGCGCGCGCCTCGAGCGCTTCCTGCAACTGTGCGCGGAAGACAACATGCAAGTCGTCTACCCAACGACGCCAGCGCAGATCTTCCACCTGCTCAGGCGCCAGTACGTCAGGCCTTACCGCAAGCCGCTAGTCGTCATGTCGCCGAAGAGCCTGCTGCGTCACCCGCGCGCCACCAGCACCCTCGAGGAGCTGGAGAGCGGCACCTTCCGCCGCGTGATCGGCGATGAGCACGTCGACCCCGGCAAGGTCACGAGGGTGCTCGTGACTAGCGGCAAGATCTATTACGACCTGCTGGCCGAACGCGAGAAGCGCGGTGCGAACGACGTAGCCATAGTGCGGCTCGAGCAGCTCTACCCGCTGAACATGGCGCCCGTCGAGGCCGCCCTAGCGCCTTTCCCCAAGGACGCGCCCGCGGTGTGGGTGCAAGAAGAGCCGGAGAACAACGGGGCCTGGCCTTACCTGCTCGTGCGCTTCGGCAACGAGCTGTGCGGCCGCGCCTTCAGCGGTGTGTACCGCGCGGCCTCCGCCAGCCCAGCCACCGGCTCAGGCGCAGCACACAAGCTGGAGCAGGCAGAGCTCATGCTCCACGCCTTCGAAGGATGAGTACGCAACCTGGGCGGCTGCAGTCGCCGGTTTGGGAGATGTGAATGGCAACCGACGTTAAAGTGCCCTCCGCGGGCGAGTCCATCAGTGAGGTCTTCATCGGGTCGTGGCTCAAGAAGCCGGGCGACGCGGTGGCGGCCGACGAGGCGATCGTAGAGCTGGAGACGGACAAGGCGACGCTGGACGTACCCTCTCCCGTCGCCGGTGTCCTCATCGAGGTCCTCAAGAACGAAGGCGACGCTGCTGGCATCGGCGAGGTCATCGCGCGCGTGGATGAGACGGCCACCGCCACGGCTGCGCCCCAGGCGGCTGCGCCGAGCAGCGCCGCGCCCGCCGCGCCCACCGTAGCGGCAGCGGCCCCGGCCGCGCCCGCGCAGGCGGCGCCGGCCGCGAAGGCGGCGCCGGCCGCGATGGCGGCCGCGCCCGCGGCTCCCGCCCAGCCGACCCCGGCCAGCCCGAACATCGCGGCGCCAGCGCCGGCCCCGACGCCAGCGGCGCCAGCGGTCAAGGCGCCCACGACCCCGGTTGGCGTTCGCGCCACCAGCGTCATGCCTGCCGCCCAGCGACTCATCGACGAGAACGGACTAAGCGCCGATGAGGTCCCAGCCACCGGCCCCGGCGGCCGCCTCCTCAAGGAGGACGTGCAGAACTACTTAGCCCACCGTGAACGGGCTGCCGCGGAACCTGAGCAGCCGCTGCCCGCCAGCGGCTACGAGCGCGAAGAGGAAGTCAAGCCGATGACGCTGCTTAGGAGGCGCATCGCCGAGCGCCTCGTCTCCGCTCAGCAGACGGCAGCGCTCCTCACGACCTTCAACGAGGTCGACATGTCTGGCGTCATGAGCCTCCGCAGCGAATACAAGGACGCGTTCGAGAAACGCTACGGCGTGCGTCTCGGGTTCATGTCGTTCTTCGTGAAGGCCGCCATCGACGCCCTCAAGCAAGTCCCGCAACTCAACGCCGAGATCCGCGGAACCGACATGGTGTTCAAGAACTACTACGACATCGGCGTCGCCGTCTCGACGCCACGCGGCCTCGTCGTGCCCGTCGTGCGCGACGCGGAACGCCTGTCGTTCGCGGAAGTCGAGCAAGTGATCGCCGAGTACGGCAAGCGCGCTAGCGCCAACAAGATCACCCCAGACGAACTGCAAGGCGGCACCTTCACGATCAGCAACGGCGGCGTGTTCGGCTCGCTGCTTTCCACGCCGATCGTCAACCCGCCACAGTCAGGCGTGCTCGGCATGCACACCATCCAGGAACGCCCAGTGGCCATCGACGGGCAGGTAGTGATCCGCCCGATGATGTACCTGGCGCTCACCTACGATCACCGCGTGGTGGACGGCCGCGAGGCGGTTACGTTCCTAAAACGCATCAAGGACACCATCGAGAAGCCTGCCCGCATGCTGCTGGAGGTATGACCGTGGCGGCCCCAGTTCAGCACGACGTCGTCATCATCGGCGCGGGGCCGGGCGGTTACGTGGCCGCCATCCGCGGCGCGCAACTCGGTTTCGACGTTGCGGTAGTCGAGCGCGAGGTGGCGCTAGGCGGCACCTGCCTGCGCGTGGGCTGCATCCCAAGTAAGGCGCTCCTCGAGTCGAGCCACCGCTACCAGGAAGCCAAAGAGACCCTCGGCGAACACGGCGTGCTCGTCGATGGTGTCAGGGCAGACCTAACGGCCATGCAGGCGCGCCGCGCCAACGTCGTCAAGCAGAACACCGACGGCATCGAGTACCTCTTCAAGAAGAACAAGGTCACCCGCTACCTCGGCGACGGCAAGCTGACGGGCGACCGCGCCGTTAGCGTGACGGCGCCAGACGGCAGCGTGACCGAGTTGGTAGCCGAGCACGTCGTGTTAGCGACCGGCTCGGAAGTGGCCACCCTCAAGGGCGTCGAGCTCGACGCCGAAGTCGTCGTAAGCAGCACGGAAGCGCTCGAGTGGGACGCCGTGCCTGCCAGCCTCGTCGTCATCGGCGCTGGCTACATCGGGCTCGAGCTTGGCTCGGTGTGGTCGCGCCTCGGCGCCAAGGTCACGGTCGTCGAGTACCTCGACCGCATCCTGCCTGGCATGGACTCAGAGGTCGCTCGCGAGGCGTTGCGCGTCTTCAAGCAACAGGGGCTGGAGTTCGAGCTAGGCGCGCGCGTGACCGGCGTTAGCGTGACGGGCAAGGGCGCCAAGCGCACGGCCAGCGTAGCCATCGACGGGCGCGAACCTGTCGTGGGGGAGAAGGTCCTCGTCGCCGTAGGGCGCCGCCCGGCGACGTCCGGCCTGGGGCTAGAGGACGTCGGGGTCGCCCTCGACGACCGCGGCCGCGTGGCAGTAGACGAAGACTTCCGCACGAACGTCGCAGGCGTTTACGCCATCGGCGACCTGATTCACGGCCCGATGCTCGCGCACAAGGCCGAGGAGGACGGGGTCGTGCTCATGGAACGCCTAGCTGGTCAGGCCAGCGCGGTGCACTACGCGCTCGTCCCAGGCGTGGCGTACACGGAACCCGAGATCGCCAGCGTCGGTCAGACCGAGGATCAACTCAAGGACGGCGGTGTCGCCTACCGCAAGGGCGTCTTCCCGTTCTCCGCGAACGGTCGCGCGCGCGCCATCGGCAGCACGCAGGGCCGCGTCAAGATCCTGGCGGACGCCACGACCGACCGGGTGCTTGGCGTGCACATCATCGGCCCGCGCGCAGGCGACTTGATCGCGGAAGCCGTTGCCGCCATGACGTTCGGGGCGAGCAGCGAGGACATCGCGCGCACGTTCCACGCCCACCCGACCCTCTCCGAAGTCGTCAAGGAAGCCGCCCTCGCCGTCGACGGTCGGGCCATCCATATCTGAGGCGGCGACCGCCCGGAGTTAGACTCGTGGCATGACGAGCGAAGTGCTCAACACTCAACTCAGCGACGTCGGTACGGCCGACCTCGTGCTGCGCGACCCTGCGCTCGAACGCATTGCCGACATCGTGCTCTCAGGCGGCCGGCTCGACCTAGCTGACGGCCTCGTCCTCTACCGCACCCGCGACGTTCCTGGCGTCATGCGCCTCGCCGACCTCGTGCGCCGCAAGAAGGTGGGCAGCAAGGCGTACTTCGTGCACTCGCTGCGTCTCTCCCAAACGAACGTCTGTTACGTAGGCTGCACGTTCTGCGGTTTCCAACGCAAGCTGGGCGAGGAGGGCGTGTGGGACTACGACCTCGAGCAGGTCTGGGAGTACGTCGACCGCTTCTGGCACCCAGACCTGACCGAGATCCACATCTCGTCTGGTCACCACCCCAAGCGCGGCTGGGATTACTACCTCGACCTCGTGAGTGGCCTAACCGAGCGCTACCCTGGAGCGCAAGTCAAGGCCTGGACGGCCGCCGAGATCCACCACTTCACGAAGATCACGCGGCCACGCCTCGACTACCGCGAAGTCTTGAAGCAACTCAAGGCCGCTGGCTTGGTGGCGTTGCCTGGTGGTGGGGCCGAGATCTTCGCCGACCGCGTGCGCAAGCGCATCGCGCGGGCCAAGGTAAGCGCAGAGGGTTGGCTGGAGGTGCACCGCACGGCGCACGAACTCGGGCTGCCGACGAACGCCACCATGCTCTACGGTCACGTCGAGACGCTCGAGGAGCGCCTCGATCACATGCTCAGGCTCAGGCAGCAGCAAGACGAGACGGGCGGGTTCCTCTCGTTCATCCCACTTGCCTTCCAACCGGATAACAACCAGTTGGCCGCCGAGCTGGGCACGCGCCACACGACCGGCGTCGACGACCTCCGCAACCTCGCGGTCGCACGCCTGATGCTAGACAACTTCCCTCACATCAAGGGCTACTGGATCATGATCACGCCAGAACTAACCCAGGTGGCGTTGTCTGCCGGCATCTCCGACATCGACGGGACCATCAAGGACGAGAAGATCGCGCACGCCAGCGGCGCCGTGACGGAGAAGGGCATGACGGAGGAGGAACTCGTCAAACTCGTGCGCACGGCCGGCCGCCTGCCCGTCCGCCGCGACGCGCTTTACAACGAGCTGAAGGTCTACGCGTGAGGCGCGAGCGCCTCGGCATAGTGTCTTACACCAACGTCGCCCCGCTGCACTGGGGACTGACAGCCACGGGGGCGGAGAACACGAGCTACGTATACGGCGTGCCGAGCGAGCTGAACGCCGCACTAGCGCGCCGCGAGATCGACTTGACCTTGGTGTCATCGATCGAGTTCATCCGCCACCGTCACGAGTACCGTGCCCTCGCTGACTTCTCCATCGCCACCCTCGGCTCCGTCTACAGCGTCATGCTCTTCCACCTCAAGCCGTGGCGCGAGCTCACGGGTCAACGCATCGCGGTAACTAACGCCAGCGCGACCAGCGTCGAGCTGCTGCGCGTGCTGCTCGCTGCCGACGGCATCGATTGTGAGCTTGCTCCGACTAGCGGCAACCTAGACGAGCTGCTTGCTAACGGAGCCGCTGGCGCGCTGCTCATCGGCGACGCAGCTCTTCGTGAGGCGCTGCGGCACCTGCCACCTTCGGGGGATGGGCCGCAGGGACGCGGCATGACGGGACCGAGCAAGCTACGTCCGGAACTGTTCGTCACGGACCTCGGAGAGGCCTGGTACCGCCTCACGAAGCTGCCGTTCACGTTCGCGGTGTGGGCCGCACCAGACGACCGCAAGCCCTCCGCTGGGCTGGTCCAGCGCTTCAGGGAGTCGCGCTGGCGCGGCCTAGGTGAACTCGCCAAGGTCGCGGCCGTCGAAGCTCGGAAGCTCGAGCTGCCTCCGGAGAGCGTCCAGCGCTACTTGGAGAACTTCCGCTACTACCTCGAACGGCCAGACCTAGACGGCCTCATGGCCTTCGCCAAGCTAAGCGACCCGACCTTCGAGGCCGACCAACTACGCTTCTGGGACGAGTGAAACAAACGCGCGCTACAGAACGTAACGGCTGAGGTCCTCGTCAGACACCACGTCCGCGAGCTTCTTGTCGACCATGGCCTTGTCGATCACCACGACGCCTAGGTCGGTGCCGAACGCGATGTCCTCCAACACCGTCTCGATGATGGTGTGCAGCCTGCGCGCGCCGATGTCCTCCACCTCGCGGTTCACGCGTTCCGCGTAATCGGCCAACGCCACGATGCCGGACTCGTCGAAGCGCACATGCGTGCCGTCGACGGCCAGCAAGTCCGTGTACTGCTTGGTGAGCGCGAAGCGCGGCTGGGTGAGGATGCGCTGGAAGTCGCCGGCGCTCAACTCGTCGAGTTCGACGCGGATAGGGAAGCGGCCCTGCAACTCGGGGATGAGGTCGCTCGGCTTCGAGACCGTGAAGGCGCCAGCGGCGATGAAGAGCACGTGGTCGGTGCTCACCGGCCCGTAACGCGTGTTGACCTGGGTGCCCTCGACGATGGGCAGCAGGTCGCGCTGCACGCCCTCACCCGACACGTCCGACCCTCCCATGCGGTCGTCGCGCGCGATCTTGTCGATCTCGTCGATGAACACGATGCCGAGCGATTCCGCGCGGTCGACCGCCTCGCGGGTAACGGCGTCATGGTCGATGAGACGCTCTGCTTCCTCGTTCTCGAGCAGGCGCCTCCCGTCGCGCACGCTGACCTTGCGGCGCACTTTCTGCTCCGGCATGAAGCGCTTGAACATCTCCTGGAGGTTGATGCCGGCCTCCTCCATGCCCGGCATCGGCAGGCTGGCCGGCTGTTCGGAAGCGACCTCGATCTCTACCGTGCGCTCCTCCAGGTCGCCCGCGCGCAGCAGTTGCCGCATGCGCTCGCGGCTGTCTTCAGAACCGCCGGGGATGAGCACGTCGAGGAGCCGCTCCTCGGCCTCGCGGCGCGCTTGCGCCATGACCTCGGCCTTCTTCTCCTCCTCGACCATGACGGCGGAGGCGCGCACGAGGTCGCGGACGATGGAGTCGACGTCGCGGCCCACGTAACCGACTTCCGTGAACTTCGTCGCCTCGACCTTGAGGAACGGTGCGCGCGCTAGCTTCGCGAGGCGACGCGCGATCTCGGTCTTGCCGACGCCGGTTGGGCCGATGAGCATGATGTTCTTGGGTGTCACTTCGCTCTGAACGTCGTCGGGGAGGCGCTTGCGGCGGTAGTGATTGCGCAACGCCACCGCCACCATGCGTTTGGCCTTGTTCTGCCCGATGATGTGGCGGTCGAGTTCCGTGACTATCTCTACTGGCGTCAGATCAGTCAGGCGCCTGGTCAGTTCGTCGCTCACGCAGGTTCCTCGCTCTCGTCGGCGCCAGGCTCGTCAGCGGGACCGCCGACCGTGAGCACGGTGGCGTTGCCACTCGTATAGATGTCTATCTCTGCTGCTATGCCGATGGCGGCCCGCGCTATCTCCTCCGCGCTGAGCGCGGTATGCCGCAAGAGCGCCAAGGCCGCTGCTTGGGCGTACGGCCCGCCGGAGCCGACGGCAGCGACGGGGTCATCGGGGGCGATGACGTCGCCCATGCCGGAGAGGGTGAGGATCTGCTCCGCGTCTGCCACGAGCAAGAGAGCCTCGAGGTTGCGTAAGGCGCGGTCCGTGCGCCACTCCTTGACCGTCTCCACTGCCGCCCTAAGCAGGTTGCCGCGGTACTGGTCGAGGTAGCCCTCGTACTTCTCGATGAGAGTGAAGGCGTCGCTGACGGTGCCTGCGAAACCCGCGAGGATGTCGCCCTCCGCTAGCGCCCTGACCTTCACGGCGCCACGTTTGACGATGGTCTCACCCATCGTCACTTGCCCGTCGCCAGCGATGGCGGTGATGCCGTCCTTGTTGACTGCGACGATAGTCGTACCGTGCATGCGCTCCACCCAAGCAGCGTAGCACCCGCGTTCGGGCGAACGTGGACCGCTGCGTGACGGCGCCTCACCCCGGACCTCACCCCGTCCCTCACCTCGCCCTCGGGCGATACCATGGGTCCCATGTTGCTTGGTCACGGTTTCTCCGGAGGTTGGATAGAAGTCATCGCTGGTCCCATGTTCTCCGGTAAGAGCGAAGAGCTCATCCGGCGCGTAACTCGCGCCGTGATCGCACAGCAGAAGGTGCAGGTCTTCAAGCACGCCATAGACGATCGCTACGCCAAGTTGGCCGTTGCATCGCATGCAGGCCGAACCCTCGAAGCGGAGCTGGTGGCAAGTGCTGGCGAGTTGCTCGCGCGCCTCAACAAGGAGACCCAGGTGGTGGCCGTCGACGAGGCGCAGTTCCTCGACGCCGAAGTCGTGGCCGTCGTCGAACGGTTAGCCGACTCAGGCAGGCGCGTGATCGTGGCCGGACTAGACATGGACTTCAGGGGCGAGCCGTTCGGCGCCATGCCAGAACTCATCGCCCGAGCGGAGGTCGTCGAGAAGCTTACGGCCATCTGCCGTTGCGGGCAGGCGGCGACGCGCACGCAGCGCCTCATTCATGGCCGGCCAGCGCACTACGACGACCCGACTGTCTTCGTCGGCGCCGCCGAGAGCTACGAACCGCGCTGCCGCTCGTGCCACGTGGTGTTGAGGGGTCTACGCGAAGCCCCACTGTTCCTGGAGCAGGGGGCCGAGGTGCGTGGTTGACGGAAGTTGAAGGGCTGAGCAGCGTACGGCCGCTAGAAGTGCGGTTGTGGGGGGAGGTGCGTTTCTCACACGCGGGCGTGGCTGTCGAGCCGACCTCTCACAAGGCCGCAGCGCTGCTCGCTTACCTCGCCGTCGCGCAAGGGGCCGTGCAACGCGAGGAGCTCGCCGCCCTGTTGTGGGGCCCCGAGCGGCTAGCGAACGTGCGCCAAGCGCTTTACACGCTCAGGTCGCTGCCTGGCGCTGACGAGTGGCTGGATGACGGCGTGACGCGCGTCAGCGTGCGCGCCGTTACCGACGTCGGCCGTCTACGACATGCGGACGAGCTCGAACTGGCAGAACTCGTTGACGGCCTTGACGGGACCGAGTTGTTGGCGGGCTTCGGGACGCGGCTCCCGAGCGAGTACCTCGAATGGCTGGCCCGCGAGCGCGCGAGTAGCGCAGGCCTGGTGCGGCGCGCGTTAGCCGATCGCGCCGCCCAGCTAGAGGGTCTCGGGGAAGTGAAGCGGGCACTCGAGCTCACGGTGCACGCGCAGGCGCACGACCCGTACGACGAGGAACTGCAGCGCTCCGCCATGCGCCTCGCGTACGTCTCGGGGTCAGCCGACGCGGCGCTAGCGGGCTACGCTGCGTTCAGTGAGCGCCTGGCGGCAGAGGTCGGCGCTGAACCGAGCGGCGAGACGCAGGAGCTGGCGCGCCGCATAGAACGCCGCGAACCGCTCGGCCTGCGCGGGACGCTGACGGCCCTCAGCGACTCCGACCGCCGCGCCTTGCAGGCAGTGGCCGTGGCGCGCGGCGCGTTGCGCGTGGACGGCCTCGCGGCCGTGCTCGAGCGGCCAGCGTTCGAGCTGGTCGCCGACCTCGCCCGCTTGGCTGAGCGCGGGTTCATCGACGAGCACCTGGGACTGAACCCCGAGCAGCGCGCCGCCATCCTGACTAGCCTCACTGCCCCGCTTAGGCGCCTTCTCAGTGAACGGATCGTGGCGGTGCTGCGCAACGACGTGACCGCCGACCAGGGCGTGTTGGCGCGCCACCTCCTGGCTGCTGGTGAGCGAGAGGAGGCGGCCAGCCGGGCGCTCGCAGGCGCCAAGGCGGCCGTGGAGCGTTCGCAAGCGCAGGCCGCCGACGAACTCGCGTTCCTCACGCTGTGGGCGGCGCCAACCGAACCGGCGCTGCGCCTCGAGGCCGTCCTGCTGCTCGAGCGCAACGCGGCCAGCCGCATGAACCTCGCTGCGCAAGCCGACTTCCTCGAAGAGGCAGAGCGGCTGGCATGGGAACTTCAGAGCGACGCCGCGCTGGCAGAGTGCAACGTCAGGCGCGCCCGCCTGCTGCTCGCCCGCGGTCGCGTGGGTGAGGGGCTCGAGGAGGCACTCAAGGCGTTGAAGACGGCGCTGCGCATACGAGATGACGGCCTGGTCGCGCGCGCAAGGAACGCGGTCGGGGCGGCGCACTTCTACGCGGGCGACCTTGACGGAGCCGCCGCCGCCTTCGCAGCCAGCCTGAGCGGCGCTGACGACGTCGAGCGTTACCGTGCGCACAACAACCTCGGCAGCATCAACGCCATGCGCGGGCGGCTGGACGAGTCGTACCACCACTTCGACGAGGCCCTGACGCTAGCGAGACGTCACTCGCAGCATCTCGACGTGAGCGCGACCCTCAACAACCTCGCAGCCAGCGCCGAGCGCTTCGGTGATTACCCGCGCGCAGAGCGTCACTTCAGGGAGGGGATAACCGTCGCGCGGCGCGCCAACGCGGTCGGGCGCGAGGCGGAACTGCTCATCAACCTGGCCGTCGTCTACGGCCGGCAAGGTCAACTTGGGCCCGCGTGGAACACCATGGCTGAGGTCGAGGTCCTGGCGCACGAGCTGGCGGATCGGCGCCTGAGCATGCGCGTGTCCGAGCAACGCAGTGAGATCTTGCGCCTCTGCGGCGACCTGCCCGGCGCGATAGACGCCCTGAACGCCGGCCTTGACCTCGCGACTTCTTTGGGCGATGAGCGCAAGCGACTTGCGCTCACGGCGCAACTATTGGCGGCCGAGGCACGCCTCGACCCGAGCGTCACGCCGCGGCTCGAGCAAGCGATCCTAGACCTGGACACCGCGCGGCTCACTGACGTTGCGCCGTGGCTGAGGCTCGAGCTGGCGCTCTGGACCGGCGATATCGCCACCGCGCAGGCGCAACTCGCCCTGGTCGACGAGGCGGAGCTGAAGAGCGCGCACCAGCGCCTCGTGCGCGGGGTCGCCCGCATGCGCCTCGCATTGCTCATGGGGGCCGATGCGGCGTTGAAGCGCGCGGGGCTGGAAGCGCGCGACCGCCTCGTGGACGCTGGCCTCGTACGCCCCAGCCACTCTCACGCGAGCGGGCAACCCCAAGGCGAGCAGGCCGAGGTGATGATCGTCGAACGCCCGAAGGCCCGCTACCTCGCCTGGTTGCTCGAGTCGGACGCTCCAGCGAGCTGGCCGCCCCCGGCCCCGCCGCCAGCCGTAGTTAGCGAGCTAAAGGAACAGGGTGCTGGTCTCCCTCGCGCCATGGCGGCCTCGCTGCTTGAACAGCCTGCAGCCTGGCTCCGGCCGCTGGAGTAGCGCGAGCACGTGCTCCGATCTTTGACGCCTCGTTGACACCGGACCTACTAGTCTGCTCACAACCGCAACGGGTGCCCAGCCGCAACGAGGCCGGGCCGCGCAGTATGCAAGGGCGGCAACGCCGTATGACGTAGCGCGGCGAGAGGTGCAGCGTGACCGACACCAGTCATAGGTTCTTACTCAAGGTCTGGCGCGAGCCGGGAACGCAGGCCAACTGGCACGCGACCCTGCGCGACGCCAGCGATGGCGCGGTCCACCATTTCAAGGCCACCGAGGCGCTTATCGAATACTTGGCTAGCCTCGACGAGGTCGCGGCCCCAGAGAAGCACGCCCAGGAGGAGAGTCAATGAAGAAGAAGTTCGTGATCGGCTGCTTGATCGTGGCCGCCGCCGTCCTCGTGGTTGGCGGCGGCGCAGCCTACTTCTACGTGATCAGGCCGTTGACCAACACCGTCAGGGCGGGCATGGAGCTCCCTAAGCTCGCCGAACTGGACCGCCAGGTGAGCAACAAGCGCACCTTCTCCGTCCCGGCGGGGGGTTTGTTGCAGGCAAGCCACGTCGAGCGCTACCTGCAAGTAACGGGCAGCGTCATGACCGGCCTCAAGGGCAAGGCTAGCGCGTTGGAGGAGAAGTACGCCAGCCTCAAGGACGGCAACCCGGGTATCCGCCAGGTGATCGACGCCTACGCCGACATCATCCGACTAGTCGTGGCGGCCAAGGAGCTGCAAGTGAAGGCCCTCAACGACGCGAACTTCTCCCTCGACGAGTACGCCTGGGTGCGTGGCGCCGTCCTGCAGGCCACTGGTCGAACGCTCGCGTTCGTCAACCTCTCGGCCCTGGCGGCCGGGGAGGTCGAGGAGAGCACGGCGTCAGGCACCACCAGTGTGCCAGAAGCGAACGTGACCTTGGTAGCGCCGTACGCTGACCGCGTCGGCGAGTACCTGCCGCTCGCGACTTTCGGGCTATGAGGCAGCTCCAGCGCAGGTCAGGCCCGTGCGCCGACTTCGTGGCGGGCGCCAGGCGCCTGCTTACGTGCGTGCTTGCCATCGCCATCGCACTGCCGCTGGCACCGAGCGCAGTGGCGCAGGGAGCACTGACTAGCGAGGCGGCTAGGGAACTCGCGCGCCAGCGCAACATGCTCGAGGTGGCGTTGGCCGGCGTCGACAGCAGCAGGATCGACCTTGACGCCCAGCGCCTGGACGCCGCGTTCATGGACGCACAAGAACTCGAGGAGCTGCTGGCCAGCGAGTACCGCTTCGAGCTCTACCGCGGCCTTTTGCGGGGCGCGGAAGCCACGTTCATCTCGCGCGCCGGCAACGCGCTCGACCTCTCCTTCTTGCTGGCTACGCTTCTTGAGGATGCCGGCTACGACGCCCGCATCGCCCTTGGTTCGCTGACAGAGGCAGACGGCGAACGGCTGCTGGAGCGCGTGCTCGAGCCGCTCGCCGCCCCTGAGCGTTCGTCGCCAGACCAGGTCAGGGCGGTGGCGCAAGCTGCCGACGTGAGCGTGGAGGACTTGGAGGAGTTCGGTCGCGCCTTGGCTGCGGTGGAACTCGAGGAGACGGCGCCGTACCTAGAGGCACAAGCCGCCAGCGCCGCGCTACTAGACGCGTTGGCTGCGGCCGGCGTTGTCCTCGCCTCCGACGATCACGCGGCGCTCCTGGCAGAGGCCATGGAGTACGCCTGGGTGGAGTACCGCTTGGGTGACGCGGCCTGGGACGCCATTCACCCGGCATTCGGCGCCCTCCCAGCGCCGCTAGTCGTGGCATACGAGTACATCGAGTCGGCTGTACCCGAGAGCCTCCAGCACCGCCTGCGCGTGGAGGTTGGCATAGAGCGTAAGCGCGGGAACGAGTTCTTCGAAGAACACATCATGACGCCTTGGGAGCGCCCCGTCGCGAACATGTTCGGGGTCAACCTGGCGGTGACCAACTCGCCACTCGATCAGCCAGCGGACGCCACGCTCAAGGACCTAGGCACGACCTTGAGGGAAACCGCCTTCTTCGTCCCGCTGCTCAACGGAGTGCTGGCGCCTGGGGCCATGGCCTTCGACACCATGGGCAACCTCCTCTCGCCCGCCGACGCGGCCAACGCCATGGCAGGCGTGTTCCAGACGGCAGCGAGCAAGATGGGTCAGGCGACCGGACTCCTTGGCGCCCTCGGCACCGACGCCCCAGCAGACATGGAGCCGTTCGCGTTGACTGCCCAGTTCGTCGACGTCATACACGTGGCGCCGGGTGGTGCCGAGAACCGGCAACGCCGCTACGTCTTCGACCGCCGTGGAGGCGCAGCGCGCGTGCAAGGCGG